>CAYWGA010000035.1:0-31105 GCA_964457905.1 uncultured bacterium | reverse complement strand
TGGCGAATGGAACAGGTCGAGGGAGAATGACGAGATAAGGATAGACGCGGGGTTCGTTTCCGGAGAGGCGATAGTAGAGGTGGTCGGCAGCAGGAGAAATACCGAGTATGCCGATACGGGCGGTTCCGCAAGGCACGACCTCGGCAGGCTGCGCTACAGGGACGCGTGGTGGGCCGGCTCCGTTACGAACGATTTGAGCTACAGGATAAGCTCGGGAGTCGACAGGAAGCTCGAAAAAGCGGTGGTATATGTCGGGGAGAACCAGGGCGACTACGATGAGGAGGGGAACGAGGTCGGGCAGAACAGGGGCGACTACATGGTCATCTTCCTTCCCGCCGAAGATGCCGTTCCCGTCCGCACCGTCGAGCTCTCATGGCGGCTCAGCATAGGAAGCGGTGTGAGAGGGTTGTCACTGATGCCTTCTCTCGATACGGGAACATGGGAATGGATAAGAAGGAACGTATCGGTCGACAACTTCTTCTCCGTCGTAGAGAGGTCGAGTTCCGATGAACTGGCGAGGCTCTATCTTCTCGACCCATCCTTCCTGCAGCAGGACCAGTGGACGCTTTACGGGAAGAACAGTATCCGGAGCGAGTGGGGTTTTCTCGGAGACGTAAAAGGATACAACCTCAGGTTCGTTCTCTTCAGGGAGGACGAAGAGGACAACCGCAGCGAGGATGTCTCGATCGAGAGATACACGAGAGAGATACAGGGCAGGTTCGAGCTTATACCCAGGAAGTCTTTTACACTGACCTTCCAGGGAGAGACCTCGCTCAGTTCGCGGATGGTCACAGGGGCCGCCGGCCAGATGTACAGGGTCGAGAGCCTCGAGGGCTCGGTAATCCTCGCGTGGAGGCTCAGGCCGTCCGTCAAGCTTGCGATCGAAGGGGGCGCGGAGGAGAGGAAGGACGAAGTCTCAGCTGCGGAACAGGTCTCGATATTCGGAACACCCTCGGTCGACGCGTCGATAGGAGAGAAGATCCACCTGAACGCCCTTCTCAGGCTCACATGGACCAACGAGAAGTCGAGCGAGGGGAAACCCCTCTTTTTCCTGGAGGAGGGTCTGAGACAGGACTGGACCATCGTGGGACAGTACAGGTTTACGAAGTTCATCAGCTTCGGGATAAATTATAACGGGCACAGGGAGAAGGACTATAACGGAGAGGTAAGGACAGTCCATGCTTTCAAGCTGGAAAGCCGCGCCTACTTCTAGAGCGGTACTGTTAACGGCGATTCTCGCCGCGGCACTCTTTGCCGCCGTGTGTGGGGGTGCGTCCGCTGCCGGCGGCGGGCCCGCCCAGGAAGTCGGCGACAGTACTTCCGTGACCCGATGGATCTCGAAGGTGAGATGGGAAGGACTCGAGACGCTCGATGCCGGCGCCCTTGGACGGGGCAGCTGGCTGCGTGAAGGGGCTCAGATGAGCGATTCGCTTATCGATCTCGAGCTGGGCCGGATCGACTCGATCTGTTTCTCCGCCGGACTGCTCGGAGCCCGCGCCGCCGTCGATACCTTGCTCAGGGGAGAAGCGGTCGAGGTCACGATGCTGATCTCGGAGGGCAGCCGGGCCAGGACGGGCGAAGTGACGGTCAGCGGCTCGGAAGTCATCCCTGCTGATGAGATCGCTGAAAGGCTCGGTGTAACGAGCGGGAGCCCGTTCGACCCATTCAATCTGGAGCTGGCGATGACGGCGCTCCTCTCCGAACTCAACAGTTCGGGATACCCATACGCGCAGGTATGGATGACAGGATTCGAGTATGACGAAGAGACGAATACGGTCGACCTCACCTTCGCCGTTTACGGCGGAGAGGAATCTGTGGTGGAGACGATCGTCTTCGACGGCCTCACAAAGACTGACACCTCGCTTGCCCTGCAGACCTCGAGGCTCAAGGCGGGAGATGCCTTCGATGAGGAGAAACTGGCGCGCGCGCCGCGTTATCTTTCCGCTTCGGGGCTGTTCACCTCTGTAGGGAAGCCCGAAGTCAACAGGCTCGGCCCGGGACTGGTCGATGTGAGGATTCCCGTTGAAGAGAAGAACAGGGGCAATTCGATTCAGGGGATATTCGGCTTCGCGAAGAAAGAGGGTGAAGGGTACGTCACGAACGGATCTGTCGATATCGCGTTGAGGAACATCGGCGGGAGCGGCAGGGACGTAGACTTCAGGTGGCTCGACGATGGTCTGAGCTACCGGACGATGCACTTCAGGTATTCGGAGGATTTCTTCTTGGGCCTGCCTCCCGGATTCGATGCCGAGTTGAGGCAGGACGTGTACGATACGCTGTACGATTACACGATGGTCGGCTTCGACATGAGCCTGGGCACCGGCCCAGGCAGCGAGATCGTCGCCGGCTACACCTGGGACAACAATGTGCCGCAGAACGATCCACTTCTCGACAGGAGCGTGCGCCACAGGTTCCGCGCCGGTGCGAGATCGATATGGCCGGGACGCGCCCTGCTCTCCCTGAGGCTCGAGGGAGCGCTGCGCAAGGAATACGTTTCGGGCCAGACCAATACGGACAGCCAGTTCCTCTACGGGGTCGAGGGCAATCTCGAACTGCCCGCCTTTACGGGGCAGTCGTTCTACACGAGGATCGTCTCCGAGGGCGTCTTCTCGAAGGATCCGGTAAACCCGGCGGAGACCTACCCGATCGGCGGGGCGAGGAGCCTGAGGGGATACCGTGAGAACCAGTTCCGTGGCGAGAAGGTAGCCTGGGCCAATTTCGAGTACCGCTTCGGCGGCGCGTCGAGGATATTCCTCTTCTACGACGCCGGTGCGTACTACAGGGAAGATACCGGCTGGCAGTTCCTCGACGGGCTCGGATTCGGACTTATGTCTTCCTCGAAACTCGGAACGGTGGCGCTGAGTTTCGGTATGGGTGAGAGGATCGCCCTCGACGGTATGCTCATCCACATATCCCTGACCGAGAACTTCTGATAATCCCTTAAAATCGTAGTAGCAAGGGCACCGCCTGTCGATTATAATGGAGTGCCCTTGATTGGAAACGAGGATACGAGAGGAGGCTCCGCTTGACGGAAGTCGAAAAGGCCAGAGCTGGAGAGATAACGCCCGCGCTAAAGGAAGTCGCGCAGTTCGAAGGAATCGATCCCGAAAAGCTCAGGGCCCTTGTCGCTGACGGCAGGGTCGTGATTAACGGGTACGCGCGCGCTCACAGCAGGGTGATAGGGATAGGCGAAGGGCTCAGTACAAAAGTCAACGCCAACATCGGGACGAGCCCGGACCATGACGATCCATCGATCGAACTGGAGAAGCTCGAAGTCGCGCTCGAAGCCGGTGCGGATGCGGTGATGGACCTCTCTACCGGAGGCGATATCGACGCGATAAGGCGGACGATCCTCGATAAATGTACCGTCCCTGTCGGGACGGTTCCCATATACCAGTCGATCGTCGAGGTAACGAGAAGAGGCGGAGAGATAGCGGACGCCACGAAAGAGGATTTCCTCGGTGTGGTCGAGCGCCAGGCGAAGGACGGTGTAGATTTCATGACGATCCACTGCGGGCTCGTCAGGCGGATCGCTGAAGAGGTCGCTATGACCAGGACGGCGGGAGTCGTCAGCCGCGGCGGCTGTTTCCTTCTCCAGTGGATCGTGAAGAACAAAAAGGAAAACCCTTACTACGAATATTACGATGAGCTCCTCGAGCTCGCGCATGAATATGATTTCGCCCTCAGCCTCGGGGACGGCCTGCGTCCGGGGGCGATCGCCGATTCGACCGACCGGCCCCAGGTCGGAGAACTGCTCGTCATCGGAGAACTCGTCGACAGGGCGAGGAAGGCGGGAGTCAGTGTATTCGTCGAGGGACCGGGGCATGTGCCTATCCACGAGATCCCCACGAACATGCTCCTGCAGAAGAAGGTCTGCGGCGGAGCGCCTTTCTACGTGCTCGGCCCACTCGTGACCGATGTCGCGCCGGGATACGACCATATCACCGCCGCGATAGGCGGCGCTGTGGCTGCCTGGCACGGGGCTGATTTCCTCTGCTACGTCACACCGGCCGAGCATCTGAGGCTCCCATCGGTGGCCGACGTGCGAGACGGAGTCATCGCTACGAGGATAGCGGCCCACGCGGGCGATATAGCCAAGGGTGTCCGGGGCGCGGCCGACTGGGACAGGAAGATCTCGACGGCAAGAGCGAAACTCGACTGGGAGACCGCTCTCGATTCGAGTATGGATCCGAAAAAGGCCAGGGATATGTTTGACGCGAGTCCTGCCGGGTCGGAGGACCTCTGCACGATGTGCGGGGAGTTCTGCGCTATCAGAGGGACGAAGCGCAGCAGGGAATAGCAGGGGCGGAGGAGGATCCCGATGCCTGGCGCAGAGGCTTTTCTCGATCTCGTTCCCCATACTGACAGGGAATCGCTCAACGAGCCGGGTGCCGGAGAGCGCCTGCGCTCACTGATAGCGGCGGGCCCCGTACCGCCCGCTCTTTTACTGCGGTTCGCGCGCGAGACCGGTTTTTCAGGTGTAGATATCATCGAGCGCGCCACGGTCACAGCCTCCGGCAAAGATGACCTCTTCGAGAAGCCAGGCCCGGAGCCCGCGTCGGTGCAGCAGGGCGCTGCCGCGACGCGGAGAGAGGTCGATCCTGCCGAACTCGAGAGCGCGATCGAACGCGATATCAGCCGGATACAGGAGGCCCTCGGCGAGAAGAGGGAGGGGCAGGCACAGATGGCCAGGACAGTGATGACGGCGCTGGCCAGGGACGAGATATCTTTCGTCGAGGCAGGTACGGGAACGGGGAAGTCTCTGGCCTATCTCATCCCGTCGGCGATCTTCTCCGCAGAGACCGGCGAGCGGGTCGTCATCTCCACACATACAAAAAACCTCCAGCAGCAGCTGCTCGAAAAGGAACTTCCCATATTGAGATCGCTGACAGGCTTCGGCCTCCCTGTTGAACGGCTGATGGGGAGGGAGAACTATATCTGCTCGCGAAAGCTCGTCTCCCGTACCGTCAGGCTCGCAGGTGATGACCCGGAAGCGGCGCTCAGGCTCGGCATAGCCGCCGCCCTGTCATCCGATGGTACGGCCGAGTCGATTCCGTCCCTGGCAAGGCCTTTTCCCGCCCGCTCTATATCGGCCCCACCGAGATGCCTGATGAAGGCCTGCTCCCACGCGGGGAGCTGTCCCCTGCTTCTGGCGAGGAAGAGAGCAGTCGAGGCTGCAATCCTCTTTGTGAACCACGCCCTTCTGATGACTGACTACAGGCAGGGAGGCACCGTCCTCGGGCCGTACAGCCGGGTCATCTTCGACGAGGCGCACCATCTCGAGAAGTGCGTGATGGACAACCTCTCGATCCGGATATCGGAGAATACCCTCGAGAGGATATTCGACCAGGTCGAGCCGGTCTCGCCAATCTCCGAGAGATGGAAGATGTTCGCGCTCGAGCTCAGCTCTCCGGGAGGCGGGGATGGCAGAGAGAGCTGGGAGGGGAAGGTGCAGATCCTGTCGGCGAAGAAGGCCGAACTGGAGGCTGCCTACGCAGCGATATTCTCCACCGCGGCATCCCTGTCGGCCGGTGGAGCGCCGGGGACACGGACACGATACGGCGATGACATGTTCGATGAAGTGGAGGACACGTTCAATCGCTATTATCTTATCAGCAATGAAATACGAACATTACTTAATCCATTTTGTAGCACTAGCGCGCCGAAGTCGATGGCCGTCATGCAGAACGAACTGCGCTTCGTCGACGAAGAGCTCGAGGGACTTGTCGAGGCGGTGAGATACCTCCAGGACGGCGGTGACCCGGACGGAGTCTTCTGGATAGAATGGACAGGTGGTGGCAGGGTCGCGGCGATATGCGGATCCCCCCTCGAGATCGACAGGCGCTTCGCCGATTACCTCGAGGAGCGTACCACGTCGGCAGTCTTTACTTCCGCCACCCTGGCCGAGAACGGATCCTTCGACTATGTTATGGAACGACTCGGCATCGGGCTGACGGGGAAGGAGCCGGTCAACCTGCTTGCCGGTTCGCCCTTCGACTATGAGCGCAATCTCCTCATCATGAGGACGAGCAACAGTACCGATCCGAATGACGCCTCGTTTGCCGGTCATGTAGGGCAGATGATCGCCGGCCTCTCCGAGGCGACAGGCAGAAGGATAATGGCCCTCTTTACCTCGTACAGGATGTGCCTCGCGACGAGGGACGAACTCGAGGACCTCGGGTTCGGAGGGGAACTCCTCGTGCAGGGAGGAGGCAGGAGCCGGGAAGAACTCGCGTCGGTATTCAGGTCGACAGGCGGAGCGGTACTGCTCGGCGTGGCCTCCTTCTGGGAGGGAGTCGATTTCCCCGGTGGAGAGCTCGAGATACTCGTGATCCCGAAGCTTCCCTTTCCCGTTCCATCGGAGCCTGTCATCGAGGCGAGGTCGGAGAGGATGCAGGCGGCGGGAGGGAATCCCTTCACCCGCCTCTCTCTTCCCGAGGCGATCCTCAGGCTCAGACAGGGGGTCGGCCGGCTCATCAGACGGAAGGATGACCGCGGAGTGGCTGTGCTGATGGATCCCCGCCTGGGAACGAAGAGGTATGCGGCGACTGTCCTCTCGTCCCTGCCGGTGAAAGCGAGGCTTGTATCATCCGCCGATGACGCGGCCGGATCAGCGGCGGACTGGTTCGATGGAGGCGGAGAGTAAATGCCCGTTTACGGTTGCCAGAGGGGCCGGGATAGTGTAAAGTATTCCCCGTTCCGCAGGGCGGGACGTTGTGACATAAGACATTTTAATACAGTATGTTACGCTGATAATCGAAACCTTGTTCGGAGGTAACTGGAAATGAGTCCGGAAGAAATCAGAGCTCCACGCGGCAACGAGATATCCTGCCAGGGGTGGTTCCAGGAAGCGGCGATGAGAATGTTGATGAACAACCTCGATCCCGAGAACGCGGAGAACCCGGCCGAGCTGGTCGTGTACGGGGGGACAGGCAAGGCTGCGAGAAACTGGGACTGCTACCACGCGATCATCGATACGCTCAAGCGCCTCGGTAACGACGAGACACTTCTCGTGCAGTCGGGCAAGCCGGTCGCAGTGTTTCCGACTCATGAGGGGGCGCCGAGGGTCCTTATCGCCAACTCACTTCTCGTTCCGAAGTGGGCCACGTGGGAACACTTCTGGGAGCTCGAGTCGAAGGACCTGATGATGTACGGCCAGATGACGGCCGGCTCCTGGATGTATATCGGCACACAGGGGATCCTCCAAGGCACATATGAGACATTTTCCGAGTGTGCGAATCAGCACTTCGGCGGAACGCTCGCCGGGAGGTTCGTACTCTCCGGCGGACTCGGCGGGATGAGCGGCGCCCAGCCCCTCGCCGTGACGATGAACGGCGGCGTCTGCCTCATAGTCGAGGTCGATCCGGAGCGGATCAAGAGACGCCTCGAGACGAAGTATTGCGATATCATGGAAACGGACCTCGACTCTGCGCTGGCCAAAGCCGCAGAAGCTGTGAAGGCGAAAAAGCCACTGTCCATAGGGCTTGTCGGGAACGCGGCGGACGTCTTCCCCGAGCTGGCGAAAAGGGACATCGTCATCGACGTGGTGACCGATCAGACCTCCGCACACGATCCTCTCAACGGATATGTGCCGAGGGGATATACCCTCGAGGAAGCTGCCGAACTGAGGAAGAGCGATCCCGACAGGTACATCAAGGAGGCAACCGAGTCGATCGTGCTTCACGTGCAGGCGATGCTCGACCTGCAGAAGAAGGGATCGATCGTATTCGACTACGGTAACAACATCCGCGGACAGGCTCAGACCGGGGGCCTGGAGAACGCCTTCGATTTCCCAGGATTCGTTCCCGCCTTCATCAGGCCGATGTTCTGCACAGGCAAGGGGCCGTTCCGTTGGATCGCCCTCTCGGGCCGGAAGGAGGATATCTGGCGGACAGACGACCTTGTATTGGAGATGTTCCCCGAGAACGAATCGCTTTGCCGCTGGATCAGGATGGTCCGCGAGCAGGTCGCCTTCCAGGGACTGCCAGCGAGAATATGCTGGCTCGAGTACGGCGAGAGGGAGAGACTCGGCCTGGCGATACATGACCTCGTCGCCAGCGGGGAGATCAGCGCACCGATCGTCATAGGACGCGATCATCTCGACAGCGGGTCGGTCGCCTCACCGTACAGGGAGACAGAGGCGATGAAGGACGGCAGCGATGCTGTGGCCGACTGGCCGATCCTCAATGCGCTCCTCAATACTTCGAGTGGAGCGGCATGGGTTTCGGTCCATCACGGGGGCGGCGTGGGCATGGGATTATCGATCCATGCGGGCATCGCCGTGGTAGCCGACGGAACGCCGGAAGGTCGTATAAAATTAGCGCGTTGCCTCAATAATGACCCTGGCACAGGAGTTGCAAGACACGCCGATGCCGGCTATACAATAGCCATTGAAAAAGCGAAAGATGCAGGGCTTGACCTTCCGATGCTGGGAAAATAATTACCCTTCCGCATCGGCCGGTCCGAAACGGTTCGAAACAGGGTACCTCTTTCGCGATACACGATTTATGCATTTTGCCCGTGTTTGGACGGGCCTGTGGTTCGATTATGCAAGGAGTGGCGCTTGCCTGACTCGGTAGATCTGATGCTCCTCGGCGCCGGACAGCTTATAACCTGTCGAAGCGGCGAAAAGGGACCACGCAGAGGAAGAAATCTAGCCGATCCCGGTCTCGTGAAGAACGGCGCTATCGCCGTATCCGGTGGACGAATAGTCGCTACCGGGACCGAGGACGAGGTCAAGGCCGCCGTCAGGGGCTCAGAAGTCACTTCAACGATATTTGCCGACGGCCGGGTCGTAATGCCCGGCTGGGTCGATCCTCACACCCATGCGGTATTCGCTGGCTACAGGGCCGACGAGTATGAAGCGAGGATCAGGGGGGACAGCTATCTCGATATCGACAAGCGCGGCGGAGGGATCAAGCGTTCCGTCCGGGAAGTGCGCGAGATAGACGAGGACCGGCTGTTCGAGAAGAGCAGGCGTCGTATCCTCAAGATGCTCGAGCAGGGCGTCACGACGATCGAGATCAAGAGCGGTTACGGGCTCGACCTCGAAAGCGAGATGAAGCAGCTCCGGGTGATAGCACGGCTGGCGGCGGGAACGCCCCTTGACGTGGTATCGACCTTCATGGGAGCGCATCACAAGCCGCCCGGCGGAAAAGATGATGAAAAGTATGTCGACATCCTGATCGATGAGATGATGCCGGCGGTAGCGGAAGCGGGGTTCGCGAAGTACATCGACGTCTTCTGCGAGAAAGGCGTATTCGACGTGGAAGAGACGAGACGGATACTGGAGGCGGGGAAGCGGCACGGCTTCGGCCTCAAGGTACACTCCGACGAGATCTTCGCCCTGGGCGGGACAGAGCTCGCCGTCGAGATGGGCGCTGTCTCTGTCGAGCACCTTACGAAGGTGACCGCGTCGGGGATAGAGGCGCTCTCGGGAAGTTCCACGATAGCGGTACTCCTGCCGGCGACCTCGTTCGGGCTTGCCTCAAGACATTACGCGCCTGCCAGGGAGATGATCGACTCCGACGTGGCGGTCGCCCTTTCTACTGATTTCAATCCGGGGAGCGCGCCGTCGCATTCGATGCCGCTCGCCGTATCAATAGCTTGCTCCCAGATGGGTATGATCCCGGCGGAAGCGATAGTCGCGGCGACGTACAACGCCGCCTGCGCTGTCGGGATGGAGGATGAAGTGGGATCTCTGGAAGTGGGCAAGAAAGCTGATTTCGTGATCTACGACGTGGAGGACTATCGCGAGATACCGTCCCGAGCCGGTGAAAACCACGCCGCGGTCGTATTCAAGGAAGGTTCGGTTGTCTGGGAACTCCAGGGGTACAGGGAGAGAAGCGAGGTGGGGTTGTGAGCAAGTCCAGTCAGCTGAGGAACAAGGCTCAGACCTTCCTCAAGAAGGGGAAGGTCGGTGAAGCCATAGAGGCTTACAAGAAACTTCTCCAGGTCGAGTCACGCAATCCGAACCTCTACAACGAACTGGGCGATATCTACCTCCGGGCCGATGACAAGATGCAGGCCGTCTCGTCGTTTGAAAAGGCCGTGGACAATTACGAAAAGGTCGCCCTGTACAATAACGCGGTAGCCGTATGCAAGAAGATCCTCAGAGTCGTGCCCAACAGGCTCGAATCGATATACAAGCTCGGAGAACTGAAGGCAAAGCAGAAGTTCATCGGTGAGGCATCAAACCTGTTCATCCAGTATTTCGAGGTCGTCATTGCCGACGAGGCCGGGGTGCGGCCCGAGATGGTCCTCCCGAAGGTCGAATCTGTACTCGAACTTGTACCGGATGACGAGGAGCTGCACGCGAAATCAGCCGAGGTATTGACGCAGTTAGGTCTGAAGATATCAGCGGCTGAGATCTTCGCTCGCCTCATCATAAAAAGCAATGGCAACGGTGACGAGGAAAAAACGGACCGATACCGGTGTAAGCTCGACCTTCTCCGGGAATCCCTGAGTGCCGACGAGCAGGCCAAGATCGAGGAGGTCCTCTCCGAGTGTATCGAGCTGGGTGACGGAAATGACACGGATGGCGAACCCGATCTTACTGTAGAAGAAATTGATACTGACGCGACAGCGGAAGCTGTAGGAAGCGATCCGGAAGCGGCGGCAGAGCCCGTGGCGGAGGAAGCTCCGGCGGCGACACATGTTGTCGAGGAGACTCCCGCGGAAGCCGTGACCCCGGCGGTCGTGGAACCGGTCGTAGAGCAGGCCCCGCCGGCAGAGGCTCCGAAAGCTGAGTATGAGATACCCGCCGAGCCTGAAGTAGAAGCAGAGCCGGTCGTAGAACCAGTCGTAGAGCCGGTGGTGGAGCCGGAAGCCGAAAAAGTACAGGAATATGAGATTCCGGCGGTGCCGGATGAGCCCGCTGCGAGGGAATTCGAGATACCGGTGGAACCTCCAGTCGAACCTGTGGTGGAACCGGTGTCTCCTCCCGCGGCAGCAGCGCCGGTAGAGGAGTATGTGATCGAGGAAGGTGCGGAGGATGAACCTGCCGCCACTCCTCTGGAAGACGATCTCTCCGATATCCTCGAAGCGGAGGATGCCGCAGTAGAGGCGTCTGATGTCGATGCGGAGAAGTTCACCGAAGAGATCACAAACGAGATCACGAGTGAGATAACAAGCGATGTCGAAGAGGACGATTTCAGGAGCCACTACGATCTGGGGATGGCCTACATCGAGATGGCTCTATACAATGAGGCTATCAAGGAACTGCAGATCTCGTCGAGGTCGGAGCAGCTTCAGCTGCGCAGCCTCGAGATGATAGGGCACTGCTTCCTGCTCCTCGACAATCCGCGTCTCGCCGTAAAGCAGCTCAACCGCGGGTTGGAGCTGGCGAAGAATACTGGCGGTGACAACCTCGGGATTCATTACAATCTCGGCCTCGCGTATGAGTCCCTGGAATTTTCCGACAAAGCGAGAGAGCATTTTGAGGAAGTCTACATCGTCGACGTGACATTCCGCGAGATATCGGACAAGATGAAGAAGTACAGCACAGTAAGCTGAAAGAACCGGATGAACTCCATTTCCTCCTGCGACCTTCACATACATTCATACTACTCTGACGGTGCTATGTCCCCGGAGGCGATTGTGCGCGTCGCCGCCGATGCGGGCCTTTCCGCCGTATCGATAGCGGATCACGACACTGTGGCCGGGCAGCCCGAAGCGATCGGGGCCGGAGACGCACTTGGTGTCGATATCGTTACGGGGATCGAGTTCAGCGTGAAGGAAAATGATCTCGACATTCATATACTCGGATACTGCGTAGGCCTGGAAGACGAGAGGCTGTCCTCTGTCCTGGATGATCTCGAGAGGGGCAGGGCTGAACGGGCGGAAAAGATCGCCGAGAAGTTTCAGGATCTCGGATTACCGGTTACTCTTGAGGAGATAATGGATGACGCCGGCGCCGGGACCGTAGGCAGGCCGCACGTCGCCAGGGTCCTCATGCGCAAGGAGATCGTGACCGGGTTTCAGGAGGCGTTCGACAGGTTCCTCGGTTACGGAGCGCCGTGCTACGTTCCAAAGAAGGTCCTGTCACTCGAAGATGTCATCTCTGTCATCAAGGGGGCGGGAGGTGTCGCCGTATGGGCGCACCCCGGAGCTAACATCAGGAAAAAGAAGCTCCGGGACCGGATCCTCGGCTGCGGGGTGGAGGGAATCGAGGCCTGGCACCCGAATCACACAGAGGAGATATCGAGGCTCGCAGTAAAGGAGGCGGAGAGGCGCGGACTGGTCTGTACGGGCGGATCCGACTACCATTTTGACGAGGCGATGAAGGCTTCCATCGGCGAAATCGAGGTTCCATACGACTCTGTCAGGGAGCTTCGCAGGATCGCATCTGGACTTTCGGCTTGACCGGCAGGCATCCTGCCCACAATATCATCATATGACACGTCTTAAGGATCTTTACCGGCCCCGCATTGCAGGGTCATTCTTGTTATTGTCAGCCCTTGCCCTGCTCGTCCCCGCGGGCGGGTCCGGAAGCGAAGCGTCGAGGTACGGGGGAGCATACCTTTCGGCGGCGGGTGATACGCTCACCCTTCCCGGGGAGATCTTCGTGATCACCGCTGAGGAACTCGCCAGATTCGACATCAATACTATAGAGGATATCATCGAGCATCTGCCCGGGGTCAGCATCCTCCAGAACGGTCCCCCCGGATCGGAGACCCGTTATTCCGTGGACGGCAGGACCATCAAGGGATTAACCCTGCTCGTCAACGGCGTGCCTTACAATGATCCGTACAACGAGGATCCGCTGGCGAGGTTCCTTACCCTCTCAAGGGTACGATGGGTGGAAGTGATCTATTCATCATCTCCTTCGCTGACCGGCAGGGCCGAATCGGGAAGCGTGATAAATATCGTCATCGAAGAGGGGGGAAGGGAACCCCCTATGGCGGCAGGTGATTTCACGTGGGGAGCTAACGGCCGAAAATCACGCAAGGCATGGTTCTCATCACCCGATGCGTTCATCAACGGCACGATAGCGTACGACGAGTACATGCAGGATTTCTTTGAATCGGTCGTCGATGATCCGACCGCCCTGGTAGGGGAGTACAACTCGAGATCGGTACTGCTCGACCTGACGCTGAGGGGGAAAGCCGGCGACAGGGTGCTTGTGAGGTTGAGGACATTCGAGGACACCTACAACGGCACGCGAAACTGGCCCTATATCCGTGACTCTCTTATACCCCCGGAGAGTGTGAGGAACAGCGGTCTCGATTCGGAGATCAGGTATGTGAGGAGCGGTCTCGAGGTATCACTCAGGCAGCGGATGGTCGAGATGGACAGGAGGACCGGGATGACCTCGGGCCTCGTCTTCGGAGGCGCGGTCACCTGGCATGGGTTCGCCGGTTCGACCGCCATAAAGAGTTTTGTTTCTGCTGAACGAGCAGCCTTCGAGAACCGCCTGTTTCGTATTCCGTTCTCCCCAGATGTCGATCGCTTCGAGGGCGGGATATCTGCCGGCGGAGATGCCGGAGCCTTCCGGTGGAGAGGCGGCATCTCGGCTGGAACCATGACCGGATCGGGATTCTACGCAAGTGGAGAGGCTGCCCTTTCGAGGGGGAATAAGAGGGGCCTGTACCAGACCCTGATCATTGCGAGACGCGTCCGGACGCCGACCACGGAAGAACTTTACCAGCCCGAGCTGCCGTACCTCCCGAACGCCGATCCACTCAGCACGGCCGGAAATCCGAACCTCACACACGAGACCTCTGACGAGATATCGCTGGCCCTCGGTTACGGGACAGCTGTGACGACGGACCTGTTCGCCAGGTTCGAGCGGAGCAGAATTATCCTCGAGGGTTCCGATCCCTCGGTATATATGTCAGAGGGAAGTGACGACGTCTTCGGGCTGCGCGCCTCCCTGAGAGGCGGAGGATCTACAGGTCTCGCGTCCTTCGATTACCACTGGCGCCTGACGGGGTACTGGTTCGCCGACAGGGCCGAGATAACACCGGGCATTCCCGAATATCACGTCCACGGCGGGCTTTGGCTGAGCCGCCCATCGTTCAAGAAGACGGAACTCTTCACGATCGGAGTATTCGCCTCGGATACGGGGAGCCGCTTCTTCCACGGGACTGAACTGGGGCGCTACGCCCTGCTCGATCTTTCTGCCTCCATAACCGTGATGGGCGCGGTCGTGAAGTTCGAGATGAAGAACATCCTCGACGAGAAGTACGAGACTGTGCCGGGGATGTACATGCCCGGCTCGCACTACCGCTTTGGAATAAACTGGCGGCTCTTCGACTGACACGGCCCGCCGGCTGCGCAACCTCTTCTGATGGCAGAAAATCCGACATAAGGTAAACGAATCTTAACACCATTGACAACTTTCGATGTATAAAGGCTGCCTTGCAATCTGCGAATCCGCGTGCAAGCTGCATCCGGCCGGGGCTCTTTAAGCGGCCAGATGCCCGTTCGGCGGATTCTCCGATAATCCCCTGTAGAAAGGCGTTTTCGAAGAAGCCGGATTTTCAGTTTCCGACCTGCTGATGTATGCCCCGGACCCCTCTTCCATTCTGAAAACCGTTGACTCTCATTCCGTTAACCTGCCTGTCATCCCGTGGCATGCTTATTGCGGTCAGGAAGATGAAATTAAGGGCTGAAGTACTAATTCAGGCAGAATAACGCTCACGACAGTTCGAGTGGATGAGGATTTGCATCAGGTTCGTGAGGATTGAAATCCGGGCGGAGGAAGTCCTTGAAAGACAATATAGCTAACCAGCTGATCGAGTCGAGTCTGATCAGCCAGGACCAGCTCGAACTGGCTCTTTCGGAGCAGGGGCAGTCCGGCGGCAGTCTCGGCTACAACCTGGTAAAGACGGGAGCGATTTCAGAGAAAGCATTCTCCGAGTTCCTCTCGCAGCAGTACCAGGTACCCGCGGTCGACCTCGACGAGCTCGAGGCGGAGGAGCACTCCGTTGAGCTTATCCCGTCAGAGGTCGCGACCAAGTTCCAGGTCGTACCCATCTCCAGGGAAGGCAGGGTCCTTACTCTGGCGATGGCTAATCCCGACAATATCTTCGCTATCGATGACATCAAATTCATCACCGGTCTCGAAGTACGTCCGGTGGTCGCCACCGAAACGGCTATCAAGAGAGCGATCGACCGGTTCTACGATTCGGCCGACTCGCTTGCCGAAGTGATGCGTGATATCGAGGACGAAGACTTCGAGATCGTCGAGGAGATGGAAGATGACATGGGGCTCGAAGAGGCGCAGAACGAGGCCGCCCCGGTAGTAAAGCTTGTAAACTCACTCATATCAGATGCTGTGAACAAGGGCGCCAGTGATATTCATATCGAGGCGTTCGAGAAGATGATGAGGGTCCGGTTCAGGATAGACGGCCAGCTGCACGAGATGATGCAGCCCCCGATCAAGATGAGAGGCGCGATAACATCTCGTCTGAAGATCATGGCAGAGCTCGATATCGCCGAGAAGCGGGTACCGCAGGACGGCCGTATCAAGATCAGGATCGGCAAAAAGAAGATCGATCTTCGTGTCAGCACTCTTCCCACGATCTTCGGCGAGAAGATCGTTATGCGAATCCTCGACAAAAGCAACCTCCAGATAGATCTTACCAAGCTCGGATTCCAGCCGGAAGCGCTGGAGAAGTTCCTCGAGGCGATCGAATCGCCGTACGGCATGGTGCTCGTAACCGGTCCGACCGGTAGCGGAAAGACTACTACTCTTTACTCCGCCCTTCACAAGATCAACCTTCCGCACCACAACATCATGACCGCCGAGGATCCGGTCGAGTACAACCTCGAGGGGATCAACCAGGTAAACGTTCACGAGGAGATCGGACTGACCTTCGCGGCGGCTCTCAAGGCGTTCCTTCGCCAGGATCCGAACATCGTGATGGTCGGTGAGGTCCGAGACCTCGAGACCGGATCTATCGCGGTAAAAGCGGCGCTCACCGGTCACCTTGTGCTGAGTACCCTTCATACAAACGACGCGCCCAGTACGATCAACAGGATGATCGATATGGGAGTCGAACCGTTCCTCGTAGCGAGTTCGACCAACCTGATCCAGGCGCAGAGGCTTATCCGCCGGCTGTGTGACAACTGCAAGAAAAAGGAAGAGATCCATCCGGAAGTCATGCGTGAACTCGGCATTGAGGATGAACCGCCATTCGATATCTTCGAGCCCGTCGGCTGCGCGAAATGCAGCAACACGGGATACAAGGGCAGGACCGGCCTTTACGAGGTCATGCCTATATCGAACGAGATCAGAGAGATGATACTCAACAGATGTTCGTCGATGGAGATAAAGGACCAGGCCGTCAAGGAAGGCATGCTGACTCTCCGCACTGACGGCGTCGCGAAACTCAAGGCCGGCTGGACCTCCGTTGAAGAGGTTCTCAGAGAGACGACTAACCAGTAGGGAAAAAGGAACAATATGCTGAATCTCAGAGACCTGTTGCAGGAGATGATAGACAAAAATGCGAGCGATCTTCATATTACGGCGGGCGTTCCGCCGATGCTGAGAGTCGACGGTCTCATGCATGGGACATCCCATCCGGTCGTTACACCGGAGTTCGGCAAACAGATCGCATACAGCGTTCTTACTGATGAGCAGCAGAAGCGGTTCGAGAATGACAAGGAACTGGATTTCTCATTCGGGGTCCAGGGCCTCTCCAGATTTCGAGCCAACGTATTCCAGCAGAGAGGCGTGACAAGCGTCGCTATCAGGCAGATCCCGTTCGATATCCTCGAGTTCAAGGAACTCGGCCTGCCTCCGATCGTCAGCACGTTCGCCGAGAAACAGAAGGGCCTCGTCCTGGTGACCGGTCCGACCGGTTCCGGTAAATCGACGACTCTTGCTAGCCTGATCGACAAGATCAACAGGGAGCGTTACGCTCATGTGATCACGATCGAGGACCCGATCGAGTATATCCATCAGCACAAGAACTGCATCGTAAACCAGCGGGAAGTAAAGGCTGATACACACGATTTCGCCACGGCGCTCAAGCATGTCCTCAGGCAGGACCCCGATGTCATCCTTATCGGTGAGATGCGCGATCTCGAGACGATGTCTGCCGCTCTGACTATCGCGGAGACGGGCCATCTCGCTCTCGCGACTCTTCATACCAACTCGACCTTCGAATCGATAAACAGGATAGTCGACGCCTTTCCGGCAGCCCAGCAGGGACAAGTCCGAGCTCAGCTAGCGTTCGTACTCGAGGGAGTCGTTACGCAGCAGCTTATCCCGCACGCCTCAGGTAAGGGCAGAGTCATGGTCTGTGAGGTCATGGCCTGCACGCCGGCGATCCGTGCGACGATACGAGACGATAAAGTACACCAGATATACGGCCTGATGCAGGCCGGGCATAAATTCGGAATGCAGACGATGAACCAGGCCCTGTTCCAGGCTTTCTGCGACAGGAAGATCACGAAGGAAGAATCGCTGCGACGGAGCAGTGATCCTGTCGAACTTCAGCAAATGATGGGCGATGGGCCCGAAAGCGGCGTGCAGCAGCGCAACCGTGACTATCAGTTCAAGAAGTAATTTTTAAGGGGGAAACCGATGGCGACCACATTCCTTTGGAAGGGAAGAACGCCGACGGGCGAAGTTCTTTCCGGCGACTATCAGTGCGAAAACAAGCAGGAGCTGATCAATCACCTGCGTAAACGCAAGATCATTATTACTTCGATCAGGCACAAGCCGAAGGATATCCAGATCAACTTCGGCATCGGGAACAAGATCACGGTCAAGGACATGGGGATCTTCACGCGGCAGTTCGCGACGATGATCAACGCCGGTCTGCCGATGGTCCAGTGCCTTGATATCCTGTCGAGCCAGATCGAGAAGCCCAACTTCAAGAAGGTCGTCTCAGATGTCATGTCGGATGTAGAGTCCGGTTCTACCCTGGCAGACGCGATGCGCAAGCACCAGTGCTTCGGCGACCTGTTCACAAACATGATCGACGCCGGTGAGGCCGGCGGTATCCTCGACCTGATCCTCAACCGCCTGGCTGTCTACCTTGAGAAAGCCGATGCGTTGAGGCGAAAGGTCAAGGGCGCACTGACCTATCCGACGATCGTTTTCTGCGTCGCCACCGGTGCGACTGTCTTCATGCTCATGTTTATTATCCCGACCTTTGCCAAGATGTTCAGCGACTTCGGCGGCGAGCTCCCGATGCCGACGATGATCGTAATGATGCTCAGTAACTTCCTGCGGGTCAACTGGTGGCTGCTGCTGGGCGCCATGGTCGGAGGCTTTATAGGATTTAAAAGGTACTACGCTACGGAGAGTGGACAGTACAGGCTGGACAAGGTCCTGCTTAACTTCCCCATCCTCGGTAACGTCGTCCGCAAGGGCGCCGTGGCGAGGTTCACCCGTACGCTCGGTACACTCATCGCCAGTGGTGTGCCCATTCTCAACGGACTCGAGATCACGGCCAGGACGGCCGGAAACAAGGTCCTCGAGAGGGCGATCATGGAGACGAGACAGAGCATCAGTGAGGGTAACACTATAGCCGAGCCGCTCAAGGCCTGCGGAGTATTTCCGCCGATGGTAGTCCAGATGATCTCGGTAGGAGAGCAGACTGGCGCCCTGGATGAGATGCTCGACAAGATCGCTGATTTTTACGACGACGAGGTTGACTCGGCAGTTGAGGCCCTTACAGCCGCCATCGAGCCGATTATGATCGTTGTAATGGGTGCGGTAGTCGGAGGA
Source organism: uncultured bacterium (assembly GCA_964457905.1). Classification (GTDB taxonomy): domain Bacteria; phylum Krumholzibacteriota; class Krumholzibacteriia; order Krumholzibacteriales; family Krumholzibacteriaceae; genus JAUWCL01. Next base: position 12,417 of record CAYWGA010000035.1, on the reverse strand, counting down.
ATGCTTATAGCTATGTACCTTCCGATGTTCAAACTCGTTACTGTCGTCGCCGGCTAGTCCCGGCGACCCCGGATTCCGGGGGGAGAAGATGTTTACACCGCGTGCACTATTGGGTTCTGACGAGTCAAGCGCCAGAAAGCTGGTCTACCTGCGGATGGTCGTGTCCACCATGATAGTCGGTGCGACCATCATGGTCCTCCAGAGCGAGGACAGGCCGCTGACGGTGACGGCGATGTGTGGATTGCTCGGCGTGATATACCTCAGCGCAGGTGCCGTATTCTTTGCGCTCAGGGCCGGAGTCAGTCTTAAGACCATCGTCCAGACGCTTGTGGCACTTGATATCTTCGTCGTGACAACACTCCTGCACTTCAGCGGCGGAGTCGGTTCGTTCTTCGCTGTCCTCTATATACTTCCGATCATCGTAAGCGGTGAATACTTCGGTATCCGTGGTGGGATATTGACGGCCCTCTTCGTGTCATGTGCCTACATGGCCTACATGGTCCTTGAGCTGAAAGGCATCCTCTTTCCCATGGGCGGGGGATGGGTTGCCGACATCCACTCCGGTGGCATCGCCAGGGCGCTTCTTAGAGGCTATCTCAACGTGGCCGTTTTTGTCTTTACCGGCATTGTGAGCGGCTATGTCTCTCATCGCCTGCAGCACAAGCACAAAGAAGTCTCAGACAGGGAAAAAGAGATAAGACAGATCAGGCTCGACACCGACAGCATCCTCGACAACATGAGCAGCGGACTTATCGTGGCCAATACGGAAGGATCGGTCCTAACCGTGAATCCAGCGGCGGAATCGATCCTGCAGCTCGATAATAGTGTGGAACTGGCTGGCTTGAAGTTATTTGACGCTTTCCCCAATATATCCGTCCTTGCTGAGGAACTGGATCTGGCTTTACGCAAAGGGAAACCAAGGCAGCGTCACGAGATCGATATCGTCAGGGCCGACGGTTCCAGGGCACAGCTCGGCATCAGCATATCTCTGTTGAAAGATGAGCAGGACGGGACCAAGGGAGTAATCGCTATCTTCCAGGATCTGTCCGAAGTCAAAGAGATGCGTGAGAGGATCAGGCAGGCGGACAGGATGGCTGCCGTAGGCGAATTGTCCGCGGCCATCGCACACGAGGTCCGTGCTCCGCTGGCCTCGATCAGTGGATCGATCGACATGCTGAAGGATGAGATAGACGGGCTCACCGGCGACAACGCCGAACTCATGGATCTGATCATAAGAGAATCCGAGCGCCTGGACAGGATCATATCCGATTTTCTCGAATATGCAAGACTTCGGAGGCCTTCCTTCTCGTCATCCAACATCAGCAGGTGCCTCACTGAGATCGCGATGCTGCTCAGGAACGCTGTCCCTTCAGGAGAAGGTATAGAGATCGAGGTCGACAGTAATATGGAGGACCCGAAGATCTTCGCCGATGAGGAGCAGATACGGCAGATCCTGCTCAATCTGGGAAACAATGCCTGTGAAGCGATGAATTGCGGCGGAAGGCTGACCCTTTCCGCACGCAAGACCGTTCACCGGTTCTCAGAGGACAGGGCCGAAGAGGAATGTGTCGAGGTCAGGTTCCATAACGACGGACCGGCTATTCCCGAGGATGTACTTCCACACATATTCGAACCGTTCTTTACCACGAGACAGGGAGGAACCGGGCTGGGCCTCGCGATCGCGGCGCGTATCGTCGAGAGCCATTCCGGTCTTATAGATGTCCGCAGCTCGGAAGATGGAGGGACGGAGTTCATCGTCATCCTGCCCGAGCGGCACTACGTTATCGAACAGACTGAAGAAGATATTGCAAACGAAGAAGAGTTCGCGATGGTCTGATCCGCCGATGGCGGATGACCGAATCGCTTAACCCGGGGGTTACTGATAAATGGCGGGCGAAAAGATTCTGATTGTCGACGATGAGAAGAGTATGTGCCAGTACCTTTCTATCATGCTCAAGAAGGAGGGGTACAAGGTAAAGACCGCTTCGGACGGGAACCAGGCTGTGAAAGAGGTCAGTGAATCGAACTTCGATGCCGTTATCACCGATATCCGGATGGAGGGCATGGACGGGATAGAGCTCCTTGCCGCCGTCAAGGAGATCGATTCCAGCATCCCGGTGATAATAATGACGGCCTACGCCTCCCAGAAGACGGCGATAGAGGCCCTCAACAACGGAGCTTTCCATTACCTGATAAAGCGGGCGGCGAAGAACGACCAGATAAAGATGGTCATCCGCAACGCCCTCGATGTCCACAGGGTAAAGAGCGAGAACAAGTTCCTCAAGAAACAGATCAAAAGCAATTCAGATTTCAAAGAAATCATCGGCAAGAGCGAGGAGATCCGCAAGGTATTCACCCTCGTCGACAAGGTGGCCGATACAGACAGCACTATCCTCGTCTGCGGAGAGAGCGGAACGGGTAAGGAACTGATCGCCAGGGCGATTCATTACAGGTCGCAGCGCGCACCGAGCCCCTTCGTATCGATCAACTGCGGCGCCCTGCCGGAGAACCTCCTCGAGAGCGAGCTCTTCGGACACGTGAAGGGAAGCTTCACAGGCGCTATCAAGGATAAGGACGGCCTCTTCAAGGTAGCCAGCGGCGGCACCTTCTTCCTCGACGAGGTAGGAGAGACCTCGCCGGCGATCCAGGTCAAGCTGCTCAGGGTCCTGCAGGAACGCGAGATCATCCCTGTCGGGGGAACATCGCCGATAAAGGTAAACGCGAGGCTGATCGCCGCGACGAACGCCGACCTGGAGAGGGGGGTGCAGGAGGATACATTCAGGGCAGATCTTTATTACAGGCTCAATGTGATCCCTATAGTGATCCCGCCCCTGCGTCACAGGCGCGATGATATACCCCTTCTTGTCGAGCATTTCCTCGAGAAGGCATCGATCAAGACGGGGGATAAGAAGAGTATTACAAAGGAGGCCATGAATCTCCTTACCGAGTACGAGTTCCCCGGGAACGTCCGTGAACTCGAGAATATCATGGAAAGGGCCGTCATCCTCCAGGAGGGCGAGCAGGTCGACGTAGAGGACATGCCTGACAAAGTCAGGTCGAGAGTCTGCAGCAGGCGCAGCCTCAGCCTCGACAAGGCCCAGATGACACTCGAGGAACTGGAGAAGGAGTACCTCATCTCTGTGCTGGAGGAAACCAACTGGCAGAAGAAGAAGGCCAGCTCGATCCTCGGCATAAACGCTTCCACGCTGTACAGGAAGATCCAGAGATATGGCCTCGAGCGAGAGATGATGATGAAGGCATAAGACGCCCTTTCCCGGCGTTTTGAAAGGTAGAGATGAAACAGGTGAATTCTTGCAAAGTGAAACGCAATCGGGCAGTTGCGCACGTCAACGCCCCTTTACAGGGCTGCGGTAGGAGGCCGTAAAACCCTGTAAAACAAGCCGATGACGTAAGTGAAATGCTGACCGCAGGTTGGCACAGAAGATGCATGAAAGTCCCCGAGCCCCGAACCCGATGGCGGGGCACAAGGACGAGATCAACGGTCCTTGCGGACCGTAAGACCGATGGACTGGAGTCGAAAGGCTCCAACAATTGTACCAGGAGGTGCAAGATGAATAACAAGGGTTTCACCCTTATCGAGCTGATGATCGTTGTGGTCATCATCGGTATCCTCGCTGCTATCGCTATCCCGAACTTTATCAACATGCAGGCGAGGGCCAAAGAAGCCTCCGTCAAGTCGAACTGCCATACCGTGCAGCTCGCTGCTGAGGATTTCGCTGTACAGAACGACGGTGTCTATGCCGCTAACGTTGGCGTCGACGCTGCTCCTAACGGTGACGCGATCTCCGATATGCTCCCCGGTGGAGCGCTTCTGGAGAACCCGTTCACCAAGGCTGCTACCGAGCCTGTCGACGCTGCTGCGGCGACTTCCGGTCAGACTGGTTACCTGCCGATAGCTCTGAACGCTGTCAACATCGGCTACTCGATTACCGGTTGCGGTAAAGACGCCGGTACGACGGTCATAACGCTGACCTCCGGTCAGTAGAGATCGTAGTCAACTAGACGACACAGGGGCGGCTCACGCGGGCCGCCCCTTTTTTTGTGCTTACGGTACGAAATCTGCAATTTCCCCCCAAAGAATGATATTCAGGGCCCGGATGTCCGCTTACAAGGCAGCCGGTGGTACTTTTTCTGCCATCAAGAGGCAGTAGAAGGGGCAATAAGATGGAAGTTCTCCAGGTAGACGGTGTGAAGAAATCTTTCCGGGGCGACATGTCATTCGTCTCGCGAGAGGTTCTTCACGGTGTTTCATTATCTGCGGGCGCCGGCGAGATACTCGGCTTTCTCGGGCCTAACGGCGCGGGCAAGACGACGACGATAAAGATCATTCTCGGGCTTCTCAGGCCCGATGCCGGCTCGATAGAGATATTCGGAAGATCTATTGGTGACAGGCATTACCTCAACAGGGTCGGATATCTTCCTGAGCACCCCTACATATATCCTCACCTGACACTGACCGAGTTTCTGCGTTTCTGTGCAGATCTCAGCGAAGTCCCGGCCCGTGACGCAGCTGCCAGGGTAGATAAGGTTATCACACTCACGGGACTCGAGGAGCACGCCGCGAGGAGAACCAAGGGATTCTCGAAAGGCATGCTTCAAAGAGCCGGCCTCGCCCAGGCGGTCCTTCACGATCCCGACCTTCTTATCCTCGACGAACCTTTCTCGGGCCTCGATCCGATCGGCAGGAAGACAGTAAAGGATATCCTTCTCGATCTGAAGAGCAGGGGAAAGACGATCTTCTTCTCATCACATATTCTTCCAGACATGGAAGCGCTCTGTGACAGGGCCTGCATCATCAATGAAGGAACGATTACAAAAATTGTCAGCCTGGCCGAAGTATTCCGGATCGGCGAGGGAATGGTCGAGATTACAGCGAGGGGATGTGCTGTCTCCGAGCTCGATCCTGTCTCCAGTTACCTTGATTCGGTTGCGGTCAACGGAGAAGAAATATTCCTCGTCGTGAAGAAACATGAACTCGTACGAACGGTCGTTCAGCATCTGTACAACAGCGGAGCCGAGGTCCTGAAAGTATCGAACTATCATCCATCGCTTGAAGACGTGTTTATGAATGAAATAAACGGAAACAGAAATATTGAGAATAAGACTGCAGCGGGAAAACAGTACGCCGGGCAGATGACGGGTGGTGGTGAGCAGTGAGAAAGATATGGAGCGTCGCGCTCAATACATACAGGGAATCGGTGAGGGAGAAACTTCTGTACCTCGTGATCATCTATGCGCTCGCCCTGATAGTGAGTGTATTTGTCCTTTCTCCTCTTTCGGTGGGAGCCGAGAAGGGGAAGATCGTGACCGATGTGGGGCTGGCCGGGATCTCGATACTGGGTATCCTGACAGCGATAATCGTCGGAAGTAATCTCGTCCACAAGGAAGTAGACAAGAAAGCGGTCCTGATGGTCCTCACCAGGCCGGTATCGCGCGCCGGGTATCTCATCGGCAAGTTTGCCGGTGTGACCCTGTCGCTGCTGAGCCTCATCGGTATCATGACGGTGGTTCTTGTTGTTATGATGCTCGTCGGGGGCGCACCGCTGACTCCCGCGGTATTCATGGCTATAGGCCTCTCAATAATAGAAATCGGACTTATCATATCCGTGATGATCTTCTTCAGCACGTTTACGTCTCCCCTGCTGACATCCTTCTTTACGATATGCATTTTCGTCACGGGAAGCCTCAGCGGCGATCTGAGACTCTTCGCACAGAAGTTCGGTGGGAAGATGATGAACTATGTGATGGACGTACTGTATTTCACGCTTCCGAATCTCAAGGTATTCAATCTCCGTCACGAAGCGGTCCATGGTTTGAGATACTCGTCAGTCGAGATCCTTCTACCGGCCGCATACGGGATCGTATATACCGCTGCGATGCTCTATTTCGCCTGGCTCGTTTTCAGGCGCAGGGAGTTCAGCTGATATGATAAGGACAATTGTCAGGATATTCTTTTTCGCGGTAGCCGTCTCTTCGGTAATACTGCTTGCGAACATGATAGAGCCTATCCTTGATGGAAAGGCGCACGACGATGTTCAGTATCTCCCATCGAGCGAATTCATGAAGATCGCTTCCCTGGGATACAGGGAACTCGCTGCTGATCTTTACTGGTTCAGGGCGATTCAGTATTACGGCGGCTACAGGCTGGACCAGAACGACATCCACCTGTTCAACCATCTCGCGGAGATGATCACCGACCTTGACCCGAATTTCATCGGGGCCTATAAGCTCAGCGCCATTGTGATAACCGAGGATCTGGGTAATTTCCCGGCCGCGAAAAATCTGATGGAAAAGGGACTCAAGAATAATCCCGACGACTACTGGCTCACCTTCGAGATGGGATTCCTCTATTTCCTCCAGGGCCGGGACTACAGAGAGGCAGAGAAATACTTCCGCGTAGCGGAAACCCTACCCAATGCTGACGGCAACAGGGCGGCGAGGTTCGCGGCAGACGCCGCCTCCAAGGGTGGAAACGTCGATGCGAGTATCGCGCTCTGGAAAGAGATGGCGGAGAACGGCGACAACAGATATATCCGTGAACTAGCGGACCGGTACATAGCGAAACTGGAAGCGAAAAAGAAGAAGCTGGCTGGAGGGACGATATGAACTGGATAATCGACATCCCGGCATTCATATTCGGCCTGATGGTCGGCAGCTTCCTGAACGTGGTCATCTACCGCCTGCCCCTTGGCAAGTCCGTGGTCAAGCCGAGGTCGTTTTGCCCCGGATGCGGAAAGACGATTGCCTCGTACGAGAACATCCCTGTTCTGAGTTGGCTGATCCTCCGCGGAAAGTGCCGTGGATGCGGAACATCGATCTCGATGCGCTATCCCGCGATCGAACTTCTCGGAGGGCTGCTCGCGGTACTGGCGGTACATCTCTACGGCAACTGGGTAAATGCAGCCTTCGCGTACGCTTTCCTGATGGCTCTGCTGGCGATTACGATGATCGACTGGGACCACCGGATCATACCCGACGAGATCAGCTACTCCTTTATAGTGGCCGGACTCGCATGGAGCTTTCTCAATCCGGAACTGAGCCTCGTCTCCTCGGCGGCCGGTGCGCTCGCCGGAGGCGGCAGCCTCTGGCTGGTCGGTATTGTCTATAAGAAGATGAGGAAGGTCGACGGGATGGGCGGGGGCGATGTGAAACTGATGGCGATGATAGGCGCGTTCCTCGGGATCGGCCTGGTGCTTCCCGTTATAGTGATCGCTTCGTTCCTCGGTTCGATATACGGCCTTACGCTCATGCGCAAGGGAGGGGACGGCCAGACCGCTGTCGCCTTCGGTTCGTTTCTGGCCCCTGCAGCCGCATTTTGCATGGTATTCGGTCCGGCCCTGCTCGCCTGGTATTTCGGCCGTTTCTGATCCAATTCGATTTTTTTCATTAAATAGTAAGGGCTCCAGAGACAGCTGTGCAGGCCCTTGAAGTGCTGTTCGGGAAGGTATCAAAATATCGTACTGGATTGTTTACGCATGGAAAGGAAACTTTTGGCGAATTGCATGGATTTATTGCAGTTACCGGGAACCAGGAGAGGCGCTCCGGAAAGAACGGTTTGTAACGCGTTGTTATTGAATGAGATGAGCGGTACAGGGCGAGAGGCTCGTTGGCACATTTGTTGCGTTATCGAGACCTCGAGGAAGAAATTATAGATTTATCTCAATCGGTTACGGCGCTTTTGAAGCGTTGGTAAGGGGTAGCAGGCGCGGTCCTGCATATCCCCATTGAGGAATTTTAAAAGGCTGGTGCGAGAATGATCTCATTACCATTTCTCAGCAAGAAAACCTCGACTATCGGACTCGACATTGGTTCGAGCCTGATCAAGATCGTCGAGATCGATCACTCCGGCGGCACGCCGAAGATCGTTCATTTCGGCTGCACGAGGCTCCTGCCCGAGGCGATCGTCGAGGGCGAGATCATGGACAGGGGGCTGGTGATCGATGGAATCATGGAGTGCGTCGAGCAGTCGGGGATAGCATCAGACGATGTTGTCTCAGCTGTTTCGGGACGCGCTGTCATCGTCAAGAAGGTCATCATGGACAAGATGACTCCGGAGGATGCGCAGGAGGCTATCTTCTGGGAAGCCGAGCAGCACGTACCGTTCGATATCGACGACGTCTGCCTCGACTTCCAGATCCTCAACGACGACATCGGAGCGAACCAGATGGAGGTTCTGCTCGTCGCCGCGAAGAAAGACATGGTCAACGTCCACGCCAGTCTGATAAGGGATGCCGGTCTTAACCCGGCGATCATCGATGTCGATTCGTTTGCGGTACAGAACTGCTTCGAGTCGAGCAGGGATTCCTTTTCCGGCAGCACAGACGATTCGGACGAAGAGTTCGAAGACGGTCCTTCGGGAAGCGGCAAGTCGGTGATCGGTCTTATCAACATCGGAAGCGATGTGACCAACATCAACATCATACAGGGAGACAGCCCTCAGTTCACCAGGGACATCAGCGTTGGTACCGACCAGTTCATCGAATCGCTGCAGAAGGAACTCGGATTCGATTACGAAGAAGCCCAGAAGGTCGTTCGCGGTGATATCGGTGAGCACGACGGTCCCAGGATAAAGGAAATCATCAAGAAGCGCTCAGACGATCTTTCGCTCGGAATCGAACGCAGCCTTTCATTCCTGAAGGCGGCCAGCGACACCGAGAAGATAGACGAAGCCGCACTCAGTGGTGGCGGTGCGCACATTCCTTACCTCAGGGAGATCCTCTCGGAGAAGCATGGAATGGAATTCTCCATACACAATCCTCTCGACGGAGTCGAATGGGATGAAGGCATATTCGGCGAATACGAAGAGGACCTCGACAGCCTGGCACCGCTGCTGACTGTCGGCATCGGTCTCGCTCTGAGAAAGGCGGGCAAGTAATGATACGGATAAACCTACTTCCAGCGGAAGACAGGGCCAAGAAAACGGAACTGCATCTTCCCGAGATGTCGACGGTATATTTTGTCGCCGCAATCGTGATCTTCGTCGCCTCTATAGGCGTGACGAGCACGGTTCAGCGGCACAGGGTCAGAAGCCTCGAGAAGAAGATCGAGGTCGCCAAGGAAGAGTCGAGGAAACTCGCTCCGCAGCTGGCCAAGATCAAGCAGATCACGAAAGAGCGCGAGGAAGTCAACAGAAGGCTCAATCTCATTACGTCGCTCGACAGACACCGGTACTACCGGGTGAAGCTTCTTAACGATATCAGCTACAAGCTGCCGGTCAACTGCTGGATCACTGATATCAATGAGCTCTCCCCGAATAATTTCGCAATAGATGGAATAACGTTCTCGAACTTCACCGTTGCGGACATGATGTCCAATCTGGAGAACTCGTCGCTCGTAACGAGTGTCGATCTCAAGGTCGCGGAACGGGGACAGATCAAAAAACGTGAAGTAATGAAATTCAGCCTGAGCGCCAGCGTGATGCCTCAGTAGGGAAGAGAGGTAGAGGAATGGATTTTAAGGATCCCAAGGTACAGAAGACACTGGTTGTGGCGATACTCCTCGTCATAGTCGGCTACGTGTACTTCTTCACGTCTTTCATGCCTTTCTTCTTTCAGCCTCAGAAGGCGCGCGTCAATGTGCTCGGTTCCGAGTATGACAAGATAAGCGCTGAGCTGGAGAAAGCCAGAAAGACCGTGAACAGTCTTGCGAAACTTGAGGAAGAGTACGGGAGGCTCCACGAGAAGTGGGTTGCCGCTCAGAGTCTCCTTCCTCAGGATAAGGAAGTAGCGCAGCTGCTGCGTAAGGTGACAAGAGCCGGAAGCCAGGCTGGCGTCCAGTTTGAGCTCTTTGAGCCGCAGATACCTGTAAACAAGGAATTCATAACGGAGAATCCCGTCAAGGTGAAGGTCCGGGGTGAGTACCATGAGGTCGGCGTGTTCCTGTCGAAGGTAGCGAACCTTGACAGGATCATCAATGTGACCGCCCTCAGGGTCAAGCCCTTCAAGGACAAGGAAAACGCCGGCGGATTCACCGTCGAGGCCGAGATGACAATGACCGCATTCACGATAAATAAAAGTGGGGAGGTGACTGATGAGAGCGTCAAGAAGAGTTCATAAGAAAGCCTGGAAAGCGATCTGGGTTTTTGTGGGTGCCGCTCTTTTCCTTTCCGCTGTGCCGATTTCCACGGTCCTCGCGGAGGACGGGAAAACGGAGGAAGGCAAGATCATCCGAGAGAAGAGGTATTACTACCAGGCTTTTAACCGGAGAGATCCCTTCCAGAGTCTCATCGTCGGAGAATACGAGCAGTCCCAGTTCGAGCTGGTCGATATCAATGCCGTGAAGCTGGTGGGAATTCTTTCCGGCGGCATGGAAAAGTACGCGATGCTCGAGGACAGCAATGGATTTGCCTATATCCTCAAGGCCGGCGACCCGGTCCGTAACGGAAGCGTAGTTTCCGTAGGCGACCGGTCGGTAGTCGCGAGGGTCTCGTTGTACGGACAGACGACCAGTGTAACCCTCAATGTCGAGGGCAGTAAGAAGAACAAAGGAGAATCATGATGATGAGCATCCGCAGATTCGCTCTGGTAATCATCGCGGGTCTTGTCCTGCCCGGTCTCGGTCTCGCCGCTGTATCAGAGATTAACGGCGTCAAGGTCATTCCCGAGGGTGAGAAGGTCAGGCTCGAGATAAGCAAGGTCGGGGACATCCAGTTCAAGGCCTTCACTATGAGCAATCCTGACAGGCTCGTAGTGGATTGCGTAGGCGCTAATTACGACGTGAGAAGCATCGACGATTATCCCGAGAACGGAATAGTCAAAAACGTCAGAACTAGCCAGTATCAGAACGATCCCACGCTTATAAGCAGGGTCGTCGTCGATCTGAAGACGAAGGTCGACTGGAAGATATATGACAACGGCGACTACCAGGTCGTCGAGCTTTCGCCTCGCGGCACGATTCAGACATCGTCTATAGATGACGCTCAGATGCTCGAGGTAAAGCCCGTCGCCAAACCGGCTCCCGCTGAGCCGAAGCACATCCCGCTCGCCGGGGCCGAGATGGGCCCTGTCCTGCCGATGACGTCTCCTGAAGATAAGTACGTTGCCGTGCAGCAGACCGAGCAGAAGAAGGAAGAGCCCAAGGAAGAGGATCCGTGGGTAAAGGTCGAGCCTGTTGAGACAAAAGCCGAGGTCAACGCGGCGCCCGCGAGGGCTGCCCAGGCCAGGACCACAACAGACTGGACCCAGAACTACGTCCGCGGCGCTCCTGCCGCTGGCGGCGGAATCGCCATGGGTCAGCGCAAGATTACACTGGACGCGCAGGGTGCCGACATCAAGACGGTTCTCCGCACGATCTCGGACTTTGCCGGCGTTAACATCGTCTCCGGACAGGATGTCGAGGGCGACGTTTATGTCCATATCAAGGACACGCCGTGGGAAGAGGCTCTTGATATCCTTCTTAAGGCGTATGGCTACGGCTATCGCGAAGAGTTCGGTATGATCAGGGTTGCCGAGATGCAGGCCCTGATGAAAGAAGAGCTGGATGTCAAGACAGCTGAGAACAAGAAGAACGAACTTCTGCCTCTTACGACCAGGATCATCTTTGTCAACAACTCCAATGCCGAAGAGCTACGCATGGCGCTCGAGAACATCGTGAGCAATCGCGGAATGATCTCGGTCGACGAGGGCAGCAACTCGCTGATCGTCAACGACATCGAAAAGAACATAGAGAAGATAGAGAGCATGGTAAGGGAACTCGATAAGAGGACCTACCAGGTAGACATCAACGCCAAGCTCGTCGAGATCGACGTCGAGGCTTCGAGAGAGCTCGGAATCGACTGGGCCCTGATGAACCTCTCTTCGTCCACTCTGGACGGAGTAGGTAGCGCTGAGGTCACGTCAAACATCGCCACGTCGGCCACCAAGTTGACATACGGGACCGTACAGTCCTGGGGCGAGTTTGCCGCTGTCTTCAAGGCTCTCGAGAAGAGCAACAAGGCGAACCTGATCTCGAACCCGCGGATCACCACGATGGACAACCGCGAAGCGAGCATACTTGTCGGTAAGGAGATCCCTCTCATCGTAGCCGATGAGGCCGGAAACCCGATCACCGAGCTCACCAAGATCGGTATCATGCTGAGGGTCACACCTCACGTGAACGCCGACAGGACAATCACACTCGATCTGCATCCTGAAGTCAGCGATCTCCAGTCCGAGGCTACCGCCCAGGGCGGAGTGATCATCGCTACCTCCGAGGCCGATACCAGGGTTATCGTCGGCGACGGAGAGACCGCGGTGATCGGTGGTCTGATCAAGGAGATCGAGAGCGAGTATATCACTGGTGTGCCTATTCTCAAGGACATTCCGGGTATCGGCTGGTTCTTCTCTTCGAAGTCGAAGTCGACGAAACAGCAGGAACTCGTGATCTTTGTAACACCGACGATAGTGGAATAGTCTTGCC
>CAYWGA010000034.1:0-31254 GCA_964457905.1 uncultured bacterium | reverse complement strand
AGCTTTTCGCCGGCTCCAGAACCAGATTGGAAGACCAGCTCGATTTGTTCCTCCCCCACCAGATAGATTGACGGAATGTCTAGACTCGTTCGAGAAATATCTGCATCACGCAAATAAGTTTGATCCTCTTGTAAATGCATTTTTGGTCCATTATCAATTTGAAGCCATACATCCGTTCAGGGACGGAAACGGTCGAGTCGGAAGATTGTTGTTAGCGATGATGATATCTGAATGGTGTGGACTGGCTAACCAATGGCTATATATGAGTTCGTTTTTCGATAACAATAAAGACGCATACATGGATAACCTTTTCAATATTAGTGCCAAAGGTGATTGGGAGACCTGGATTGACTTTTGTTTAAATGGAGTAATCGATCAAGCCAAGGATACTGAGAAGCGCTGTGATGAATTGTTGGCACTCTGGACAAACTTGAAAAATCGGGCTAATGAGATAGGCGGTAGTTTCAGGCTTGGGGCTATTGTCGACGAACTTTTTACCTCACCAGTGATTCGGATTACACAAGTGACGAAGAAATTCGATGTTTCATTTCCCACCGCAAAGGCAGATCTGGAGAAACTAGCCGATGCAAAAATTATCTCCCGGGTCAAACGTTTAACTCAAATTACCTTTGTCTGCTCTGATATAATTAATATCACTTATAGAGAAGATTAGCCCTGTTCCCATTTAACCCCACCGGCATTCGCAGGCAAGCAGTGCTGGCGATATTTATTGTTCGGTCGTGGCCCTGACCCTATATTTAACCAGGCGCTTTGATCCCACCAAAAAAGGAGATGATTGAACCAAGGAGGGGGAAATGAAACGTTCCATCAGATTCCTGCTGGTATCTTCACTCGTCGTGTTCATCTCGATAGGCTGCTCAGACAGCGGATACAATCCCACAGACAATGGTCATGACAATAGCGAGCCGAGCTATGTGTGGACTGGGATCGCCACACCGACAACGAACAAGCTTCATGCTGTGGCCTTCGCTGATACCCTTGTTGGTATCTGTGTGGGCGATAACACCACGATTCTGAGGACCGTGAATGGTGGAAGAACCTGGGAAGAACTGTTGATAATGGAGGATATTCATCTCAAGGATATCGTATGTATCGACCGGGAACACTTCCAGGCTGTAGGAGTTTCATATTCTGAAAGTTTTCGCATTCAGACGGGGGATGGGGGTGACACCTGGGGTGTCACCATATACCCCAGCCCGCAATATCCAGACTGGAACCTTACGGCAGTGAGCTGTTTAGATTATACCCATGGGGTGATGGTTGGCTTGAACGGTCTGGTCGCGACCTTCCAGAGCGGCACTAATCATATCGAAAGTGGAACCACCAGTCATCTCTATGACGTGGCCTATGTGACTGGAGTCAGGCACTATGCGGTAGGGCTTAACGGGGTGATCCTCCAGACTATCGATGGCGGCCAGAGCTGGGTGATAGATCCTACTGGAGTGAACAATGATTTGATAGGCATAGACATGCTGCCCATAAATGTCGGTTTCGCCGTTGGCACAGAAGGGATCGTTCTCCGTGGAGATCTTAACGGCTGGGAGGTGCGTCCGTCCGGGACGAATAATATTCTCGTTGGGGTATCTTTCTGGGATGAATATTCAGGCATAGTAGTCGGGTTTTCCGGCACCGTGCTTCGAACAGATGATGGCGGCGAGACCTGGAAGACTGAAGAATGCGAAACTGACCTGATCCTTCGTAACGTATTCTATGATCAGTCTGGTTTCGGGATAGCTGTCGGGGATAGCGGCTCAGTTTTCAAGAGGTTCATGGTCTCCGAATAATCAGAAAAAGCCGACCTCCAGCCAACTACTTCATACCCGCATGATATATAATGGCGTATAGCTTCCGTTGACGCTGTGCATTTGGTGTGGTATGATTTATACCACACTGGACGAAGAGGAGGTGAGATGTGTTCGGAGAGCTTGTAAAGGGACGCAGGTCAGAGCTCGGGCTGACCCTCAGGGAGTTCTGCAGGAGGCTGGGGGAGGACCCGAGCAACTGGAGCAAGGTCGAGAGGGGGATCCTGAGGCCGCCGCAGCGCAGAGAGAAGCTGCGTCATATCGCGGATATCCTTGATATCAGTGAGGGATCAGTCGAATGGGAGGGGCTGGTCGACGCCGCTACGATCGATGCCGGGGATATTCCTGGCTACGTGATGGAAAACAGGGAGGCGTACAGCGCCCTGCCGGTATTCTTCAGGACGCTGGGCGGCAAGATGCTGACGGCTGATGAGATCCGGCGGATGGTCGAGCAGTTGATCAAGGGTTATCCAGGTATCCCGCAGCCTGAGACTGGCGCGAAGAAGGTCGACAAGAGAGCGATCGTTGTAGCCGGGCCGAACGGGGCGGGGAAGACGACATTTGTAAGGGAATATCTGAAGGATCAGGATATTCCATATATCAGCGCTGATGCTATCGCTGAACGGATGACCGGGGGAGATATCCGGCAGGTCGCCCTGGCCGCCGGCAAAAAGTTCTTCGTCGATCTGCATTGCACGGTCGATTCAGGGAAAAATTTCATCGTTGAGACTACTCTTTCGGGACGGGGTTTTCGCCGGGCGTTGAGCCGGATGAATCGTGAGGGATACGGGGTCAGCATCATCTACATATATCTTGATTCACCGGATCACTGCGTTTCCAGGATCGTGGAACGCACGCGCAGGGGCGGGCACCATGTGCCGCAGGAGGATGTGATCCGGCGCTTCCGCAGGAGCATCGTCAATTTTCAGGAGATGTACAGGTCCGGGGCAGACAGTTGGCACCTCGTATCTAACACGGGGAAGGAGTTCATCGAGGTAGCCAGGGGGTGCGGAGACGAAAGTCTGGTATTCGTGGAAGATTCATATAAGAGATTTCTCACGTTGGAAGGATTGAGAGATGAGCAGTAAACTTTTCGACCCAGAGTTTATCCGCCAATCGATCGAGATCCGGCAGATCGGCTCCCGGGCTGTCCATAATGCGCAGGAAGAAAACCGGCGACTGGGAATACCGAACACATATTTCATCAACGGCCACACATATTACGAGCTTCCTGATGGTACGCTGAGCCTGGAGGACCCCTGGGATAAATGATCGGTGTCTACATTACGCGGTCGTGGGCATAGGTGGTGTGGATGATGGGTGGTGGATCGAATGTACCTGCTTTACGTTGATGAGAGCGGAGATACCGGGATTGAAAACTCTCCTACGAATTTCTTCATACTAAATGGTCTAGTTGTACATGAATTGCACTGGGAAAGCACCCTGAGCGCAATTGTTGGGTTCAGGAGGTCTCTGCGGGACAGGTATGGCCTTAAGCTGAGGGAGGAGATCCATGCTTCGAGTTTCCTTCAGCATCCCGGAGAGCTGAGCCGTATAGACAAACATGTCAGATTGAGAATACTCAGAGATGTTATCGACTTCCAGGCGAGTCTGCCCAGTATAAGCATCATGAATGTTGTAGTTAGCAAAGCTGGCAAACCGATTGAGTATGACTTATTCACTGCAGCTTGGAAGATACTGGTCCAGAGGTTTCACAATACAATTTCCCATAACAATTTCCCTGGCCCGGGAAATCCAGTTGACCGCGGATTGATTGTTGCGGATAAAACCGACGAAGTGAAACTGCGCAACCTTGTCAGGATGATGCGCCGTTTCAATCCCGTTCCTTCGATGTATGCTGCGCAGGCCCGGACGGTACTCCTTGATACGATCGTCGAAGACCCCATTCATCGGGATTCAAAGCATTCGTACTTCATTCAGTTGGCGGATGTGAACGCGTACATGCTGCATCAGAAATTGAATCCATGTGGCTATATCAGGAAAAAGGGGGGCAGATACTATTTTGACAGGCTGGATCCCGTTCTCTGCAAGGTTGCATCCCGGACAGATACACAGGGAATAGTGATGATATAAAAAAAGGGCTCCTGAGAGCCCGGTGAGTCCTACTGTTGAGTCTAGCTCAAGGTCAGACTCACAATCATCCTATACTTATTCGAAATATTGTCAATGGCATTTCATCAACGGCCACATATATTACGAGCTTCCTGATGGCAGGCTGAGCCTGGAGGACCCCTGGGATAAATAATCCCTGTCTACATTTAGCCCCACCGGTGTCCACTTTTGAGGACGCGATTATCCAAAAGAGGACACGTTCTGTCTTTGGGTCGGCGTAACTCCTTATATTTCAACACGGTTTTTCGGCACTCTAATTGCGGTTACCTTTCTTTTGGGTAAGTACAGCAGGGGAGGATTGTGCCCTCGCTGTGCTCCCGCCCGGCAGCCGGAAAGCTTCGCCGATACACGGTGGACGGTTCGGAGGCCAGCCGCCCTGGCGCGGGAGATCGAGACCGGAGCAGATGATGACCAGAGTGAGACTGATTAGACTGACAGCGGCATCGATCGCAATACCGGTCCTGCTTACTGCCGCTCCATCCTTCTCCCAGGATAAAAGGGAGATCAAGAAGGAGGAGCCGGCGGTCAAGGTGCAGGATCCCCTGAAGGTATTCAAGGGGATCGAGAGAGCGTGGCAGAAAGAGAATGCCGACGGCATCGCATCGTACGCCGGAGACACGAGGGTCTTCCTCGACGTCAGGGGGATCGGCCAGAAGGGCGGCCATTACAGCAGATCGCAGGTGAAGTATCTCTTCAAGGATATGTTCAAGGTCGACGATCAGCTGAAGTTCGAGTTCGTCAAGTTCCAGAATCTGGAAGAACCCGACAGAAAGGTCTACGGAATAGCGTACAGGAGCTGTAAAAACATTCGCAGCGGCAAGGTCTTTCAGGATAAGGTATACGTAACGCTGGGCCGCGAGGGCTCGGCATGGGTCGTGGCCGAGATAAGGACCACGCGCTGATTCCCGGCCTCTTGACGGGAGACACTTCGCTGTGGATGCAGAGAGAGAAAACAAGATATTTCTGTCCGTCCTCTGGACGTTCCTCATCTCTGCGCTCGCCTTCTTTTTCATCTACATCTCAGCCGGCAGGATAGAGTTACCGCCATCGGTGTGGTTCGCTCTTTTACTGATTACAGCCGGGTTCATCGTCTTTCTCTTCGTACCCATGCCTGGCAGGCAGAAGATCGGGGGAAGGAAGAAGCCGCGGCGGAAGGAATGGTTCCCGCGCGATATCGGGGAGATAGTCGAGAAGCGTGACGACGTCGTTACTGCGGACCCGGGGATGCTCAGGCCCGGGCGCGCTATCGGGCTCGTGCCGCTGCTTCCCCTGTTGATACTCCTGCTTGTCATCATCCTGGCGGCTCCGTTTGGGAGGGGCGAGGATGCGTGGACAGCGAGGGAGACAGATCGGCTCACATCGGTGTATGACGAGGCGTCGGCGATGCTGGCGAACCTCGAGAGGCGGCTAGGCGAGGTCGGGGACGAAGCGGCGGAGCTGCTGACAGACTGGGACATCACAAAATCAGAGGATCCGGCACGGATCTCGATAATCCATTCGATAGATTCACTGGCGACTGAGACGTCGTCCGGGCTGGAGCCGGTCTCCGAGCTCGGCATCCAGGTCTTTACCTCCGGTGGGAACAGGCTCGCCTGGGGCGGAAGGCCGAGATACGACGGGCGGATCGATACGCGGGCCGACGGTACGAAGATATTTATCGCCAAAGCGCGGCTCTTTACCGTGCTTGTCAGGGATATGCCGCTTCCGTCGGGCGGAAGGGTCGTTGTCGACCTGCCGCTCGAGGTCAATTACAGGATCAGCAACCGCTTTCTGAGGAGCACAAGCCTCGGCGAGGTCGCCAGCGCACGGCACGGGGTCGAGGTCGAGTACAGCTACTGGATGGGGCGGCACGGTGGCCGTACGATGGAATCTGAGGTAGGCGAAGTCGTGCCCGAGGTCTCGAAGACCGCGGACGGCGCCGTGAGGATAAGGGGACTGCTGCGTTCGAGCGAGGGACTGCCGCTGGCGAGGCTGACCGTACGGGGCGAGACATATGAGGCGGCCGCTTCGGGGACATCGAGCCGGCGCGCGACGTGGGCCGGGCTGCTGCTGACGCTTTCGGTGATAGTGATCGCCCGATGGATATACAACGGCTGGGGCAAGAAGAGGTGCGAGGGCGAGACCAACCTGTACTGCCTGATGCGGCGGATGGCACTGCTCGTATTCTTCCTCATCGTGATCCGGTACCTGTTGCTGCGGCTCGAGATGCCTGGAGGGGTCTTCGGGCTCGACCTGTTCGATTCGGCGCTCTTCGCCTATGACACTCCGGGCGGGTTGATGAGGACGGCGGGGGATTACCTGATCACGTCAGCGTTCATGCTGACCTTCGTCTTCGGGGTAGTCAAATCATTCAGGACATATTACGGGGGCATCCTAGAGAAACATATCTCCCGGGGCAATCCCTTCAATGTGCTGCGTATGGTAGCGCGGGCCGCAGTGCTCGCAGCGATACTTGCCGGGACGATGCTCGGCTCGACGATCATAGTCGCAAGGACCGTACTCAACTCTAATCCAAGACTCATAGGGCTCGACGCGGGGTTCTTCAGTATCCGTGCCCTAACGCTTCATACTGCGCTTCTCTTTGCCGTGGCTGCGGTCTTTATTGCCGCCATCTTCCTCTTCAGGCTTCTGCTCAGCTGGGGCGGAGGGCCGAAGACGGAGATGGTCATCTCGGCCGCCGCTGCTCTCATCGCTGTTTATTTTCTGGTGCATCCGCACTGGTCGGCGCTTGTCGCCGCTGTCTCGCTTTTATTCCTCGCGGCGAGGATATTCCCGCTTCTTAAGAAGGAGGAGCTGCTCTCTGTCGTCTTCGCATCGTTCTTCCTCGTGCTTATCTGCTCTGTTGTGATCTTCGGGGTCGGGATGAAGGGGTACGACGATATCAGGCGGGGGAGGATAGAGGAACTGGCCGGAGGCATCAACGGCCCGGATGAGAACATGTTCGAGATGGCATTATTGGACGGTGTAGAAGAGATAGCTGCCGATCGCACGCTTGTCTCCAAGACGATGTCGCGTTCGCAGTCGACAGCATTCGAGATATGGGCCGAGAGCGATCTCAGCGGACTGGGGAGGCCGTGCGTCTTCGATGTCTTTGATGCGTCGGGAGTGAAGTTCTCCAGCTTCTCGGTCGGGATACCGTTCGAGATAGCGGGCGTCTTCGATGATGCTGGCGATATCCTTCAGACGCCGGGCGTCATCAGGATGGTTCGCGGGAGCGATTTCGGCAGGGTCTACTACTTCGTCGGCGTGACTCCGGTCCGCCATCCGAGCGGAAGGCTCGCCGGGCGTGTCGAGGTCAAGTGGCCGTATCATTTCGAGAACCCGTCGATGCTGACGAGCGCCGGGCCGGCGGCGCCGGAGATCCTTCGCAATGTCGAGAGGGGTTCGGTGACGCCGAGGATAGACGAGCCGGAGAAGCTGCTCGTCGCCAGGGTCGAGGGCGGCCGCGTGGTCGAGTCTTCCGATCCAGCGGTCCGTACGGGGACCCCGCTGGGTGGAGCGCCCGAGGAGTGGTTTATATATGACGGGTCGGAAGGAAAGTACCATTGCGTCTATAAGCCGGGCGACGGCCAGTCGCAGTACATAGTCGGATACCTGTCGCCGGGGTTCAACGGAAGCGTCCTGCTGTGGGCGACGGTGATCTCTGTCGACATCATGATAACGATAGCGGCGTTAGCTCTATTATTGCTCGTACGCAAGCTCCCCGTGTTCGGGAGCGTCACTCCGGACGTCTCGATAAGGGGCGGGCTCGGGTTCAGGCGAAAACTCCTCCTTTCATTCACCGTCGTCTCGATGATACCGGTGCTGCTGATGGGGGTCTTCTCGTCGAGGTACATCAATTACAGGTACAGGGCGGTCGGGGAGAGAGAGGCCTACGAGGCTGCTTCATCGGCCGGTGCGCTTGTGCGTCACGGTGTCCGGGCCGAGGCGGAGGCGTTCGGGCGAAGCGAATACCTAAGCGACATGCTCGAGTCGGGAGAGGCGACAGCGGGGATAGACGCGCCGGCATACGAGGACGCTCTCTTCACACTGGTCGACGCTGCGGGCGAGATCGTCCTCGACGATACCCGCTACCCGATCGAGAGCAGCAAGGTGCTTCAGATAAGGCGCGAGGCTCCGTCGGGGCGCGTGACGGTCACCTGGGACAGGCCGGGTCTGTACGCCGGCACGGTGATACCGATCTCGCTGCCGAACAGGCCGGGGGGATTCCTTTACTACCGGCGAAGGCTCGATGATGATTTTGTCAGCAGGACGGCGGCGGTGCTGGGCCGCAACCTCAACATATACTATCGCGGGTCGCTGCAGGCTTCGAGCGAGAGGGAGCTCTTTGTGGGAGGCTTCCTCGGCGACCTGCTGGCGCCCCGTACGTACGCCGATGTGGCGCTCGGGGGGAGCCGGACGGTCGTTACGAACGAATCGCTCGGCGATTACTCGTACCAGGTGTCGAGCATCGCGATACCGCCCCTTGCCAGCGGCGAGAGCGCGGTAGTGTCGGTGCCGCATCTCTACCGGACGGCGATCGTCCGGGATGAGGTCCTGCGGACCTCAGCGGTGCTGCTGGGGCTGCTAGCGCTGATATTGTGCGTCGCTGTGACGCTCGGCGTATTTCTCGCCGGAAAGATATTCAACCCGATAGCGGAGCTGCGTCGGGGGACGACGCGGATCATCAGCGGCGATCTCGAGTTCAGGCTGCCCGCGGGGGCGACAGACGAGATCGGCGAGCTTGTCAATTCGTTCAACTCGATGACGACATCGCTGGCCGCTGCGAGGCAGGATCTGCTCGAGAGGCAGCGCTACCTCGCAGCCGTGCTCGACAATATGTCGACCGGTGTTATCTCCGCCGGGAGCAAGGGCACGATCATGACACTCAACCCCGCCGGTGAGAGGATCCTCGGAATGACGGCGGAGGATCTCATCGGGAGCAAGGCTGCGAAGGCGGGGGACTCACACCTCAAGGCGTTCTTCGACCTCTTCTCGCTCGAGACGGAGAAGACGATCGAGGGGGAGATCTCTCTCGACCACGACGACGAGAGGCGGACTCTGAAGACCGTCGTCGCCGGGCTGTCCGAGGGGGGCGAGAGGCTCGGAACAGTGATCGTCTTCGACGACCTCACCGAGTTGATCCGTACGAAGAAGCTTGCCGCCTGGATCGAGATGGCCAGACAGATCGCGCACGAGGTCAAGAATCCGCTCACGCCGATCAAGCTCTCGGCGCAGCTGATGCAGAGGGCGTACAAAGCCGGGAGCGAGGAGTTCGGAGAGATATTCACCAGCGGGATCGACACCGTGATTCAGCAGACCGAGATCCTGCGTCAGATCGCGTCGGAGTTCTCCAGCTTCGGAAGGGCGATAGATTTAAAACGAGAAAATATAGAGATAGAAGAGTTCATCACTAGCGTCATCGCGGGGTACCGCGGCGTCGAGAATGTAAATATCAAATATGCCGGTGGGAACGGGGCGCTAGTGGCCGATTCCGAGGCGCTTAGGAAGATACTGGTCAACCTCGTCGAGAACGCCCTCGAGGCGATCTCGGACGGAGGCGATATCGTCGTCGAGCACAAGATCAGAGGGGCCCACGCGGTGATCAGCGTGAGCGATACTGGAACGGGGCTCTCTGACGATATTGCGGATAAACTCTTCGAGCCGTACTTCTCGACGAAGACGAATGGAACGGGGCTGGGGCTGGCTATCTGTCAGAGCCTCGCGAACGAGATGGACGGAGAGATAGAGCTTCGGAACAGGGACGACGTGCAGGGTGTAAAAGCTGTAGTGACACTCCCCGCGGCAAAGGAGGCTCAGGGCTGACGGTAATGTCGATTTTGACACTCCCCTAATGGTGAACGAGATGTTGAATCGGGGCTTAGTTCTTATTGCGTTGCTGCTGGCAGGATATTCTGGCGCTGGTGCCCAGGAGCCGATGGATTGTTTTTGCGAAGAGGAAGGGATGGCAGGTCTCGATGTCGGATTTATCGTCGCCGGTGTGGTCCTGGCCTGCGGCAATGTCGCGATCATCGCACATAACTCATCAAGGTTGAGTGCGGGTGATCCAAGTGGAAGTGGAGGGATGGGGGGTATTATTGTCGGAGCTCTTGGCGCCATCTACGGGACGGCGGTCATCTTTTCGGATGAGCCGGCTGTCAGTTACGTGGGCGCAGGTTGTGCAGTTGTGGGAGCTATATCTTTCTATTACGGATTTAAAAGTACCAGGGCGTCGAACAGGAAGTACGATGAGGAGCACGGTATGTTGATCGATCCCGTGCTGATAGATGACGGGACAGGCAGGCTGGGTCCCGGGGTGCAGGTGAGCTGGAAGTTTTAAAATCCAACAAGTTTCTTGTTTTCTTGCCTTGACACAGGTTAACGTTAATGTTAACCTGTGGTCATGCGGGAAGTTCTGTTTTATAGAACTCCATCGCAAATCCCG
This sequence comes from uncultured bacterium, assembly GCA_964457905.1. Taxonomy (GTDB): domain Bacteria; phylum Krumholzibacteriota; class Krumholzibacteriia; order Krumholzibacteriales; family Krumholzibacteriaceae; genus JAUWCL01. The sequence continues at coordinate 20,874 of CAYWGA010000034.1, read as the reverse complement.
TTGAGGAGTTTCTGGATGGCCTGGGGCCAAAAAAGGCGAGAAAGGTAACCTGGGTCCTTACGCTTATTGAGGAACTTGAATTCGTTCCCAGGGAATACCTCAAGAAACTGTCGGGAACTGATGACATTTGGGAAGTCAGGATCAAAGAGGGGGGTGATTCAATGAGACTTCTCGGATTCTGGCATGATCAGAGGTTCATTGTGCTTGTCCATGCGTTCATGAAAAAGACAAGGAAAATCAGAAAGACAGATATTCGTTTGGCTAAGGCAAGAAGGAAAGAGTACATATCGAGGTAAAGTAATGAGTGACTTAAAAAAATACGTGAAGAAGAGGAAGAAGAGTGATTCTGTTTTTGCCCGGGAGTACAGCATAGGGTACGAGGAGTTCAAGGTCGGAGTATTGCTCAAGGCGGCCAGACAGGAAATGGGTCTGACGCAGGAGCAGGTTGCGGCCATTCTGAATACGAAGAAGACAGCCATTTCAAGGATTGAAAACCATGCTGAAGATATACGGTTATCGACTCTTGAAAAGTATGCTTCTGCAATAGGCAAGAAACTTGTGATCTCGTTTCAGTAGGGGCGTTTGACGGACCGGGTTCGGATAATCGATTCAGGTGTAAGAGTCAGAATGAAGGATTTTATTATAATATATGGCCGGGTTGCTCGAGCGCATGTAGTCGCGCTGGTGGCAGCCGCTTTGTTACTGGTGCTGCCTTCGGGCGCTCGTGCCCAGGGGCACATGCCCGAGGGTGGGGACCCTTCAGCAATACGTGAAGAGAACAGCAGGGTGAGGGCCGATGACTATCGGGTCACTGTCGCCAGGCTCAAGTATGGCGGTGGAGGGGACTGGTACGCGGACCCTTCGTCGCTGCCGAATTTTCTCGGTGAGTTTACGAGACGCACCGGTATCCCAACCGCGTCCCTGGAGAAGGTCATCGAGGCGGGGGACCCGGAGCTTTCCTCCTTTCCTTTCCTCTATATGACGGGGCACGGGAATGTCGCCTTTTCGTCGACCGAACTGGAGCGGCTGCGTTCGCACCTGCTCGCCGGTGGATTTCTCTATGCAGACGATAACTACGGGATGGACGAGTCGTTCAGGAAGATCGTCGCGGAGCTCTTTCCGGGGCGGGAAATGGCGCTCGTTCCGTTCGATCATCCGATATACAGCGTGTTCTACGAGCTCGACGGGCCGCCGAAGGTTCACGAGCATGACGGGAAGCGGCCTGAAGGATGGGGTGTGTTCGACGGAGACAGGCTGATGCTCTTCTACACATATGAGAGTGATGTCGGGGACGGGCTCGAGGACCCCGACGTTCATGGCGACCCTCCCGCGGTGAGGGAGCAGGCGATACGGATGGCGGTAAATGTCTTCTACTACGCGATGACGAGGTGACGGGAGCGGTGGGATGGACAAGACTATGGACATTCTGGTGGACAGCAATGATGTGCTTTCAACTGTTCACTAATCACAAAACAGGTTTCCATGGAAGCTTATATCTATGCTAGATAAACATATATGAGGATTTTCGCCCGGCAGTATTATGGACAGACAGTTGGACATATGAGGGGACATTTCCTGGGACATTAATTCATCCGTGAGAGAAGTGTTATTATCACAGCCGAGTCAAATAACAGGGAATTCAGAAGAAAGATAGGGAGGCTGAGCGCCGTACGGAGGCGTGCGGCCGTGGCTGGAGTGATATCGACGCTGCTGCTTCCGGTGATCGCAGCCTGGATAGTGCTCTATCTTATGTCACTCGTTGCCGGGGGGCAGTACTTCCCGATCATCGCATTTGTCGTCTTCTGGGCGATCGTGGCGATTGCGGTTGTTGCTGCCGCACTGCGGCTGGGGGCCGCCTCCGGCGGGGCGATGAGGGCCGCTGCCGAGCTCGGTGAGAGTTCGGGGAGGGGGAGCCTCTTCGTGTCAGCCCTCGAGTTCGCGAGGGGTGGGGCGAGGCTCGATGTCTATTCTCCGTTCCTTGTCTCGGAGACGGTGCGGCGCGCGGGCGATGAGCTCGATACGGTTGATCCGCAGCCGGTGTTCGCGTCTGCGGGAAGGCCGGGGATAACCGCTGCGGCCTTTGGCCTGGGCGTTATTGTTCTGCTTCTTGTTTTTTTTGATACGGGCGGTTCGTTGTCTGTCTCAGATTATATATCTGATCCTCTTTATTCTTTCCGCAGGGACCCGGTCAATGGGCTTGCCGTGCCTGGTCGCGATATCGCTGCTGTGTCCGGGGAGGATGTGACTGTCTCAGCCGTCAGGTTGGGGTCACGTCGTGACCCGGTCACGATCGAGTGGAGCACTGTTCCTGATATCTGGCGGTCGGATGAGATTTCGCCGGGAATATTCGGTGAGGGCGACGCGGCGCTTGAGAGATTTGAGTATACATTTTCCGATCTTCGCGAAGATATCACCTTCAGGTACGCGAGCGGGGATGAGAGGAGCGTCGAGACAAAGATCGTCGTCGAGAGGCGGCCGGTCATCAACCGTATCTCGGCGAGGCTCGAACATCCTCCCTATACAGGTATTGCTTCCGAGACGATTGAGACATTGACCGGGAGGATCACCGCGCCTGTCGGGACGAAGGTGACACTTTCGGGAGAAACAAGCAGGCCGGTCAGCGCCGGGGGCATCCGGTTCGCTTCGGGTGGGAGCGGAGAGATCGTTCCTTCCGTTTCCGGGTTCACCGGGAGCTTTACGATCAGTGTGCGGGATACCGCCTACATAACCGTGACCGGAGACAACGGCCTCGACTGCGAGGTGCCGTCGCGGGTGCCGGTCATCCCCATCCCGGACAGGCCGCCTGTGGTCGAGATACTTGCCCCTGCGGACGGGGACCTGCTGCCGAGGTCGCAGAGGGTCAGGCTTGTCATGCGGGCTGGAGATGATTACGGGCTCTCGAAGATAGACCTCTACTACATGCTCGAGAGGCGCGGCGGGAACTGGAAAACGGTCGAGATATTCCCTGACGGGCAGCCCGGTGCGGGGAGTATTGAGGGGCCGTACGACTGGTCGCTCGAGGACGAGCGGATAATGCCGGGCGACAGGGTCCTCTTCTATCTCGAGGCGAAGGATAACAACGCTGTCTCGGGTCCACAGGTGGCGAGGACAGAGACGAGGGCGCTTCGGGCGCCGTCGCTCTCCGAGCTCTATGCTGATTCACGGGACCGTGAGGATCTGCAGAAAGAGAACATGGAGGATATCCTCGATGAGGGGCGGGAGATCAAGAAGCGGATCTCAGAGCTCTCCGAGGAGATACGGGCCGAGGGCGAGATGGACTGGAGCAAGCGGAGCGAGGCTGGTGAGTTGCTCGAGCAGCAGAAGCGCCTGCAGGAGAAGCTCAACGAGGCGGCCGGGAGGCTCGATGAGACGCTCGAGTCGCTCGAGGCTAACCGGATGACCTCCGCCGAGGTCGGCGAGAAGCTCGAGCAGATCCAGTCGCTCATCCGGAAGATCGAGAGCGAGGAGCTGCGCGACGCGATGGAGAAGCTCCGCTCGATGATGGAGGAGGCCGATCCGGACCAGGTCTCGGCTGCGATGCAGGATATAGAGATGACGACCGATAAATTGATGGAAAACCTCGACCGCACGATAGAGCTGCTCGAGAGGCTTCTCGACGAGCAGAAGGTCGAGGAGATGATGCGCAGGATGGAAGAGATGTTAGCCGAGCAGCGCGAGCTGCGTGATTCGACCGAGGCGGGCGGCGACGAGGAGACAGCCGACGACCAGGAGAAGCTTGGTGATGAGTTCAGCGAGTTCGAGGAGGACCTCGGCGAGTTTGCCGAGCAGTCGGACGAATCGCGTGCGCCCGGTATGGAAGAGATGGCCGAGGAGGCCTCCGAATCCGGCGTCGACTCTATGATGCAGTCGGCGGCGAACGATATCCGCGAGGGTGAGATGGGGGAGGCGTCGAGCTGCCAGTCAAACGCGATAGAGAAGATGCTCTCCCTCTACACGAAGCTCGGGAAATGCCAGATGTCGATGTCGTCGATGATGGATGAAGAGGTCAACGAGGAGATAGAGCGTGCGGTTGTCGAGCTGATCGAGATCTCGCAGCTCCAGGAACAGTACGCCTCGAAGCTCGCGAGGTCGGGGGGCAAGCTGCCGGTGCGCACGATGATCGGGGGGCAGCTCGAGATACGCGACGCCGTCAAAACGATTACCGATGATCTCTACGAGATTGCAAAGAAGAGCCTTCGGATAACTCCGGACGCTTTCCAGGAACTCGGTGTTGCGATCGCGTCGATGGAAGCGGCGATGACAGAGATAGAATCAAGAAAAGTCGGGGATGCTGCCCGTTCGGCGGCCCGTGTCCCCGAGAGGATAAATGTTGCGGCGATACTTCTGCTTGAGGCGAGTTCATCGAGCGGTTCCGGAGCGAGTGGCGGAGGCCAGGGGATGCAGAAGATCTCCGGCGGCCAGAGCCGCATAGATAACGGGATGCGCGATATGCTCGGAGGGCAGGGCGACGGGGGCTGGTCGATGGAGGAAAGGGCGGCGCTGGCGCGGCTGGCAGCTGAGCAGCGGAGCATGGACGACCTTCTCCAGCAGATGCTCGAAGAGGGGCAGGGTACGCAGCCGATGCTCGGCGACCTGAGCGACCTCGGCGGGGAGATGGAGGAGATCGCCCGAGCGCTCGAACGTGGTGATCTCAGTAGCGAGCTGCTCGAACGCGAGGAGCGGGTGCTGAGCAGGATGCTCGAGTCGCAGCGGTCGCTCAACCGGCGCGATTACAGCCGCAGGCGGGAGAGCCGCACAGGCGAGGGGCTGCGCGCCCTCGATCCAGGCTCGCGGACATACTCGCCCGAAGACAGGAATATCCTTCTCGAGCGGATCAGGCGGGCGATGAGGGATGCCGGCCCGGCCGAGTACGAGGAGCTCAACAGGCTCTACTTCAGGGCGCTGTCGGGGAAAGCGAGGGATGTACGATGAGCAGGTTTGTCATCATGCTCGTTCTTTTCTCGCTGTTGCTCGGTATTGTGGGCGGTGTCTCTGCGCAGGACCCGTCAGACAACGAGGTGATCTCGAGAAAGTTCGTCGAGGCGCAGAGGGCGAGACAGACGGGGCGCAATGATGAAGCGATCGTGATCTACAGGGAGCTGGCCGAGGCATATCCCGACCGCCAGGATGTGGCCAACTCGCTTGGGAGGACCCTGGTCGAGGCGGGGATGTTTGAGGAGGCGGTGGAGTTTCTGACAGCGGCTCGGGTTAAATGGCCCGACCATTATCGCTTCACCGAGTTTCTCGGGCAGGCTTATCTCGAGCTGGGCCAGAGGGAGAAGGCCGTTGAGGTATGGCACTCGGTCCTGACCGGGCAGGAGAAGGATGTATCGAGGTACCTGCAGGTCTCAAGGGCGGAATGGAACGCCGGGATGTACGACCAGGCGATAGCGACGCTGAAGGAGGGGCGAAAGTTCCCGAGGCATTACGCGAGGTTCACCGCGGAGATCGTCAGGATGGAGAGGACGAGGGGCAATCACCGGGGGGCCTTCCTCGAGTCGCTGCCGGGGTACGAGATGGAGGATATGCCCGACATCGGCCGAGCCGCTATGACGATACGGGCCTTCAGGGAGGCTGGAAGGCCGGCCGATCTTATTGCAGTCGTCGATTCGTTCACGGTACACGGGAAGAAGAACAAGCCCTTCTTCGAGACGCTCGAAGCGGCCCTGCTCGTTGAGGTCGATGACTATGCGGCAGCCGATGGCTACCTCTTGCGCGCACGTTCTGACAAGATACCTGAGAGGGATCTCTACTCCTTTATCCTCTATCTCTACACGTTCGGTTCGAAGGCGGGAGATCCTGAGTTCGAGGACTATCTCGAAAAGGTGTCTTCCGGTTTTATCATCAGGTTCCCCGATTCGCCGAGGACGCCGCGTGTGCTGCTCGAAGGGGCGGAACACGCGGAGCTCGCGGCAAGAAGAGGCGGCCCCCGGGAGCGTGAGTACGGCGCGCGGTCCGTTGCGATGGCTGACAGCGCAATGAGGCACAAGCGCGGACGGCCCTATACGGAGAAGGCTTCGCTACTCAAGGCGCGGGTACAGCTCGATCATCTGCGCGATGCTGAAGCAGCGATCAAGACGGTCGACTCGGGGCAGTGGCGCCATGTCGATGTGGCGAGGGAGGCGGCGGCGATCCGTCTGGAGGCCCTGGTCATGTCGGGACGCTGGGATGACGCGATGAAGAGATTCGAGGCGCTTGCAGCCTCGCCCGATTCGTCACTGGCGGCATCGGGTAAATACGGCAAGGGTATGGTACTATTCTATCGAGGCGATTTCGATTCGGCTGGAACGGTCCTCTCGGAGGTCGCCAAGGAGGCCCCGTGGAGTAAGTGGGCCAACGATGCGCTCGCCACGGCCGTGCTGGTCAAGAGGGCTGAAGAGGAGGACCCGGCGGTCCTCGCTTCGTTCGCGGCGGCTATGGCGGCTGACGGGAGCGGAAAGTATAGCGAGGCAGCCGATTCGCTCGCCGCCGCAGCGGGCAGGGCTCCCCGGTCGGTGCTGGCGCCGGAGGCGTTCTACGAGAGCGCGCTCCTGCTCGAGCGGGCCGGACGACGGGCAGAGTCGATAGCGATGCTCGAAAGAATAGCCGAGACATATCCGCTCAGCAGGGCGGCGCCGAGAGCGGTAGAGACGCTCGCAGCGATCGAGGAGGAAGACGATCCGCAGGCGGCGGTCCGCTGGTACGCCCTCTTCCTCGAGCGGTACGGCGAGGATCCCTGGGCGACGAGGGTGCGCAGCAGATACATGAGATTAAGAAAAAGCATGGAGGGCGAAGAGGAGACGGACGAGACATGAGAGTGATGCGAACAGTTCTCTTTTCAGTGTTAATACTTGTCGCGATGACGGTCAGCGTCTCTGCCGACTTCCTCGTTCCGATGGATCTTTCGCAGACGAACCACCTCAAGGCGTACGGCCTCGCCTGGTACGTCCTCGGGGCGGGCGGCAATGTGCGATGGCTCCTCAACTACCGCGGCGGCTCGTTCCTGATGCCCGAGACGGCGGGCCTGACGCTCGAGGCGCAGGCGCGCGGGGTGAAGATGGAGCGGGTGAGCGGGTCCGATATCGCGGCGATACTGCAGGAGATCGATGCCTCCAATATGGAGGTCGTCCTCCTCGAGAAGGCGCCCGAGATCGCGATCTACGCCCCGCCGAACAAGCAGCCGTGGGACGACGCGGTGATGATGGCCCTCGAGTATGCCGACATCCCGTACAAGAAGGTCTATGACCGCGAGGTCCTCAGTGGCAGCCTTCAGCTCTACGACTGGCTCCACCTCCACCACGAGGATTTCACCGGGCAGTACGGGAAGTTCTACCGCGGCTATCACACGGCCGAATGGTACATCCAGCAGCAGATCCTCTTCGAGGAGATAGCAAAGGGGCTCGGGTACGACAAGGTCTCAGACGAGAAGAGGGCGGTCGCCGAGATGATCCGCGAGTATGTGCGAAGCGGTGGGTTCCTCTTCGCGATGTGCTCGGCGTGCGACTCTTACGACATCGCGCTCGCTTCTCACGGGATCGATATAGCGCCGAGGCAGTTCGACCATGACGGAACGACGCCGGGGTGCCAGGAGAAGCTCGACTTCTCGAGGTGCATGGCGTTCGAGGGCTTCCGGCTCGAGATGAATCCTATGACATATGAGTTCTCCGATATCGACATGACGATGGTCGCGGCGGCGAGGGGCGAGGGGAACGACTGGTTCACCCTCTTCGAGTTCTCCGCCAAGCACGACCCCGTGCCGACGATGCTCGTCCAGAACCATGTCTCGGTCATCGAGGGGTTCATGGGGCAGACGACGTCGTTTAAAAAGAGTCTCCTGAAGAAGAAGGTCCTCGTGTTGGGAGAGGTCAAGGGGGGCAACGAGGCGCGCTACATCCACGGCAACTTCGGTAAGGGGACGTTCACATTCTTCGGGGGCCACGACCCGGAGGACTACCAGCATTTCGTCGGTGACCCGCCGACAGATCTCGACCTCTACCCCAACTCGCCCGGATACAGGCTCATCCTCAACAACATCCTCTTCCCCGCGGCGAGGAAGAAGGAGCAGAAGACCTGATGAGTGATTTCTCTCCTGTCCCTGCTTCTCTGTCTGATGCCGATGAGGTCTTTGCCCTGATAAACAAGTGCCGTAACGCCATGAAGGGCACGGGGATGGAGCAGTGGCCCGATTTTTACCCGACTCTCGATGATGTCAAAAGCGATATCGAGCGGCGCTCTCTCTGGATCCTCAGGGATCAGGGGGCCGTCATCGCCGCGGTTACGATAGACGACGACCAGCCGGAGCCTTACACCGGGATCGAATGGAAGGACGACGGTCCGTACATATGCGTGCACCGTCTCGCAGTCGATCCGGACAGGCAGAGGGAGGGACTGGCCGCACGGATGATGGAATTCGCTCATGATCACGGAACGCGCGGCGGCGCCACGAGTGTCAGGGTCGATACCTATTCGCTCAATACCGCCGCGAACAGATTCTACGAACGTCTCGGATACGAAAAAAGGGGGACGATCAATTTGCCGAAAAAACCTGAGAAGTATAACTGCATGGAGAACGCCCTTCCGCCCTGCAAGCTGGACAGTTTCAGCAAGCTGGTCGGGATGAGCCGGAGCGTGAGAAGGTTCAGGGAGGACGAGTCCATAGACGGCAATCTCCTCGAGGAGCTTGTGGGACTGGCCCGGCTGTCGCCATCGGGGGCGAACAGGCAGGCCCTGAAGTTCATGCTGGCCTGCCAGCCCGACAAGACCGAGCTGATATTTCCCTTCCTCAAATGGGCGGGGTATATAAAGGAATGGGACGGGCCCGATGAGGGCGAGAGACCATCCGCCTATATCATCATCCTCGGGGATACCGAGGTCTCCAAGAATTTCGGAACGGACCACGGTATCGCCGCCCAGAGCATCATGCTGGGCGCCGCAGCTGCCGGTCTAGGGGGATGCATGATCGGGTCGATCGACCGGAAGGGGCTCGCCATGGCGTTCGGGATCTCAGACCGGTACGAGATTATCCTCGTCCTTGCGCTGGGAAAGCGGGCCGAATCTGTCGTCGTCGAGGACGTTACCGAAGAGACAGATATTAAATATTGGCGGTCAGCTGACAGGGTTCACCATGTGCCAAAACGTTCCCTGACCGACCTGATTATCGAACCGTAAAGATATTTTACGCGGATTCTGCAGAGCCTCCCGGAGATCCCGCGGGCGGGAAAATGGTTCATTTTCCTTGACAGCCTACCGGAAACTCTTAAAAATGAACGCCACTAAGGTAAGGGATGTCGTGTTGCTGTGGTGACTAACGCGGAGATGGAGGTGAGAGTCCGGTGTGAGGGGATGCCGGATGGGGAACATGCCTGAAGTTTTTACTGAATGCCTCAAGTGCAAAAAAGGTGTGCTTCTGCCCCTTTCAGATTATGGAAGGGATGGAGCGCCGATCTGTTACAAGGCCTGGGTCTGTAACAATACGGAGTGCGGATTCAACGTCAGGATCGACAACGGCGAGATAAGTTACGGCAAGAAAATGGACTTTTCGAACAAGTAAGCCTGTCATATCAGGTTAGTTAGAGCAGAGGGGGGACATGATGTCCTCCCTCTCTTTTTATGTCCGGCGTGCGGTATGCCTGTTGAATATCACGAGGACGAAGAGCAGGATGAGGGATGTGGCGATGAGCCAGCCGGCGCTCGGCGCGGACCACTCGAACTCCCGTATCGTATCTTCACTGAGCCGGGTCAGCCGGTAGAGCGAGAAGAGGTTGAAGATCGAGTGGATCATCACCGTGTATATCAATGAGCCTGTTCTGTAGAAGACATAGGCGAGGATGATGCCGAGCAGGGTCACCCCGGGGATGAGGTAGAGCACCCCGTGGGAGAGGGCGAAGACGAGGGCCGAGACGAGTATCGCGGCGATCGCCGTCATGTTTCTGTGGAATATAGCCTGGATCGTCCCGCGGTAGAGGAGCTCTTCACCGAGGGGCGTGATCAGTCCCAGCCCGACAGCCATTCCGATGAGGTGAAGGGCCCCTTTGGGCTTGAACGCGAGGAGGATTTCTATATAATCGGAATCCACCTGCCGCCCCCGCCGAAAGAACCATGAGAGAGCGTCGACGGGGTAGATAGCGGCCGCTGCGATAATGATCACAAGGGCCGTCGTCGTCGCGTCAGGGACAGACAGTCTGAACTGGCCAATGAAGCTCAGGTTGTACCGTCTGGTAATGATAGCCAGGGGAAGGATATAGCCGAATATCGCGGGCAGGATCACCGACAGGACGACATTTCCGTTGAGATAGAGGATCCCCACGAGGGACGACGCCATCATGAAACAGGCAAAGGCGTAGATCAGCAGGAACCAGTTGTTCATCCTGCCGAAAAGGCCCGGCTCGACTTTGGGCTCTTCCCCCTCGGGTCCGTATTCATCGTTCTGTTCTTCCACGGGGATTGACTATATAGCCGGCCGTACTTGCCCGGCAAGAGGAAAGGGCGCCATGATAAAGCTCATCATCTTTGATCTCGACAACACACTGACCGACTTCATGAGGATGAAGGACGAATCGATAGTCGCCGCGATCAGATCGATGATCGACGCGGGGCTCGACTTTCCCGAGAAAAGGATAAACGAGGAGATCTACAGGATCTACGACGAGGAGGGGATCGAGTACCAGAAGGTGTTCAACAAACTCCTGGTCGACCTGATAGGCCACGTCGACTACCGCATCCTCGCGGCGGGGATAGTGGGGTACAGGAAAGCCCGCGAAGCGGCGCTCGTGCTTTACCCGCACGTCAACCGGACCCTGCTGACACTGCTCAAGAAGGGGCTGCGGCTCGCTGTGATCTCCGACGCGCCGAGGCAGGAGGCCTGGATGCGGCTCTGCTACCTCGGGCTCCATCACATATTCGACACGGTCATCGCGTTCGAGGACACCGGCGAGCGCAAGCCTAGCCCTGTGCCCTTCCGCCTCGCGCTCGAGAGGATAGGGATCGAGCCGACCGAGGCCCTGATGATCGGGGACTGGCCCGAGCGCGACATCGCCGGGGCGGGGGAGCTCGGGATACACACCGTGTTCGCCCGGTACGGGGACACCTTCCAGACCGGTGAATCGGGAGCGGAATACGAGATAGACGATATATTCTCGCTTGTCGGCATAGTCGACGAGCTCAACGGGATGAAGCCTGAGAGGGAATGATATGCACGTCGTGACGAATGAACAGATGAGGCTCCTCGACGAGGAGACGATCAAGAGGTTCGTGCCGGGCCTGACGCTGATGGAGAGGGCCGGCCAGGGGATCACCGACGCTATCCTCGAGCTGGCCGGCGGCGCCGAGGACCTCTGCGTCTCGATATTCCTCGGCCGCGGCAACAATGCCGGCGACGGGCTTGTCGTGGCGAGGCTCCTTCTCGAGGAACGGGCCAAGTGCACCCTCTTCTATCTCCACGAGCCGAAGGACTTCTCCCCCGACGCCTTCAAGAATTACGCGAAGCTCGCGAAGTTCCGCAAGGCCGGGGCGTTCGAGGAGGTCAACCTCTTCCTCGAGGGGTGGGAGGACAAGGTCATCAAGGGGTTCGCCGAGTGCAACCTCATCGTCGATGCTCTCCTCGGCACAGGGATAAACAGCCCGGTCAGGGATAACTATGCCGACATCATACATCTGATCAACCATTCCGATCTTCCCGTCATGTCGGTCGATATCCCCTCGGGCGTCAACGGAACGACGGGAGAGGTGATGGGGACGGCCGTTATGGCCGACATCACCGTCACGATGGCCCTTCCCAAGACCGGCTCGATATTCTACCCGGGCAAGGCGTTCACCGGCTCGCTCGAGGTCGTCGATATCGGGATACCCGACGAGGTCATTGACGAGGCAGGGCTCGATACGTGGATACTGGACGAGATGGCTGCCCTTGCCGACCTGCCGCACCACAGGCCCGACACCCACAAGTTCCAGAGGGGCTCGCTCCTCGTCGTGGCGGGAAGCAGGCGGTACGCCGGCGCCGCGTCGCTCACCGCCGTATCGGCGCTGCGGACCGGGTGCGGGATCGTATACCTCGCGGGTCCGGAGTCGATCCGCACAGCCGTTCAGGCATCTTACCCCGAGATAATATTCATATCGATGCCCGAGACGGAGGCGGGAGCGATTGCCGCTTCGGGGCTCGATATGCTGTTCGATGAGATAAAGTTCGATGCTGTTGCGATAGGGCCGGGGATGACCGCCGGGGAGGAGACAGCGAAGTTTGTCAGGGATTTTGTCGCCCGCTGCGAGAAGCCGGTGCTGATCGACGCGGACGGGATCAATGCATTTGCGGGGCTCTATGGAGAGCTCAGGCTGCTGTCGAAGGACCGCAGCATCATACTTTCGCCTCACACGGGGGAGCTCAAGAGGCTGACTAATATCACGGTACCGGAAGAGCCGGACGAGCGGACCGACGCACTGAGAAAACTCGTTGTCGATTCGGAGCTTACGCTGGTGCACAAGGGCGCGCCGACGGTCATCGCGCACCCCGGCGGCAGGCTTGACGTCAACGTTCACGGTCATTCGGGCCAGGCGACCGCCGGCAGCGGCGACGTCCTCACCGGGGCGATCGCCGGGATGCTCGCGCAGGGCGCGGCGGCTGGCGAAGCTGCCCGGGTCGGCGTCTTCGTCCACTCGCGGGCCGCCGAGATCGCGGCCGAGCTGACAGGCGAGCGCGGGATGATCGCGGGCGACTGCTCCGACTCCCTGCCGATGGCTATAAGGGAACTCGAGGAACTTACACCTTAGTAGATGATAAAGGAGAACAGAATGAAGAGACTATTTATCGCGGCGATCCTGATAGCGTGCATCTGCCTTCCTGCAGTGGCAGAGGAAAAGATCTGCACGGAGAACCTGCTGGAAAACGCGCCTTACAATGACGAGAAGATGGGCAAAAGAAAGCTCGTCGATGAGGATTACCTCCTCCTGATGCAGATCGCGCTGAAGCCGGGACAGGCCCTGCCCGAGCACAAGGCGAACTCCAATGTGCATTTTATCGTCCTGGAAGGTGAGGTCACAATAGACCTGGCCGGCAAGGTGATCGTCGCGAAGACAGGCGACCTCGTGCCCGCCGCGTACAAGACGCTGATGAACATCAGCAACAAGTCCGAAGAGAACACGACGTTCGTCGTCCTCAAGACGCCGAGCCCCGGGCAGATGGAGAAGTAAGGTTGAGTGCGGAAGGTAGGCGTCTTTCGGGAATTATCAGGCCGGATGTACGGCGGTCTATCCGTTGGCACTGGCTCTGAATACTCCGAGAATGGATTGATCTATGAGTGAATTTTTAACAGACGATACTAACGCCATACTGCTCCTTTGCGGAGTGCTCGGCAAGGATCAGTCCGCGAAACCTCTTACGCAGAAGGAATATAACACGCTTGTCCGCTGGCTGATCGGTGAGAAGATGCGGCCGGAGGACCTGCTTGAGGAAGAAAATGTTGACGTTGCGGCTACAGGGTCCGGAATCGACCGGGCGCGATTCAAGGCTCTGCTGGGAAGAGGGGTCCAGCTCGGATTCGCTGTCGAGGAGTGGCAGAGAAGCGGAGTCTGGGTCCTGAGCCGGAGTGACAAGGAATATCCGGGGCGGTACAAGAGACACCTTCGGGAAAAAGCTCCTCCGCTCCTTTTTGGAGTCGGTGACCGGTCCCTCCTGCGTGGAGGCGGAGTCGCAATAGTCGGCTCGAGAAATGTGGATGCTGAAGGCGAGGAATTTACCAGGCAGGCAGCGGAGCTGTGTGCTGAAAACTCGATACCGGTCGTTTCAGGCGGCGCTCGCGGTGTCGACCAGATCGCGATGACCGCGGCGCTGGAAGCGGGTGGAGTGACCATAGGTGTGATTTCAGACAATCTTTTAAGGAAAAGCCTCGAGAGGACCGCAAGAAACGCGATCACAGACGGACGGCTGCTTTTGATATCCCCGTACCATCCCGGTGCCCGTTTTACGGTCGGGACCGCGATGGGAAGGAACAAGCTGATATATGCCAGGGCTGATTACGGTCTGGTCGTAAGCGCGGAGTATAATAAGGGCGGAACATGGGCCGGGGCGATAGAGGAGCTCAAGCGTGACAACCCACTGACGGTATTTGTGCGAGCTGGAGAAAACGTTCCGTCTGGCAATGAGAAGCTTCTGGAGCTGGGAGCGGTCAAATGGCCGGAGATCCTGGACCGGAAGGACCTGAGCCAGCAGCTTTCAGACCTTGTCGTCGAACGCCCGGAAAATGAGATTGTCCAGAATATGGATCTCTTTGATTTTCCCGGGCAGAAGGCTTCGAAGGCCGGCGAATCTTCTGATGCGATCGCTGTATCGGGGGATGCGGCCTACGACGCCGTTCTGCCTCTGATAATTGAGCGATTGGAAGAGGCGCTGATTCCCGCTGAACTGGCCGAAAGCCTGATGGTCTCCAAGACAACGCTCAACAAATGGCTGAAAAAAGCTGTCGCTGACGGGCATATCCGTAAGCTGACGCGTCCGGTCAGGTACGAAAAGAAATAACAGGATTCAACAGGGTCGATGGAAATCTTTTTCAATGGAGGGGTACCATGAAGAGATCCGTCTTCAGTCTCGTACTGGTGATCATCCTGGTCGTCTTTGCTGCCGGTAACGCGGCGGCGCAGACATTCATGTTCAAGAACATCCCGACTGATGTGTCGCAGTTCGGATTGCGGTTTCTCAGGCCCGACTTTGAGGGCGAGAGTTCCTTGAGCACTTTTTCCGGTGTCTATGACATCACACTCAGCCTCGCGGTGAACGAGAAGTGGAGCATCGACGCCGCATTCCCGTATACAAGGCTCGCTTCTGATGAAAACGACTTTTCGGAGAGCTACATGGGAAATGTCTACGTGGGACTGCAGCACATCAGCAGGAACGGGAACGGCAGTTCGATCTGGTCATTCGGCGTCTACATGCCGATGGGCGATGATGATCTCACCCATCTGATCTTCGGGTCGTTAACCAACCAGGAGGATATGTTCAAATTCTGGCCGAATGCCTGGACCCTCTATGGCAACTTCGCCTACTTCAACATCAATAAAGGTGGCGCGAGGCTGGGGCTGGAACTCGGGCCGGACCTGTTGATCTCGACCGGGGGTAACAGCGACGATCCTGAGTTCTTCATGCATTACGGTCTTACCGCCGGTTACCAGGGAAAGAACATTGCTGCCATTACCGAAATCGTGGGCCTGGCGATCCTGACAGAGGATCCCGATGAAGGCGGTGACCGGTTTATGCATTCGATCAATTTCGGGCTGAGTTATGTCAGCGAACACTTCCTGCCGGGAGTGTTCTACAAGATATACCTCGAAGAAGAGAACCGGGAACTGGTCGACGGTGTCCTCGGGGTCAACATCGAAGTGATCCTGTAAACTGTTTCAATGTACTGGAGGGGGCAATGAGTAAGCTGGACAGTATATGGAGGTTCGGAAGTTCCTTCCGGGTGGTGCTGTTCGCAGTATCGGTGATCGTCATGATCGTCTACTTGGTGAGGGATACGGAGTTCAGCAAGGCCGGGTACATGTTTCTCGGTCTCGGAGTAATGGGGCTTATACATGAGGTCCGGCAGTGGCGGATAAACCGCATGCCCGAAGATGAGCGGATATCAGCGACGCTGAGCGCTTCAGAGAAGAAGCTGGATTGATTGAAGACAGAAAGACGTTCTGAATGACACAACCCCCGAAGGAAAATCCCGGGATAACTGCCCTGCTGCCCGGGTTGCTTCTCGCCGTCGCCGTGATGGCTCTTTCCATGCTGCTGACGAAGGTGGCCGGGTATCTGTTGCCGTGGGAGAAGAATCCGCTCAGCCCGATGCTAATCGCAATCATCCTCGGGATGATCATTCGAACAACAGTTCCCCTGCCTTCGTTTTTCGATCCCGGGATAAATTTCGGCGTCAAAAAGTTGCTGCGTTTCGGGATCGTCCTGATGGGGATCCGCCTCAGCATCTTCGCTGTCCTGGAGATAGGCCTTCTTTCTCTCGGGATGGTCGTCCTCTGTATTGTCACTGCGCTGGTAGTAACGATCTTCATCGCCGGGAGGCTCGGGGTGAGCGACAGACTCGGCACACTGATAGCGGCGGGGACGAGCATCTGCGGAGTCAGTGCCATCGTCGCAACGAGCCCCGCGATAGGGGCGAAGGAAGAAGAGACCGCATATGCGGTGGGTACGATCACGATCTTTGGTATCCTTGCCACGATAGCCTATCCATACCTGACCGAGCTGGTTATGCACCTGCCGGTTACGGGGGCGGGATTCTTTCTCGGGACCTCGATCCATGATACCTCGCAGGTGACGGCAGCCTCGCTCGTATACGATCAGCTCTGGTCGCTGAAGACTGCTGACGGTATAACGGGAGCCGACATAGCGATCACCACAAAGCTCGTTCGCAATACATTCATGATAGTCGTGATACCCTTTCTCGGGTTCTGGGCCGGAAGGAAGAATGCTGGCGGAGCGGCGGGGCCGGGGATACGGATCATGAAGTATGTCCCCCTCTTCGTTTTCGGGTATGTGGCGATGGGGATAGTGAGGACCCTGGGGGACCACTTCTTCGGCGCCGACAGCGCCGCATGGACAGGCGTCTGGCAGACGGTGAAGATGGCCGCGACATATACGATCGCCGTTGCAATAACCTGTGTCGGACTGAGCACCGACATCCGGAAGCTGTCGAAGCTGGGGTACAAGCCGTTTGTCTGCGGGTTCGTTGCTGCGTTGTCGGTCGGCATTGTCAGCTGGCTGCTCGTCACGCGGCTGGGACGTTTTCTGACTATATGATCCCCCCTTGACAGCCGGGCTATATATAGTCGCAAGGAGTGATTTAGCGATGAATTCTAATATCATTAAAATAGGAAATTCACGGTGGATACGGATACCCAAGCCCTTGATAGACCAACTCGGCCTCGAAGGGGACATCGAGATATTTGTCGAGGGTAACAGGCTGATCGTAAGTCCAGTCAGGAGAGCCCGTGCCGGCTGGGGCTCCAGCTTCAAGATTATGGCCGAACTGCGTGACGACAGGGCCATCGACGGAGAGGAATGGGAGCTGTCCTCACCCTGAAGTAATTTTTCGCTTGAAATAAGATACCGTTACACGTACTGTTAATAGTATCATTGGAGGTATCATATGAACAAGGTTCCACATATTGTCCCCGTGACGGATCTCCGCCAGGATGCGGCTGGAATACTGAAGACCTTGCAGGAGTCAGGCGAGCCTTACGTAATCACTCAGAGGGGCCGGGCTGCCGCAGTTCTTGTCAGTATCGATGCATATGAGCGGAGTCAGGAGGAGCGGGAGCTTCTTCGGCTTCTTGCCGTGGGAGAAAAGGAAATTTCAGAGGGGAAAGGCCATTCTCTGGAGAGCGTGCTGAAGGAAGCCGACGCGCTTCTAGAGGACAAGTGATTGTGAGAGTAAGATTTACTCCTTCCGCCAGACTGCAGTTTCTCGGAGCGGTAGAATACATCCGGCGCGACAATCCATCAGCCGCATACAAATTTCGTCAACGGGTTGAAAAGGTCCTCGGTCGACTGGAAGATCATCCCGAGTCTGGCAGGCTGATCCCGGAATTTCCAGAGCTGCCTCACCGGGAAGTGATTGTAAGTCCGTATCGGTTCTTCTACCGTATCGAGAAGAAAACAGTTTGGATCATTGCCGTATGGCACGGAGCGCAGAAGATAGAAGAATGATCATCACAAGCAAGGAGGTAGGTCGATCAAAGAGCGCGATGTCATAGGATTTCTGAGGGATTCATTTCCCAACGCCGGGCTCGGGGACGATGCCGCTGTCTTCGATTCTCCAGGCGACAACCTCCTCTTCGCCTCTGACGCGGCGGTCGAGGGGGTCCATTTCAGGCTCGATTTCTCGACAGTCGGGCAGGCGGTGCAGAAGGTCGTAACATCCAATGTTTCTGATATTTACGCTATGGGCGGCAAGCCGTCGGGGATAGTTTTCACTTCCGGACTTCCTGAGAGATGCGGCGAGGAAGATCTAGTCTCGATCGTCGATGGGCTCCAGCGCTCCTGCGACGCGTACGGGATGAGGCTCTTCGGCGGCGACACCGTGCTCTCGCCTTCGGATTACTTCTTCGATGTCGCGATAATCGGTTACATGCCGGACGGGTTCCCCCCGTTCAGGCGCAGCGGCGCGAGGCCGGGCGACCTGCTCGTACTCTTCGGCGAGGTCGGCGGATCGCTCGCCGGGCTGAGGCTGCTCGAGGGGATCTCGGGCGGTGGTTCCGCAGGTCTGCTCGACGGGATACTTCCTCCGCCTGCTGCGAGGCTCTGCCTGCACGAGGCTTCCGGCTCGATATCGGTCGACAATACGAGGGCCGACATCACGGCGATGTGCTCGGCGAAGAATCTCCCCGAGGGTGCCGAGGAGGCGCTGATGCTTGTCAGCAGGCATATCTCGCCTCTTACTCTCAAGCCTTCAGTAAACGGATCGCATGAGTGGGCGCCCAAGGTTACGGCTATGATCGATATCAGTGACGGGTTGGGGAAGGACCTGACGACACTCTGCTCGGAGAGCGAAGTGGGGGCAGTTATCTCTGAGGAGAATATTCCCGTTCCCGCGGCAGTGGCAGCGGCTATCGGGGACCACCGCGACAAACTTACGAGGTTCGCGCTGTCGAGCGGAGAGGAGTATATCGCTCTCGCGGCGGTAGAAGCGGGGGCCGTTCCGCCCGGCGCGGTCGTCATCGGTGCCGTTACCGAGGAGGCGGGCGGACTGCTGCTCGAGGACGCCGATGGAGGGATGAAGCCTCTTCCACCAATCGGATATGAACACGAATTCGGAACATCAGAACTGGAGTGACCGCGACATATGCTGATCTACATGATAAGGCACGGAAGAACGGACTGGAACGATCAGCGAAGGATCATGGGGCGCGAACAGGTCCCCCTGAACAAGCACGGCCGTGAGATGGTCGAGGCTGTAGCGGGGCAGCTTGCCGCCGAGGGTATCACCGCCATCTACTCGGGGACGCTGGCCAGGACGAAGGAGACCTCGCGGATACTTGCCTCTGCCTGGGACGCGAAGATAATCGAGGAGCCGCGTCTCGACGAATCGGCCTACGAGCGCTGGGTCGGCAAGAAGTACACCGAGCTCAAGGGAGACCGTGACTTCGACCTGTATGGCTCGGCGCCTACCGAATCGAACTTCTCCGAGGGTGAGGGGATGGCCGGAATCCAGGAGCGTGTGCTGGCGGTGATCGACAGGATCGCCGAAGAGAAGCGCGGGATAAAGACGGCGCTCGTCTCGCATGCCGACATCATCAAGCCGGTGATCACTCACTACCTCGGGATGGACCTCGACACTATGCACAGGCTCGCCGTGGCGAATGCGTCGGTGACCGTCCTCGATCTCGGATATCCGGGGGCTCCGCGTATCAGGTACATGAACATGATACCCTGGAAATGGCAGAAGGGCCTGCCCGACCCGACCTCGCCGGAGTGAGGAAGCAGGTTGCGTCCTCGTTTTCCGGGGATTAGATTGGAACGATGCAGCTTTATCTCGGCATAGAGACCTCATGCGACGACACCTCGTGCGCGATCTACTCGCCCGAAAAGGGAATCATCGCGTACAAGACAGCTTCCCAGCTCGATCACGCGAAGTACGGCGGTGTCGTGCCGGAGATCGCCTCGCGCACGCACATGAAGACACTTCTCCCCCTCTACGAGACCGTGATGGAGGAGGCCGGGGTCGGGCTCGGCGACCTCGCCGGGATCGGTGTGACGAACGGACCGGGGCTGACGGGATCGCTTCTCGTCGGGCTCTCGTTCGCCAAGGCGATCGCCTACGGGAGCGGGGTCCCGCTCACCGGGATCCACCACATCGAGGGGCATATCCTTGCCAACGCGATCGATCAGCCGATGGATACGCCGGCTGTCGTACTGGTCGTCTCGGGGGGGCACACGCAGCTCTTCAATGTCGAGAGGCCGGGGAGCTACGAGCTTCTCGGCGGGACCAGGGATGACGCTGCCGGAGAGGCGTTCGACAAGATCGGAAAGATACTGGGGCTCCCCTACCCGGGCGGGCCGTCTATAGAGAGGGCCGCGCGCGAAGGCGACGCGAAGGCGTACAAGTTTCCCCGCGCGATGCGCGATTCGGGCGAATGCGACTTCTCCTTCTCGGGGCTGAAGACGGCGGTGCGCCTGAAGGTCGAGGAGCTCGACGATCTTTCAACGCAAACAGTCGCTGATGTCGCCGCCTCGGCGCAGGAGGCGATCGTCGATGCGCTGGCGATAAAATCGGTGATGGCGGTCGAGAGGATCTCGGCGACGAGATTCTATATCGCAGGCGGGGTCGCGGCGAACGGCAGGCTTCGCGAGGTCATGACCGAACGGATCGGAGACGAGGGCGCCGAGGTGTCGTGGCCGCCGATCAAGTACTGCACAGACAACGCCGCGATGATCGCGTGCGCCGCCTGGCACCACCTCTCCGCCGGACGGAGCGACGGCCTCGATCTTAATACATTCCCGAGAGGCGAGCTCAGATCCTGGGCGTAACGCATATCTCTCCCTTTTTCCCATCGTTACATCATTTCCTCGCAATTTTTATTATGCATTGCAGGTATTGCATTATTCGAAATTCTAGGGAATTATGCACCACTTTCGGAAGTCCCGTTTCATGGGTAGAATCGCCTATATAACGCCTTTTCATGCACTGATTTAACCCCTTTTTAATACTCCTCTCCGTTGGCATATATATTGCCTTTCCCCCATCACGGCGAAATGCCGCGGACCCGATTGAGCGGAGGGGACTACCCTTTTCGGGGATTGATATAGATGAGCGCAGCGAAAGAAAACGATGTCCGGAGGATTCTTGTCGTAGATGACGAGGAGCACATCCGGCGTATACTCAAATTCCAGCTGGAGAAGAACGGCTACAGCGT
>CAYWGA010000033.1:0-31586 GCA_964457905.1 uncultured bacterium | reverse complement strand
TAGTCCCTGTGGTGCTGTTTAACCATGACAACCTCTCTACGCTTGGTGAACTGGAACCAGCGGCAGAGAACGCCGGAACCGTTTCAGTATATAACTGCACGCGTTCGAGCACGCGAAAACGTCTACTGATTTACTTCCGCAACCTCATCCACCCAGGAGCCCGATCCCCCTTCCTCATCCTCGAGGCCCTGAACCATGCTGAAACGGTCAAGCATCAGCTGGAAGTCCAGGACGGGGAACTCACGTTCTCCTATATGGAGAAGACACCTGGACAGCGACGCCCAGCCGTTCTCCGTGATCTGCTCGATCAGGCCCTCGACCTTTCGGCCCGACCCGTCGGACATAATGCCGATCCTCTTTTCGGCCAGCCCGAGTACCACTACGTGGTCACCATCGGAACCGGCACTAAGCTCGTCGGCCGCAAGCTCATCTATCCTGCATACAGAAACGCGCGACCCGCCATACATGACGGACCTGCCTCCCTGGTCGCTGTCGATACGCACATTCGAGAGATCGATCACGCCATCCACACCATGCTTCGGTACCGCAAATGTCATGCCGGCCGAATCTATCAGGTGATAATCGGTGATGACGGACGTACGCGGGAAAGTAAACCTGAACCGGTCCTCGCTTCCTTCCCCCGGCTCGACCCACAACAGAGCTCCCCATTTTCTGAGCAGCCCCCTGGCCTGCAGAAGGCCGTGGTAATATGCCATGGCATCGTCCCTGTCGATCTCTGAATCACTGAGATAATCGCTCGCATCGTCGAACACTTTCGCTGTCAGATACGAACCCTCGCTCGATACATCTATCTTTACGCTTACATCTCTTCTTTTGCTTCGCTCGCTCATCCTGCATATGTCGAACACACAGTTCTCAAGGATAACGGCGAGATCGGTCGCCGCTTCTCTTTCAAGCGAGAAATCGCCGGTCCTCGTCCTCAATTCCGTTTTCCAGTTCCTCATCCTGCTCTGGACCCCGATAAAATCCTTAAGGCCGTCCATTACCGTCGAACTTGATACTTTCGAACGGAAGGTCTTCCGGTTATCGCCGAGCCTGCTCAGCATACTTCCCAGCATGGCCATATAGAACTCGCTCTCACCGATGGCAAGTTCGAGATCCCTTACAGCCGCGTCTCCCCTGTTTCCATCATTGAGACATTCCTCGAGCCTGTAATCGATCTTCTTCAGCGAATCCTGAAGCCTGGAAATGGTTGCAAAACCCTCTGTCCTGTTTTCACCTGATCGATCCGCTACATACTTGTCATCCTGTCGGACCACCTCTTCAGAAGGCTCTTCACACCGGGGAAGTTCAAAGAGGACTTCCTTTTCCCCGGTCGTATCACTCTCGATACTTATTCCGGGATCGGAAGGTGTTGCGTCGACATTCTCAAAAGGCTCGGAAAGGACCAGCTCTATTTCCTGCTGAAGCCCTCCGAAACACCTGAGGTCGATCTCTTCCTCATCGGCAACTATCTCAGAAACCGCCTGTTCCTCTGATTCCAGTAACTCTGATACGATCTGTGAGACCTGCTCGCCCCAGTGTCTTCCAGCCGCGAGGGACTTCTCAAGGAGTTCCCTGAACATACTCAGCGTACTGCACCACTCGTCCAGTCCGAGCATCCGTGTGCTGCCCTCGAGAAGCCTGCCTGCAAAGCAGGCCTTCTCAACGGGCACCCTGTCCAGCGGCTGATCGCAGGCCAGTCCCATCAGATCATTGAGCTTGGCGATGTGGTCGTTGACCTGCTCGCCGAAAAGCTGTCTGTTCTCACTGCTCAACATCACCACGAACATTCACCTCACAGATTTACTTCGGTTTCTTCCTGGTACTCTACTGCGCCGAGTTCAAATAGATCGTATACCGGTTCCTCGTCTGTCTCCGGTGCGGCCTGCTCCACGACGGGGGCAGGTTCGTGAGCCTGGGGCTCATGGACGATCTCTGGCTCGACAGGTGGCATTTCGTTGACAGGTTCGCTGGCGATCTCAGGTTCCGGCTCTACTTCCGCCGCTACCTGCATATCATCCCAGTTATCATTGGTAACCGGTTCATCGGCAAATATCTCACCGACAAGATCGGCACTCTCTTCGACCTGGGCCTGTTCAGCGACCACGGTCTCTTCTATTGTTTCTTCTATGATTTCTTCGTGTGTCTCTTCAGCATATTCAACAGGGTTGTCTTCGACCTGTTCCGGCTGCTCGATCTCCTCGACAACGGGCTCGTCTACGGGCACGCTATCCTCGACCGGTTCCTCCGAATCAGGCTGCATGACGCCCATCGCTTCCTGGAAGCCCGAGATAAGCAGATCTCCGCTATCGCCGGCATCTTCGCTCTCGACTGCATCCTCTTCCGGGCCCTCCCAGAGCTTTCCATGATCTATGACCAGATCGGAATCATCGATTCCACCGGGCTCCTCATCCTGTCCTTCCGACTCGGACCCGAAGTTCACGATCGAACCGTCAGTGGTGCGGATGCGCTCTTCTTTTTCTTCTTCATTCCCGGCCTGAAGCGCTCTTTTGATCTCTTCGACATCGTTTCCCATCGAAGTCATCTTCTTCTGAAGGGCGCGGCTGCGCGATTCTATCTTCTCCGATATCTCCAATACTCCGTGGCCGGCATCGGGACTCACGGCAGTTGCGCCTGAGGCCGAACCGACATTCCTGCTGTTATCACTGATCGTCCTTGCCAGGCCCTCGAGCTCTCTTCCAAGCTTGCCGTACCTTTCGGCTGACGATCTGACCTTTTCGGCCAGTTCAGCGAGATCCTTCTCGGTTGCTTCACCCCTGGCCGCCATCAGCGCCATATTGAGAGCAAGACCGTTACTTTCCTCGGAAAGCTCATGTATAGCGGCTCCTCTTTCCTCAAGAGTTGCCGCAGCAGTCTCCATCGCGGAAACAGAGCCGGAAGGAGAGCCTTCAGTCTGGACCGTGCCGGATCCCAGACTGGCGGCAACAGCGTTGAGCTGCCCGACCGACCTGACTATATCGAGTATGTCCTCACCGGCTCCCGCGGCTGTCTCGGCGACCTTGCCACAGGAAAGGGAGGCTCTGCCCGCGGCCTGTCTGGCAGCCTCGGACTGTTTCTTCATATCTTCTGTGCCGCCAGCGTTCCCTTCGATCCATACCTGGATCTTCCTGGCGATAGTGGCCCACCATTTACCCTCGGCGAGGATTTCGTTCATTCCGTTACCCTGAAGTATCGAATCGATCTCGACCTCCAGGTCGACCGACCGCATCTCCTCTTCACGGCTCTCCATCCCTTCCGAGATCTCCCGAATCTGGTCCCCGTAGTTTCTCAGGACTTCCTGGAGCTCGGGGTATTCGGAAAGCCTCGCGATCTGAGCCGGATTGGTCAGATCATCGATACTCTCTGCCAGAGATATCATCTTGCGGTAATCCTGTCCGGAATTGAGGTAGTACCTGTATCTGCGGACAGCGGATGCAATGACGAAGTAAGTGAACAGAGCGAGAAGCAGAACGCCAGCCGCTGCCGGATATATCTCCCTGAAGAACTGGTACGAATCGACGCCCCATCTACTGACGTCCGAACTTAGCCAGTAGAGGTCGATGTTGTATATCCTGACCATGTAGTAACCGACACCAAAGCTGGTCGCGGTGAGCATGAGCGCCACCAGGGTACCGATCTTCCACGGAGAGGTAAGTACGGGCTTCCTGTCTCGCTTTCGCTTTCCCACTTCTATCTCCTTCGCACAGATAAAAAACTGGCTGTCCGACCCCCGCATTGCGCGCAGTCGTTCTTAAAGTCGTTTCCGTTCCGTCGCCGAATCCGCAAAGATTATGCCAATGCCCGGTTTATGGAAATCCGGCGTATTTACTGGAAATAACTGGGAATAGAAAGGAGGCAAAGAGGACGGAGAGGACGGATTTGCCCGTTTAGAGTGCGATTTGCAAGAAAGCGGAGAAGAGCGTCTCCGCTATTTTCTCTTCGCTTTTGACGTGATCTGCGAATATAGCCCCGGGAACCTGTCGGCAAACAGGTCGTTAGCGGGAGTCACATGCTTGTCTTCCGCCTCGGCTACATCTATATCGATCACCTTGAGCGATTCACTGCGGTCTCCCGCTGAGACGAGTATCTCTCCCCCCGGGCTTACTATCTGGCTTCCACCGGTGAAAGTGAGATTCAGCGTGCCTCGTCGTTCGGTTCCGATCCTATTAGCGGTAATACCGAAGACCCTGTTCTCTATACATCTCAGTTTCATCGATTCCTGTCCCCACGGCAGCACGAGATTCGCCGGATGGGCCAGGATATGAGCACCTTTAAGCGACAGTGAACGTGATACCTCGGGCATGATCCAGTCGAAACAGACCATCATGCCTATCTTGGCCTCAGGTGTACTTACCATCTTCAGGGCCTTGCCCGGCGTGAAGAAGAGTTTCTCCCTGTCGAACAGGTGTAGCTTCTGATACGACTCCACCTTGCCATTGGGATTTATAAACACGGCGGTATTGTAGACCGACCTGGCCTTTTTCTCGGCCATACCGAATATCAGATGGAGATTACGTTTCTTGGCGATCTTCTTCATCTCGGAGACCGTATATCCTTTAAGAACAGGCTCGGCCAGCGAGTTGAGCTCTCTTCGATTCTTGAAAAGGTAGCCTGTGTTGAACAGCTCGGGAAGGACGATTGTGGCGTCCTCCACCCTTCCGAGAAGCGTAACTGCTTTCTTTACATTTGCTTTTACTTCCCCGAACTTGACGCGGAGCTGCAGGAATCCTACTCTCATATGTTCCCCCTAGAAGGAAGGATTCGACCAGACGGGCCGAAATCGCACTTTCAGAGCATTATATCAGAGTTCCCGCCAGAATATAAAGGAATATTCCTCATTTGAGATTTATCTGATTTTTCCATGGCATAGACCTTGCAGTTTCACCGTCTGGAACAGCAGGAACGCAACGGAGAGGCATCATGGAGTCAACAACAGCGTGGAAACCGGTCGGAAACAGACGAACCCGCCCATCACCAGCCTATTACTACATGATGGACAACCTGCTCGAGTGCAGAAAAGAGAGCGGATTCCCCTCGAACAAGGCTTGTTTCGATGAAGACGTCAACGTCTACCTCGCCGGGCTTCTGACCTCGAACATCTTCGGGGGATGCGACGACAGAACGGCTCAGGTAATAGTCCCTTACGATATTCCACTATTCGAGACCGCCAATGGTGAGACCGATCCGCGGAGAAGGTTCAATATATACAGGGCCAACGCTGATGATCTTCTCCTCAGGCTCGGGGTCTTCGACAATCCCCGTGGACGCCGGCCGCATTCCTCTTCTCACATGGCCATGACGAGAGATGCATGGACCGGAAGAGGCAAGGCGTACTACAGGCAGGCGTGGGCCTGTGCGGCGGAGACGTTCAGGCGTCCGACCGCGATCGGCGACATCATGAGCAAACTCTCCAACGGATTTGAACATTATGTCGAGATCTTGTCAGCGATGAGGTCGTCATGTCTCAACATGGTCCCTCATATCAGTGAAGGCGAGTTGTTCCACCTGGAGAACAGTGTGATGGCAGAGGACAGAAAGAAAGAGATAGCTGCCCTTTATGACCAGTTCCTCGATGCCTGGACAGCTTTCAACAGATCTGAGGGGGCCGTGGAGAAAGCAAGACTGGAGAAAATATCTGATCAGTTGAGGAAGGCCGACCCGTCGTTCAGCTTCGATCCGTTTGCCGCATCCGCATCTACCCGCTAGACACCCTTTATAAAATCACTGCAATGGCCGAAGACTTTCAGGGAATCATCTCCCTTGACGATGACGTGCCCGCCTTTTCCCATCAGGATGAACTTCGATCTCGGGTTGGAAGCTCTCTTCTGAAGGAACTGGTACCCTCTAGCGGAGATCACGGGATCATCCGCGGCCTGGATCACCAGCATCGGGGTGTTGATCGGCTCCGACCCCAGGCTCGAGCGGGTCCTCTCAAGCAGGTCGAGCATCATCGTGCGGACAGGCATCGCTTTCTTCGTAAGCCCGGGGAGAAACCGCCGTGCAGCCCAGAACATGGCGAACCTTGTCCCGCCCATCGGAAAGAGCCCCGGCGAAAGAAGGATCGTACCCTTGACGGGGAACTTCTGCATGAGATTCAGCGCGATCGTCCCGCCGAAGCTGAATCCCGCGACGTATGAATCGGGTGAGTAGGCGAGGAGTGTATCGAGCGCTACTTCGGACTGAGCGATGCAGGCGCTCCAGGATCCGCCCGCGTCTGCCCCGCCTCCACTTCGTATCTTTCGCCCTTTGCGGCCGAAGACCGCCCTCGTGTACTCGGAGAATCCAGCGTCGGAATAATTCGGGTCCAGGGGCAGCCTGATTCCCAGCACGGTAAATCCCTGCCTGAAAAGATATTCTGCCATCGGCCGCATCTCTTCGGGAGAGCCCCCCGCTCCGTGGATGAGCAGACAGCCTACCGCCTCTCTCTTCTGCAGCATCAGGAAACTTCTCTGCGGTTCAGGCACGCCGCGTCGCCGCTCAACGAATATCTTACTGTCGGTCCAGAAGTTGAGAAGGTCCTTCCTGTAATCGTAGCTCGCCGGGTTGAGGCGCACCTTCTCCCTCAGCTCCCATACAGCCTGGTTGATCCTCTCGAGCGTCTTGGCCATTATCTTACTTTCTGTCCGCGGCAGACCTTTATGCAGAGTCCGCAGATTAAGGTGTTGATCTTCTCCGATTTCTCGAAGCGCCTCAGCTGGGCGGCACAGCTGTCGAGATCGAAATTCGCAGGATCGTCGTCGATCGCCCCGACAGGACACATCTTAACGCATGCACGGCATGTTCCGCAATCCCCACCTTCATGTCTGCCGTTCCCGGCGGGAAGTTCCATGTCGGTCAGGACCGTGACAAGCCTCACCTGGGAACCGAATTCCGGGGTGACAAGGAGGTTGTTTCGTCCCATCCAGCCCAGGCCGGCCAGGCCGGCGATCTCCCTGTGCGAGAGATGGGCCCTGTGATTATCCCAGTCGAGTATCTGTGATGCCGGTATCGGAAGGGCCGTGAACCCTGCCCGCTGGACCTCTCCTGATATGTAGAGCGCCAGCTGGTCAAGGGCGGTATTGATCTGCCTGTAGTGGTAATTATAGGTCCATGTCGGAGCGGTCACCACGGTCTGGAGTACCGGGTATGACAGCCTCATTCCCATCGAGACGGCATACTTCAGGGGTTTCGCGATATCTACGATCGATTCATGGTGCCGGAGCCTCTGCTCGTCATCAATCAGCGCCGTGGAGAACAGGTCCGCACCTCTCCGCCTCGCCGCCGTCTCAAGCATCTCGAAGTTGATATCTGACTGAAGCCGCTCATCCATATCAGGTAGTCTTGTAATTAGGGGCTTCTTTCGTGATCGTCACGTCGTGAGGATGGCTCTCTCTGAGGCCTGCAGGGGTGATCCTGATAAACCGGGCCTTCTTCTTGAGCTGCTCGATCGTACCGACGCCGCAGTAGCCCATCCCTGACCTGAGGCCGCCCATGAGCTGGTAGACGTTGCTCGCGAGGCTGCCCTTGTACGAGACACGGCCCTCGATCCCTTCAGCGACGAACTTCCGCTCCTCGGTTATACCGGCCTGGAAATACCTGTCCCCGCTGCCGCTCTTCATCGCGCCGATCGAACCCATTCCGCGGTAGATCTTGAAGCTCTTGCCCTGGTGGTAGATTATCTCGCCGGGGCTTTCCTCGGTGCCGGCGAAAAGGCTGCCGACCATCACGCAGTCGGCTCCCGCAGCGATCGCCTTGGTAATATCACCTGAGAACTTGATCCCGCCGTCGGCGATGATCGGAACACCGGCTTTCGAAGCTACCTCAGCGCAATCCATGATCGCTGTGACCTGCGGTACGCCGATGCCGGCGATTACTCTTGTAGTACATATCGCGCCGGGGCCTATCCCGATCTTGACGGCGCTGGCACCGGCCTTTATCAGGTCCCTCGTTCCGGCTGCAGTCGCGACATTGCCTGCGATTATCTGGAGCCCGCGGTACTTCTTGCGGATCTTTGCGACCATTTCAAGGACAGCGACTGAATGACCGTGTGCCGTATCGACCACGATGACATCGACATGGGCCTCTACGAGCGCCTTTACACGCTTCATCGTCTCGCCCATCACTCCGACCGCGGCGCCTACACAAAGCCTTCCATCGGCATCTTTGCAGGCGTTGGGGAAGTCGAGTTTTTTCTGGATGTCCTTGACCGTGATCAGGCCCTTGAGTTTTCCGTTCCGGTCGACAACGGGAAGCTTCTCTATCCTGTTCTCATGGAGGATCCTCTTAGCCTTCTCCATGCTTATTCCCAGTGAGGCGGTTATCGGCTTCTTCGTCATGACGTCGCTGACCTTCTGGTCATAACGGTCGATGAACCTCAGGTCCCTGTTCGTGAGGATACCGACGAGAACGCCGTTCTTTTTCGTAATAGGAAGGCCGGAGATCTTGTATGAGTTCATTACCTCCATCGCCTCGCTGACGAGCTGATCGGGAGAGAATGTCACGGGGTTCGATATAAGCCCGCTCTCGCTCCTCTTTACCCGGTCGACCTGTTCGGCCTGTTCCTCGATCGAGAAGTTCTTGTGAACGATGCCGATCCCGCCCTCGCGCGCGAGGGCTATGGCCAGTTCGGCCTCGGTCACCGTATCCATCGCTGCTGATACTATGGGGATATTGAGGGAGATCTTCTTTGTCAGGCGCGTCTTGAGCTTTACCTTCTGGGGATGAAAATCCGACCTGGCAGGGATGAGCAGTACGTCATCGAACGTGAGGCCTTCCTTAACTACCTTTATTTCCTTCAATTACGCCGAAGGAGCGCTGCCGCTCCCTCTCCCTCCTCTCGAACCATGTGTCACATATCCGTCTATATATAAAATATGCAGGTCCTGTATTGACAGGAACATACCCTCTGCCGCGTGGAGTGTCAAGATTCTTCAGATGCCCGCCTGGCCGCCCTTTCCGGGGCCGCCCTCGCCGGACAGAAGTTCATAGAGCCTGCTGCTCGCGTGGCTGTCCAGAATCTCGGTGATGGGCCTGCGCTCCATCTTCCGCCCTTCGAACAGGGCCATTTCGGTGATCCCGGACTCTTCCATGAGCCTGAAAGCATGCCTGAAATCGCGTCCGACATCAGCCGGCGTATGGGCGTCAGAACCGAGGGTAACGGGGACCCCGGCCGTACCGCAGGCCTCGAGGAAAAGCCTGTCAGGATATATCGAACCGGCTCCCCTGCGGAGGCCGGCTGTGTTGACCTCTATCGCCATGCCGTGTTTTGCCAGCAGGCCCGCGAGCCTCACATAATCATCCCCGGAACCTGGCCCCGGCTCGAAGGTCTCCTTGCGAAGAGCATCGGCGTGGGCCAGTACGTCGAAGAGCCCGCTGCGAATCATGTCGGCGAGGAGCTCGAAATATCTTGGGAAAACCTCCTCGGGATCCTCGGAATCGTACCTGTGCCTGCCCACCTTGCTGCTGAAATGCCAGTCCCCGAGGAAA
The DNA here is from genome assembly GCA_964457905.1 of uncultured bacterium. GTDB lineage: Bacteria > Krumholzibacteriota > Krumholzibacteriia > Krumholzibacteriales > Krumholzibacteriaceae > JAUWCL01. The sequence goes on along the minus strand of CAYWGA010000033.1, from coordinate 22,118 downwards.
TGAAGTGATCCGAGGACATAATCGAAGGGGTATTTCGCAAGCAGTTCCCTCGTCTTCTCCTCCAGGCCGGGGAAATAGTCAGCCTCTATCCCGAGCTTGATGCTGATGTTCCCGCGGTATTTCATCTGGAGATGTTCGATGAGCGCGACATAGTCGGGGAGCCTGTTTTCCAGCATGGCATGATATGGGTCGGGATCTACGACCTTGGGCAAATGGGCGGAGAACCCGATCTCCTGGAATCCCTTGCCGAGGGCCTCGAGGACATACTCCTCCAGTTCGCCTTCGGCGTGGCCGCAGAAATTCCCATGCATGTGATAATCGATCATTGTATTGACAAGATATACCTTTTGCCGGCATTCGGCAACATCAGCAGATTCTGGGCAAAAGGTCCCCGTATGGCAGGTCGACGACCCTTTCTCCGCCGAATGAGGTCTTCATGATCACACGGCCCTCGGGACCGGCGATCGCCTCGCCGATTATCGCGGCATTACTGCCAAGCTCGGTGGCACGCATGGCGGCCAGTACCGCATCAGCTTCCACCGGGTCAACGACTACGACGAACTTCCCTTCGTTCGCTATATTGAGCGGGTCGTATCCCATAAGTTCGCACCCGTTCCTGACAGACGTGGAAACAGGTATGAGTCCTTCCTCGATACGGACACATACATCGGAATCGGCCGCGATCTCGTTGAGGACAGCCGCCAGCCCTCCCCTCGTCGCGTCTCTCATCGCCCTGATCCCGGAGAATTTCTCGAGCAGGGGCACAGTCAGTACCGAAAGAGGGGCAGCGTCGCTCTGCAGGTCGCTCCCGAAGTCTATCCCCTCGCGCATGCTGAGGATAGCCAGGCCATGATCGCCTATCGTGCCGCTCACGATGACCTTGTCCCCTTCCACCGCCGAATCTGACGACAGGGAGACACCCTCGGGCACTACCCCGATCCCCGCAGTGTTGATAAATATCCCGTCTGCCTTCCCGCGATCGACGACCTTGGTGTCTCCCGTGACTACGGTGACTCCCGCCTCTCGCGCCGCCTTGTTTATCGACGAGGCGATCCGCTCGAGGTCATCGACGGGGAAACCCTCCTCGATGATCATTGCAAGTGAGATGAATTTCGGCACGGCTCCACAGACAGCGAGGTCGTTTACGGTTCCACAGACGGCAAGGTGGCCGATGTCACCGCCGGGAAAGAAAAGAGGATGGACGACAAACGAATCGGTGGTAAAGGCGATCCGCCCCGCGGGCGCGTCAAATACGGCGCTGTCCTGAAGCGCGCCTTCCTGACCACCGACCGCGTTTACGAGGAAGGAAACAAGCTCCTTCATCATTATCCCGCCGCCGCCATGGGCCAGCAGTATCTTGTCGTCATCGAGCCTGCTCATCCTTTGTTACTCCCTTTCTCCACCCGGCGCATTATAGCGCATCTCTGGCTATCCTGGCAGCGGCAATCTGCGCCTGTCCCAGAGAAACCCCGCCATCGTTGGGCGGAACGGTCCTGTGCATTAGAAATCTGACGCCTCTTCCGGCGGAAAGTCCCATGACTCTTTCGCAGAGCAGCCTGTTCTGAAAGACTCCACCCGACATTACCGCCGTCGAACAGCCGTTCAGTGCGGCGAGGCTGACCGCGCTATCGACTATCATCGCCGCGACACTCTCGTGAAAGGCCGCGGCGATAACTGCGGGATCGATCCCCGCATTGATATCCTCCAGTACCCCGGCAACGACAGGTGCCGCGTCTATCTCCATCGGATGATTCTCGCCATATTCAAAACTGTACCTTTTCTCTCCCTCTCCCGCCCCAATGGCGAGGCTTTCAAGGGCAATCGCAGCCTGCGCTTCGTAGCTGACCTTGAGCCCCAGGCCGAGAAGTGACGCCACCGCGTCAAAGAGCCTTCCCGCGCTCGAAGTAGGCATCGAATTGATGTTCCGGGAGGCCATCTCCATGATCACCTGTGCCGGAAGGTCACTGAGAGGCAGTCCTGGCGGGGCCCTGTCAATCGCCGAGTCCCCGTATATCTCGCGCAGGTACATCAGCGACATCCTCCAGGGCTCCCTCACTGCCCTCTCGCCGCCCGGAAGAGGAACGCATCTGAGATGCGCGAGCCTGCGGAATTCGTACTGGCTGGCCAGCAGGAACTCCCCGCCCCACAGTGTCCCGTCTCCCCCGAAACCTGTACCGTCGAACGAGATCCCGATAACCGGTTCGGTGATGCCGTATTCAGCCATGACGCTGACAGCGTGTGCATGGTGGTGCTGCACCTCGATGACCCTTTCGCCGCCGAGCACACCGGCTATCCTCGATGTGAAATAGTCAGGATGCATGTCCCTGACGATCACCGAGGGCGATACCGAAAGCATCTTCTCGAATGACGCGAGCTCGCTGCGGTAGTTCATCTGGCTCCTGTAGTCACCGAGATCCCCGAGATGTGGCGAGACAAAGGCTGCGTCACCCCTCGTCAGCGCAAAGGTCCCCTTTTCCTGACCGCCGAGCGCGAGGATGCAGGCATCGGCACCGGGGTCGATCGGTACGGGCTCGGGCACGAACCCGCGGGCCCGCCTCACAGGCACAGTGATCCCGCCGGGAACGAAGAAGATCGAGTCATCGCACTTGTGCGCTATCCTCCGGTCGTTTATCAGGGCGGCGTCGGCGATGGACCCGAGTATCCCGCCGAGTTCGTCCTCGGTCGAGATCAGCGGCTCGTTGGTGAAATTGGCCGACGTCATCACGAGGACATCGAAATCCTCCATGATCAGGTGATGAACAGGTGTGTAGGGCAGGAACGCCCCGATAAATCCGTTGCCGGGGGCGATCCCTTCAGGAAGCGATCCCGGCCTCTTTCCCCTGAGCAGGACGATCGGCGCTTCCGGGGAAAGGAGCAGTCCGCGCTCGGTTTCTCCGGTCTCGCAGTATTTCTCCAGCGTATCTATATCGCGGAACATCAGGGCGAAAGGCTTCGCGGGGCGTTTTTTCCTTTCACGGAGTTTGGATATCGCCTCATCGCTGCCGGCGAGACAGGCGAGGTGATATCCGCCCAGTCCCTTGATCGCGAGTATCTTCCCACCGGCGATCAGGCGCTTCGTCTCATCCAGCGGATCTCCCGGCATATCTTTCCTGTCGGTATCTATCAGGGAGAGGGACGGCCCGCACCCGGGGCACGAGATCGGCTCGGCATGGAACCTCCTGTCGGAAGTATCGACATACTGCCCGGCGCACAGTTCATCCATCTTGAACTCACTCATCGTAGTAAGCGGCCTGTCGTAAGGAAGGCCCTCGATGATAGTAAATCTCGGGCCACAGTTGGTGCAGTTGATAAACGGGTACCTGTATCTCGGATCGTTTCCGTCTTTCATCTCACGAAGGCAGTCTGCACAGACTGCTGTATCAACAGGGAAGAGCGCGTCCGATCCGCCGGACTCCTCGCTCTCCAGGATCAGGAAATCACCGGCGCCGGCCGGTTCGACAGGTTCCGCCTCGAGAGTGTCGATCCTCGCAAGAGGCGGAAGATCGTTCTCGAGCGACGAAGCGAACAATAGAACCGCTTCCCGGGAGCCTTCTATCTCGATGACCACGCCCCGGCGTGTGTTCTTTACCGATCCCGCGAGTCCGGCAGCCTTCGCCATCCTGTATATCGATGGGCGGAACCCGACTCCCTGCACCCGTCCCCTGACGGTAAGCGAGAGCCTACCGGTATCCCCCCCGAATTTCAGATCGAGTATTTCTCGTATATCCATCAGGTACTTTCGAATAGTGGAAAAAGCTGTATTAAGATACCGGCGAAAGGCGTCCTTTTCCAGCGAAAACGCCCCGTATCCGATGTGAATTATCTTGCGGTCGTACCGCCGGCGGAAATAGAATCATACATCAACATAGAAAGGGGTACCGTATGACCGAACCTGTCATGACTTATATAATCAGACTATTCATCGCTCTTCTTGTCGGCGGAGTCGTCGGCCTGGAGCGTGAGTTCAAGGGAAAGCCGGCTGGAATCAGGACCAACATCCTGATCTGCGTCGGTTCGTGCCTTTTCATGATCATATCTATGGAAGTCGCGAGAACGGCGGCAGGTGTCGCCGATCCGGGCCGCATCGCAGCCCAGGTGGTGACCGGTGTAGGATTTCTCTGCGCAGGAACTATCATGCGGTCGAGGTTCACCGTCTCGGGACTTACTACCGCCGCGACGATCTGGGTCCTCTCTGCGCTCGGAGTAGCCATCGGCGCGGGATACATACTTCTCGCAGTCGCCGGCGCGGGGATCATCACGCTGACCCTTGTCGCGGTCAGGGCCTTCGAATCGGGAATACATCACTTCCACGCAAACCACATAGTCCAGCTTATCCTGGAAAACCGGGAGGGCATGGTCCCGACGGTGCTGAGAGAGTTCACCAAACTCAAGGTCACGACCGAGGTACACGACGTAAAGCTGTCGGGTGGTACATGGCAAGTCATCGTCGAATACAATACTTCAAAGAAGACACACATCACACTTCTGAAGGAATTGTCAAATATTGAAGGGGTGAGCAGTGTGACAGAACTCGGACACGAGTTCTAGCGGGAGCCGGTCTCCTCGAGTACAGAGGCGACCTCTTTCCTCTTCTTCCAAAGAACGCACCCTCCGCCCGTCTCCCGGGCGAACTCCGGGTCCTCGCGCAGTCTCTCTAGGAAGGGCGACTGAAGCGCCTCCACGAGCGGCCTTCCACATACACTCGAATCGGAGAAGGGGGCGAAAGGACAAGGCTCGACATCCCCGCATGGATCGATATGGACAAATCCCCTCCCCGCTGAAAGGCATCCGCCGACATCGTCCTCGTCCCAGGGAACGCCTATGAAGAGGGCGGGGAACTGCTTTCTGTATTTCTCGAGCAGGACCGGGATACGGGCCCTGAGAGTATCACTCACCACAAGATGATCGGTCCCCTCCTCCACTGGGGTGTACTCGAGGAAGAGGAAGAACCTGCATCCCGCGCCGAAGAGCTGCCCGATGAACTCCTCCCCTGTGACCTGGTCAAAATTCCTTTCGGTCAGCGTGATCGAAGAGCCGAAGAATATACCCTTCTTGTCGAGCAGGCGCATCACCGAGGTGACCTTGTCGAAGGTCCCCTCTCCCCTGCGGCCGTCGGTCTCGGCGATATCGCCCTCGATGCTGACCATCGGGACGATGTTCCTTGTCGACCGCAGCGTTTCGGCCATCGCCTCGTCGATAAGCAGTCCGTTCGTGAATATGAGAAAGACCATCCCCGGCTGCCCGGCCGCTGCCTCGACGATCTCGGGGCGCATGAACGGTTCGCCCCCGGCGATAACGAAGAATGATACGCCGATCTCCTTCGATTCACGGACTATCCTTGCAAGTTCTTCATCGCCGAGCTCATTCCCTTCATCTTTCCCGAGTGCCGCGGAATAACACCCTTCGCAGCTGAGGTTACATCGCCTTGTGACGCTGTAGATGATTATCGGGGGGATATGCGCGCCGCGCCGCTTCCACGATTTCCTGATAGATGCAGACCTGCCCATCCACCACACGGTCCTCATGAAAGAAAGAGCCTGCGCGGGACTGCGCAGAGCTACACGGACTGCATTGAGGAAGAATATTATGAGGGACCTGTTGAGTACCGTGCGGCTGAATCTGTTTCCCATCACTTCTCCGGCACTTTAAAGGCAATCAGGAGACGTACGGACCACCACGCCGTGTAACCCAGGTACAGGATAAACAGCAGCCAGGTAATATCCTCGTTGAGCATGGCAGGATCAGATTGGTTGGCCTTCACAGTGAGCACCGAAACGGCAAGCATCAGGAGTCCGGTTACAGATCCGAACGTATCTATCATGTCCGTCATTTTCCTGATCGCCTCCGGCTTATTCTCATCTGAAAGCCAGTATTCATTGTTAGGAAGACTGACATACTTCGCCGGAACCTTCTCGATTATCTTCGGAGAAAGATAGAAACTGAGATAGATGATGCCGAGGATTCCGAGGCTAAACAGGAGGAACATCCCCTTTGAAGTCCAGTCGTTCGGCTCGCCACCACTACCGAAGTGGATCGCGGGATTGTCGGGGAGGATAAAATACGAGTAGATATTGTAAGCCAGGGTTACCAGGAAGACGGAATTAAGAACGTTTCGGGAGTTAAGCATGGTTCTCGCCTCCGGTCACGGGGAGAGGCCCGCCACTGCGGCGGACCCTCTACCCGTAATTACCGTTTTCCCGTCGTTTTATTCGACCCTAGTTCAGTCCTCTTCTCTCGAGAAGCGGCTGGATGCTCGGAATCGCTCCCCTGAACTGTACGTACAGCTTCATCGGGTCCTCTGAGCCGCCCTTGGCAAGGACGTTCTCCCTGAACAGGTTCGCCGTCTGGCGGTCGAAGAGGCCGTTCTCTACGAACGCCTGGAAGGCATCCGCGTCGAGGACCTCTGCCCATATATAGCTGTAATAGCCGGCAGCATATCCACTGGAGAAGATATGCCTGAAGTATGTAGACCTGTACCTCGGCTTGATCTCGGAGATAAGGCCGAAGCCGCCCATCGATTTGTTCTCGAACTTGCGCACATCAAAGTCGGAGGGCTTTTCGATCGTGTGATAGTCCATGTCGAGGAGCGATGCGGCCAGATACTCGGTAGCGAAGAAGCCCTGGTTGAACTTGTCCGCCTTCTTGATCTTGGCGATCAGTTCGTCGGAGATAGGCTCTCCCGTCTTGTAGTGCACCGCGTACATCTTCAGCACTTCCGGATGAGTGGCCCAGTTTTCCATGATCTGCGAGGGTAGCTCGACAAAGTCAGTCGCTACATTCGTTCCGGTCAGGGACGGATATGTACCGTTGGAAAGCAGCCCATGCAGGCCGTGACCCATTTCGTGGAACATGGTACGGACCTCATCGAAGGTAAGCAGCGACGGCATGTCACCGGTCGGCTTGGAGAAGTTTCCGACATTGTATACGATCGGATAGACCATCTCGCCATTTAAGTCCCTGGACTGTCCACGGAACTCGCCCATCCAGGCGCCGCCCCTCTTGCTCGCCCTCGGGAAGTAATCGCAGAACCAGATCCCGATATGCGTGCCGTCCTCCTCCTTGACCTCAAATACCCTGACATCCTCGTGATAGACGGGGACATCCTTGATCTCGTTGAAGGTGATGCCCCAGAGCTTGTTGCAGACCATGAAACATCCGTCTATGACGTTCTCGAGCTGGAAGTAAGGCTTGAGGACCTCATCGTCGAGATCGTACTTCTCCTTCTTCAGCTTCTCGGCGTAATACCACCAGTCCCAGCTCTCGAGCTGGAAACCGCCGCCATCGCGGTCGATCATTGCCTGGAAGAGAGCGCGCTCTTTCTTGGCCTGGTTAAGCGCCGGTGTCCATATCTGCTCGAGGAGCTCATATACGTTCGAGGGGATCTTTGCCATCGATTCCTCGAGGGCGAAGTTCGCGTAAGTATCGTAGCCGAGGAGATTCGACCTTTTGAGCCTCAGGATCACGATCTTCTTGAGGATATCCTTGTTGTCGAGCTCGTCGCCGTTATCGCCCATCATGAACCATGCGGTGTAGATCTTCTCGCGCAGGTCCCTCCTCTCGGAGTACTGGAGGAAGGGGATCCAGCTCGGCTTATGAAGGGTGAAGAGCCACTTGCCGGTATAGCCATTCGCCTCAGCGGCCTCTGATGCGGCGCTGACTACGAAATCAGGCAGCCCGGCGAGGTCCTTCTCGTTATCGAGGACCATCTCGAACTTGTTGGTCTCCTTCAGGATGTTCTCACCGAACTTGATGGTGAGGACAGAGAGATCCTTGTTGATCTCACGAAGCGTTGCCTTGTCGGCGTCATTGAGGTTCGCACCGTTGCGAACGAATCTCTTGTAGTAGTCGTCGAGAAGCTTGTCCTGTTCCGGTGTCAGGTTGGACGAGAGCCTCGCGTCGTGAACAACTTTCACTCTTTTAAACAGTTTTTCATTCAGGGTGATGTTGTCGCCATGCTCGGAGAGCAGCGGCGCCGCCAGCTTCGCGATCGACTGCATCGAATCTGTCGTAACCGCGGAGTTGAGGCTGAAAAAGACCTCGGTGACCTTGTCAAGAAGCTCGCCGCTGTATTCCACGGCAAGGATCGTGTTCTCGAAGGTCGGATGTTCAGTACTGTTCGCTATGGCGTCTATCTCCACCTGGTGCTGGATTATGCCTTCCTTCATCGCGGGAAGGTAGTGCTCTTCCTTTATATCGCTGAAGGGCGGGACCCCGAAGGGAGTATCCCATTCGGTGTAAAAAGGATTCTGCTCCTGCGGAGAGCAGGCAAGCAGCAGCAGAACGACCAGCAGAGGCGCGAAAAACTTTCTCTTCATTCCTTCTTTCCTCCTGTTGAAAAGGATTGTGATACACAAAATAAATGAAAGACGCCCTGTCCCGGAAGGGGCCGGGCGTACGGGGAATAATACGCAAGACCCGGTTCTGTGTCAACCTGCTGTGGGCCTGTGGGAACACTCTTGTCGAATCTTAATTATTATTAAGGAATCATTAAGTGGCCCAACAGGTTACAGAGAGTAATAATTGGAATGTAACAGGTTTTCAGCGATCCGGAGGTGAAGATATGAAGTGGATCATGACGATTATGCTGGCTGCCGCGGCACACTGCAGCCGGCACTCGATCAGCTTCCTCAGGTATCTCCACCATTCTTACTTTGAAACCGACTCCAGGGTTTTTTTAAGTACGTCCTGTAGCATTTGCTTATCAAGGCTCAGATCTACTACGAGCAGTTTGAGCTTCCTGTTCTCTTCCTCCAGATCCTTGATTCGCTGCTTCTCATCGGCGGGTTGTTCCTTTGTCATCCGGTCCCTTTCTGTTTTTCGGCGGACACGCTGTTACCCAAAAACCTGAACTACCAGCTACCTGACTCGAGATACTCGTTTATCGCGACAGCGGCATTACGTCCCTGCCCCATCGCAAGGATTACTGTGGCAGCACCGAGGACGATGTCGCCGCCGGCGAATACGCCCTTCTTGCTCGTCTTCATGGTGGCCCCGTCGACCGTGATGTTTCCCCACTTGTTAGTCGAGATGTCCGGTGTAGTATCCGGAATCAGCGGATTCGACGAGTTTCCGATCGAAACTATGACTGTATCGACGTCGAGTTTGAATTCGCTGTCGGGAATCGGAACGGGGCGTCGTCTGCCCGAGTCATCGGGTTCGCCGAGCTCCATCTTGATGCACTCGACCTGCTTGACCCAGCCGTCCTCATCGCCGATAAGGCGGATCGGATTCTGAAGAAGGAGGAACTGGACACCCTCTTCTCCTGCATGATGGACCTCTTCGACCCTCGCCGGCATCTCTGCCTTCGAACGGCGATAGACGAGGTAGACATTCTCCGCGCCGAGCCTCAGCGCTGTACGGGCCGAATCCATAGCGACGTTCCCACCGCCGAATACAGCGACGTTCTTCGACTTGGCGATCGGTGTATCGGTCTCGGGGAAGGAGTATGCCTGCATCAGGTTGGCCCTCGTGAGGAACTCGTTCGCCGAGTAGACGCCGTTGAGGTTCTCGCCGGCAATGCGCATGAACATCGGGAGTCCCGCGCCCGTAGCGATGAATACAGCGTCGTAGCCTTCTTCCTCAAGAAGCTCGTCGACGGTGAAGATCTTGCCTATCACATAGTTGTACTTGACCTCGACGCCCATCCTCTCGAGGTTGTCGACTTCTTTCATGACGATCTTCTTAGGGAGCCGAAACTCGGGAATACCGTATATCAGAACTCCGCCCGGTTTGTGAAGAGCCTCGAAGATAGTCACATCGTGACCCTCGCGGCGGACATCGGCGGCGACCGTCAGGCCGGCAGGGCCCGAACCGACGATAGCGACCTTCTTGCCCGTCGACGGCTTGATCTCGGGCATCTTCGTCTCGCTCTTGTCCATCTCCCAGTCGGCGAGGAAGCGCTCGAGCTTACCGACCTGGACGGCAAGATCGGTCGACTTGAGGCTCTTGCCTACGATGCAGTAGGCCTGGCACTGCTCTTCCTGCGGGCATACGCGTCCGCAGACGGCAGGCAGGATATTTGTCTCTTTTATAATATCGATTCCCGCGCGGAAATCACCCTCGACGATCGCGTTGAGGAATCCCGGTATATTGATCTCGACCGGGCAGCCCTGAACACACGGCGCCTTCTTGCACTGCAGGCACCTGGTCGCCTCGGTCATAGCCTGTTCTTCGGTATAGCCCCGGGGGACTTCCTGCACGTTGTGAATCCGTTCCTTTGCGTCCTGCTCGGGCATCACCTGGACGGGTATCGCTAACCTCTCCTTCGATGTCAGCTTCTTTTCTTCTTCCATATCAACCCGCGGCCGCTCGCGGCCGCTACCTCCTTCTTGGTATACGGATATCACTACTGGGACTCGTACCGGTCCATCGATTCTTTTTCCTGCACTTCGTACATGCGCTGGCGTTTCATCATCTCGTCAAAATCAACCTTGTGCCCGTCGAATTCCGGGCCGTCGACGCAGACGAACTTTGTGCCGTCGCCCACGGTCACCCTGCACGCACCGCACATCCCCGTACCGTCGACCATGATTGTGTTTAGGCTGACCAGCGTTGGGATATCGTACTTCCTGGTCAGTAGAGCGACAAACTTCATCATGATCGGAGGTCCTACCGCGACAACCATGTCGATCTTGAGGCCCTCATCTATCAGTTTCTGGAGGGCATCGGTCACAAGTCCCTTCTCGCCATACGAACCATCATCCGTTGTGATCATGACACGGTCGCTACAGGCGCCCATCTTGTCTTCCATTATCACGAGATCCTTCGACCTTCCGCCGAGGATGGATATGACGTTGTTGCCGGCAGCCTTCATCGCCTGGGCGATAGGATGCGAGGGCGCGATTCCGACTCCGCCGCCGATGATGACAACGGTGCCGAACAGTTCGATATGTGTCGCCCTTCCAAGGGGACCGACGAAATCACAAAGTTCGTCCCCCGCTTCGAGCTTCGAGAGTTCCTTCGTAGACTTGCCGACTACCTGGATGATCAATTCGATGGTACCCTTTTCCGCATCGGCATCAGCGATTGTAAGAGGAATGCGTTCGCCCACCTCGCAGGTGCGAAGCATGATGAACTGTCCGGCTTTCCTCTTCCTGGCTATGTCGGGTGCATCCACCGTCATCCGGAAGACCTGCGGCGAGATGAATTCCTTCTCGAGAATCTTGTTCATGGCTGACCGTTTCTATTGTTAATCAATTGAAAACTCAAGGGTTACGGGCAATCCGTTCCCTTCGTATTTAAGATATCGCACAAAAAGCAAAGTCCATTTTTACCAGACGCAACTTGCCCTAATCAAGATATTTATCCGGGTGCTCAGATATGCTTTTCCAGTTCGTCCAGTGCTATCCCCAGTTCCCGGGCGGCCGTCTCATAGTCCCCGCCGAAGTGCTGGAGCGTCCTGGTGACATGCTCCCTGATCACTTCCTCGAGCTTTCTGGGCATGAACGGTAGACCTTCGACCACTACCGCTGGCGAGATCCTCTCACGGATATTCGCCGAGAGTGATTCAACAGTTATCCTGTCTGATTCCTCGTTCGCGACGGCGAGCGCTACGATCGTACGCAACTCCTGCACATTTGTCGGGAATGAATAATCTTTGAGCAGCTCGAGGAACTCGTCTGAAAAGCCTACTATCTTGCTTCCCGTCTTTTTCACTTCCTCGCCGAGAAAATGCTCGGCCAGAAGAGGAATGTCTTCCGGCCTCTCGCGCAGGGGCGGGATCTGGATCGAGTTGACCATCAGGTGGTAGAGAAGGTCCCTCGAGAAAGTATCCTTGTATTCCGGCTGAGTCAGGTCGTGAGTTGACGATACGATCAGACGCACATCGATCTCCCTGATCTTCGTCGAGTTTTCCCTGTAATACTCATCCTTCTGGATGACCCGCTTAAGCCTCACCTGCATCGGAAGAGGCAGCGCGTCGATATTGTTAAGAAAAAGTGTTCCCCCGTTGGCCTGCTCGAGTACACCGGCGGCCTCTTCGCGGGAACCACTCCAGTCCCTGTCCTGGCCGAAGAAGAATCCGGAGAACCTGTCGGGATCCTGGGAATCAGCCTCGACAGCGATGAAAGGCTTGTCGTTTCTTGAGCTGGCATTGTGGATCGCCCTGGCAAGGGCCTCCTTGCCTGTTCCACTCTCACCCCATATGAAGATCCCGAGATCGCTCGGAGCGAGTCTCTCGATCTGGTGGAAGAGTCTGATCATACCGGGATCCTGGGTGTGAAACTTCTCGAATACCGCTTCGTGGGTCAGGCCCTGCCTGCTCAGCTCGACAGGAAGGTCATCTATCTCCCTGTTCAACACTCCATGCGCCATCGCGTTATCGAGCACCTCGAGCAGTTTGTCTTCGTCGACAGGTTTTGTAAGGTAGTCAAATGCTCCGAGCTTCATCGATTTGACCGCGAGGGTCACATCGCTTACACCGGTGAGGACCACTACCGGAGTCTCGTCTCCCTTCCCTCTCATTTTCTGCAGGATATCCATACCGCTTACGTTCGGCATATCCATATCGAGAAGCATGACGTCATACGCATTCGAATCGAGACGTCCCTCGACTTCCCTGGAATCATTTATAATTGTCGGCTCGAATATCCCTGACTGAACGAGGAAGACCATCAAATAGTTGGTCACAGCGGTATCGTCATCGACGATTAGGATCTTCTTCATTTTTACTCCCCGGTGGGCTGTTCGAGCTGAAGGGCGGGAATCCTTATTATAAAAGTCGTCCCTACACCCGGCTTGCTCTTGACCTGGACCTTTCCGTTGTGCTCCTCGACGATCCGGTATGCGATCGCCAATCCGAGGCCGGTGCCTCCCTTGGCCCTTTTCGTAGTAAAGAACGGATTGAATATCTGGTTGACCGTGCTTTCGTTCATACCCTTGCCGTTGTCCTCTACAAGAACCGTGATCCTCTCGTTATCGTAGTTGGTCGCGACCTTGATGAGCCCGCGGCGGTCATCGGGAATCGCCTGGCTGGCATTCACTATCAGGTTGATAAGCACCTGTTCTATCTTCTGGGAATTACCGGAAAATGTCGGGACCCCGGGAGAGAGATCGAGTTCGATATCCGCATTCTTGTGGACCTCGTTATGAACGAGCCTGGCCGAGGTCTCGATCAGGGTGTTGATGTCGACCTTGTCTACAAGCAGACCCTCGTCCTTCCGGGTAAATGTCCTCAGGCCCTCGACGATAGCCTTGATCCTCTCCGATCCATGCGCCATATCGTCGACGAGAGTCATGATATTCTCGCGGAAGAAATCGTAGTTCAGCCTCGCGATCTTCTGATCGGGGTGGTCCTTCATATAGTCGTCGACAATTGGAAGCATATCATCGAGTGACTGCTGGATTATCTTGATATTTCCGCGGATAAACTGGTTCGGATTATTGATCTCGTGGCCGATACCGCTGACGAGCTGACCGATCGAGGCGAGCTTGTCGGCCTGCTGCAGCTGCTGGTCGTATGTCTTCTCGAGAGTGACGTCCCTGTAGAACTCGAGGATACCGTCGACCTCATGGTCCTTGTTAAAAATAGGTTGAGCCTGGACCTGGATATACCGCTCGCCCATCTTCATAGTCAGCGAAACGGGAATCTTGTCCCTGAGTATCCTCGCGAGGCGGCAATCCTCACAGGGCCTGTCGCGATGAAAATAGCTCGTATAACAGTAATTGCCGGGCTCGATATCCTCGCGGTTGGTCATAACGACCTTGCGGTTCCTGTCGATCAGGACCACATCGTCCGGTATCGCCTTGAATATCGTCTCGAGCCTCAACTTTGATTCCTCCCAGCCACCCTTGACGCGATCGAGGTACGAATCGACTATGCCGAGCTTGTTCTTCTGCTCCTTCACCTCTTTCGTCTTCGCATCTATCTCGGCACGGAGCTGGTCGAGGCGCTTGTTGTAGTCCTCTTCTTCCTCCTCCATCAAGTCGAGTTTCTCCCCGAATTCCTTCCTCTCGAGAGCTACCGTGAGCATCCTGCCGATCTCATCGATCAGCTTCTGCTCCTCCGGAAGAAGTTCATGGCTGTCATCCAGATAGCCGACGAGGATCTCGCCCTTCTCCTCCTTCGCCACGATCAGAGGCACCCTGATATAGCTTTTCGAGATCGGCTTCTGTCCGTAATCCATCCCGAGATAATTCGAGTAGATCACTACCTCATCCGGATAGAGCATTCCCTGCTCCAGCGTCTTGGGAAGCCTTGTGAAGAAATCGGGGATCGATGAGGAGACTTCGATCAGCTCGGTGACAGTATAGAGACAGGCGAGTTCCTTGATCCTCTCGTCCTTCTCCCACCCATCGCCCTTTACGAGCCCTTCGAGCCTGTTGCCAAAAAGGGGATAGACATCCCCGCTCTCCGCGACGAAATGCCCCGCTTTGAGCGGAATCGTAGATATCTCGTTATCCTTCGCCGAGAGGACCACGACTCCTCTCGTGCCGGACTTTGCCTGAGCCATCGCTGCTCGTACTGTATCGATAGAAGAGCTGGTAAGCAGTTCCTCGATAGATTTGCCCTCGAGCGGTCCGGTAGCGGAAAATCCGTCGGACAGGATCTCTTCGCTCGCGTGTATTACCTTCTCATTCTCATCTAGGACAAGAAGGTAATCAAAACTCTCCTCCATGAAATCGAAGAAATTTTCGAGCTTCAGCATCCTGTCACCTTACTCTGAATCGTCCCGTACCTACCTCGCGTATCTCTTTCCTGTATCTTCCTGTATGTGTCAGCGGCGGCATAAGTGCGATCTTTCCCGCACCCAGGTCGGTCGCGGCCAGTTTTGTTTCAACGTCGCCTTTGCGCTCCTGCCCCGTATTCCAGTACCACGGCAGCAATTCGCCGAGATTTTTCTCGACCGCGGAACTGAGCTGCTTCTCCGAACCGGTAACATCCTTGAGCCCGAACTCAGTGGCCAGTCCTTCGAGCACTTCCCTACCGGAGACTCCAGCGGGAGGTTCTACCGCTCGGCTGTAGCTGACGACTTTGCCCTCAAAGTTGCAGCGCGTCCCAGCCGTTTCCAGGAATGTCGATCCGGGAAGCACGACATCGGCGAAACGTGTCGTCTCTGTTTCTGTCCAGTCTACAGCGGCGAGGAACTCGATGTTCTGCAGCCAAGTGCCGGTCGCGCCCCAAGCCATCGGATCCTCTCCGATCACAAGTGCGCCCCTTATCTCACCATTCTCGAGCAGTTCGAGAAGTTCCTTCCTCGTCCGGACACCGGCGATCTCCACCGGGGGCTCAGTCTTGCCCGGCGCGAATGCCGGATCGGCGCCGGTTACAGCGAGGCCCGCCGTGTTGGAGAATGCCCTCGGAAGCAGGAGTTCAGCCGAAACCCCGGAGGACCTGAGAAGAACGACGAGATTGGCAAACGTCTCGATGTCTCCCGCCGACTGGTCCTGCCTGCGGTCCGGGCTGTGGATTATCACTATGTTCTTCGCGCCGGCTATCATCGCCGCAGCTTCCTTGATCTTTTCTTCTTCGATTCCACTGACCGCCGCGGCAGCACCTGCTGTCGCGTTGATGACAGCGGCAAATTCCTTATCCGCCTTAACAACGCCGTTGTCGATAAGGGACTTGGTTATCCCGCTCCAGAGCATCGCCGCGGTGCCTCTCATCGGATCGAGAGCTACCTTGGCAAGGTGCTGGTCGGTCATGTCCAGCGTGGAATTTGAGACGATAAACTTCGCCCCGTTATTCACGGCCTCGATCACGTCAACAGCGAGGATCAGGTGGTCCGACTCGAGAGAAGTGTTGTTGCAGATGATCAGGTCGGCCTCGGCAAGACAGGATCTGTCGTCCGTTGAAGCGGAGAATCCCAGTATCCCGTCGAGTGCGGACGCTTCGCTGCCCGTTCCGAGCATCGACAGGGAAGCGATGTTGTTGGTACCCAGCGCCTCACGCGCTATCCTCGCGGCGAGGAACATCTCTTCATTCGTCAGCTCGGGAGAAACGAACACACCGACCTTGTCGGCGCCGTACTTGCCCGCGATCGTAAGCAGCCCGGTGACCGCCTCCTGCTGAGCTCCGCACATATCGATGCTCTCACGCTTGTTGCCGCTGCGAATCAGCGGGGTGACAAGCCTTTTGTGCCTGATGAAGAGCTCCTGGCCGAACCTTCCGTAGCGGCAGAGGTATTCCCCCGCTCCGTCCGGAGTCGTAGTAAAGTACCTGTCTTCCCCGAACTTCCTCACATTCATCGAGCATGCGAGTGAACAGAAAGCGCAGTTTGTCTCGACGACCTCGTCGTAGAGAGCGGCCCTTCCAGGGAACGGATACTTGACCTCCAACGCGCCTGTCGGACAGGCATCGACGCAGTTTCCGCAACTCACGCAGCTCGTCTCGACGAGAGGATCGTTCATCGCGGGACGCATCTCTGTCCTGAACCCGCGCCCGACAAGCCCGAGCGCCGAGATGGGCAGAACACGTTCGCATGTCCTTACACATCTCGCGCAGAGGATGCACTTGTTCGGATCGTATATTATGTAGGGATGGCGGTCGTCTACCTTGTGCTTACGGGCATATCCCTTGTATTTCTCCATGTCGACGCCGTATTCCTCGGCCTGCAGCCTCAGGTCGCAGTCGTAGAACCGGACGCATCCACAGGAGAGGCAACGGTCGCATTCGTGGATGTTGTCCTCGAACTCGAACCCGGTGGCTACCTCCTCGAAGCTGCCGCGGCGCTCCTCGACATCGATATAATGGACCTCGTGTCTCGGGCTCTCAGTAATATCGCCGAGCTCAGTCTTGCCCGGCTTGGCCCAGAATTCCTTACGAACTACGAACGGCTCACGGGGCTTGTCCTCACCTTTGAGGAAACGGTCGATTGCCTTACCTGCTCTCTGTCCGTCCCTGATCGCATCTATCACTACAGTCGGGCCATCGTCAGCGGCATCGCCGCCGGCGAATACGCCCGGTATGTTTGTCTTCATC
This sequence comes from uncultured bacterium, assembly GCA_964457905.1. Classification (GTDB taxonomy): domain Bacteria; phylum Krumholzibacteriota; class Krumholzibacteriia; order Krumholzibacteriales; family Krumholzibacteriaceae; genus JAUWCL01. Next base: position 5,200 of record CAYWGA010000033.1, on the reverse strand, counting down.
GTCGCCAGGTCGACAACGTATGTCTTCCAGCGAGTAAGCTCGATCTCTTCTCCGTCCACTCCGGTGAGCCCGTCGAGAACGGTATCCTGTCCGATAGCGGAGATCGCTATCTGGCAGGGCAGATCGAATTCCGACCCTTCGAGGGGTACGGGACGGCGCCGGCCCGAGTCATCAGGCTCGCCGAGCTTCATCCGCTGGCACCTGACCGCCTTGAGCTTCCCGTTCTCGGCAACAATACCTACGGGAGCCGCGAGTTCCATTATCTCGATGCCTTCCTCGAGGCACTCCTCTATTTCCATCTTGTCGGCGGGCATCTCGTCCTTGGTCCGGCGATACAGGACGATGACCTTGTCCGCGCCGAGGCGCCATGCTGTCCTGGCAACATCCATCGCTGTATTACCACCGCCGACTACGACGACTATGCCGGTCAACGGCTCGGGTTTCTCGTTCATCACGGGGAGAAAATCGGCCCCGGTCAGAACGCCCTCTGTATCGAACTCACCCTCGACCCTCATCGGCTTGCCTGTCCAGGCACCGGCGCCGAGGAATATCGCGTCGTGCTTCTTTCTCAGTTCCTCGAGGGTAATGTCCTCGCCCACACGGACGTTGTACTGTATCTCCGCTCCCGTCTTGCAGATGTGCTCGACTTCCTGGTCGATCACGTCGTCGGGAAGCCTGTAGGTCGGGATTCCGTATCTCAGCATACCGCCCGAACGGTCCATCGCCTCGTACATGACAGGCTTGTGGCCGGCCCTGCCGAGGAACCAGGCCACCGTAAGGCTGGCCGGCCCCGCTCCGATCAAGCCGACCGTCTTGCCGGTCGAAGGTGCACACTCGACATCTCCATCGTAGGCGCCGGGCACATCGCTGAGGAACCGCTTGATCGCGTTGATACCTACCGGTTCATCGACATCCTCACGCCGGCATACGACCTCGCACTTGCGGACACATACCCTGCCGCATATCGCCGGCAGAGGATTGGTCTCGCGGATCAGGTCGATCGCCTTGCGATACTGTCCCATCGCCGAGAGTGCGATGTAGCCCTGTACATCAACGCCCGCTGGGCACCCTTCCATGCACGGGGAAACGCAGTCGGCGTAATGATTGGACAGCAGAAGTTCGAGAGCGGTCTTCCGCGACTTCTCGATACGTTCGTTGCGAGTCGTGACTTCCATTCCCTCGGTGATCCTCGTAGCGCACGAAGGAACGAGGTTCCACTTCCCTTTCACTTCGACTACGCATACGAAGCACGATCCGATGGGAGGAAGTTCGGGGGAATGGCACAGGGTCGGGATCGTGTCGAGGTCCTGTTCCCTTACGACATCGAGGATCGTCTGTCCCTCTGTAGCCTCTATCGATTTACCATTGACCGTCAGTTTGATCTTATCCATGTATTCGCTCCTCAACTCTTGTAGACCGCGTCAAAGCTGCAGCTCATGATGCACTTCCCGCACCTGACGCAGATTGAGTTGTCGATCACATGTAATTTTTTGACTTCACCGGAAATAGCGTCTACCGGGCAGTTTTTCGCGCAGAGCGTACAGCCGGTGCACTTTTCCGCATTGATATTAAAATCGACCAGCGCCTCGCAAGAGGCTGCCGGGCAACGTTTGTCTTTTATATGGGCCTCGTACTCGTCACGATAGTAACGGATCGTGGTGAGTACCGGGTTGGGGGCCGTCTGGCCCAGGCCGCAGAGGCTGGCCTCCCTGATGCTCTCGCCAAGCTCGATGAGCTTCTCGATATCCTCCATCAAACCCTCACCCTTGGTAATGCGGGTCAAGATCTCGAGCATCCGCAGCGTTCCGACGCGGCAGAATGTGCACTTGCCGCACGATTCGCTCTGGGTAAACTCGAGGAAGAACCGCGCCATCTCTACCATGCATGTCGTGTCATCGAGTACGACCATACCGCCCGAGCCCATGATCGCTCCGGTCGCCGGTATCGACTCGAAGTCGACAGGCGTATCGCCCTGGTCGGCGGGGATGCAGCCGCCCGAAGGGCCGCCCATCTGAACTGCCTTGAACTTCCGGCCGTCCTTGATACCGCCGCCGATCTTGAAGACGAGGTCGTTGATCGAGGTCCCCATCGGCACCTCGGCGAGTCCGCCGCGAACGACCTTGCCCGCGAGAGCGAAGACCTTCGTGCCCTTGCTCTTCTCGCTGCCGAACGCCGCGTAGGCTGCGGCGCCGTTGACGATGATCCAGGGAACATTGGCATACGTCTCGACGTTGTTGTTGTTCGTCGGCTTGCCCCACAGCCCCTTCTCGGCCGGGAACGGGGGCCTTATCCGCGGCATCCCGCGCTGGCCCTCTATCGACGCGAAAAGCGCCGTCTCCTCGCCGCAGACGAAAGCGCCTGCGCCCTGCTTTATCTTGATCTTGAACTCGAAGCCGGAACCGAGGATGTCTTTGCCGAGATAACCTTTCTCAGTCGCCTCATCGATCGCGATCGTAAGGCGCCGGATGGCCAGGGGATACTCGGCGCGGCAGTAGATATATCCGAACGAGGCTCCGATCGCCTTGCCGCAGATTATCATCCCTTCGAGGATCGCGTGCGGATCGCCTTCGAGGACCGAACGGTCCATGAAAGCCCCCGGATCTCCCTCATCGGCGTTACAGACGACATATTTCTGGTCAGCGTCATAACCGGCCGCGAACGACCACTTCAGTCCGGTCGGGAACCCCGCGCCGCCACGGCCCCTCAGGCCCGAAGCTTTCATCTCGTCGACGATCCCCTCGGGGGTCATCTCGAGAAGCGCCTTCTTGACTCCCGCATACCCGCCGGCCTTTTCGTACTCGTTGATCGACTCGGGATCGATGGTACCGCAGTTGCGCAGCACGATCTTCTCCTGCTGGTCCTGGAACTCGATCTCGGAGCCGGATATTATCTCCTCATCAGCGACACCAAGCGCGACATACTCTTCGAGGACCTTGCCGCCCTTGACATGGCTGTTAAATATCTCTTCGGCGAGTTCTTCAGTAACGCCGCCGTAGATCGTTCTCTCACCGCCTGAACGGATCTCGATGAGCGGCTCGCGATAGCACATCCCGATGCAGCCTGTGCCGGAAAGCTCGAAGGCACCGGGATTAGCCTCGAGTATAGCCTCGAGCTTCTCGTACACCTGCTTAGCGCCGGCGGAAAGGCCGCATGTGCCCATTCCCACGATTACTTTCGTCATTTAGATCTCTCCCTGAGCCCTGTCTGTACAGCCGGCTTCCGCTTCAACAGCGGATGCCCTCTGTTCATCTCTTTTAGTCTTTCGGAGTAGTTTTCGCAGTGAGGCAGGTGTGAGCCTGCCATGCGTATCATCATTGATCATGATCACCGGAGCGAGCGAACAGCATCCGATGCAGGCGACTGTATTGAAGGTGAACAGTCCATCCTCCGACGTGCTGCCTACCTCGACACCGAGCTCGTCCTCGATAGTCTCGATGATGGTCTTGGATCCCGAGACGTGACACGCCGTTCCAGCGCAGGCCCTGATGACATACTTGCCCATCGGTTGCAGCCGGAACTGACTGTAAAAAGTAATAACCCCGTAGATCTCGGATTCAGGGATACTCGTCACGCCCGAGATGTAACTCATAGCTCTGCGTGGAATGTATCCGAAGTGATCCTGTGCCGATTGGAGAAGCGGAATCAACTCTCCCGGCGCTCCGTCGTACCGCCAGAGACGATAACTGAAGTTGTCTTCCATGCCGGTCGTGCTCACCTCTTTCCCTTTTCCCGGCGCACCCGCGCCGGCGGATTGGGACAGTGAAGGAGACGGCTGCCCCTGTATACAGGTGGCAGCCTCCGATTGATGATCTATACTGAACCTGCTCGAGTGGATCTAACCGCGTAAAGCGGGATCACTCCTCGACCAGCTTGATGACGGTAGCTTCGCGAACCCTGAGTACTCCGTCGATCTCGTTAAGCTTCTCGATGATCCTCGGCGTACGGCCGACCGCTCCCTGACCGGTGACCATTCCTACAAGCTTCGTCCCATCCTCGATGACATCGCAGAAGATCACCTCGTCGATAAAGAACACCGTGGTGAATATCTGCTGTATCGCGTTCTTGTCGATATCAACGATGATATAGCTCGTCGTTCCCGGCTGCTTCGCCGGTGATGTCGTTCTCTGGGCCTTGACCGCACTCGAATAGATCTTGATGAACTCGTCGACGTCACGGTCGAGCTTGGGACGCTCGATCTCCGACTCGGAAGCTATCTCGACCCCGTCCATCGCCGCGATCTTCTCGAAGAGTTCCTTGATCTCGGCCTGTGATCCGGCCTGCGCCAGGACGATGATGTCAAAATCGCCGCGGACCGCTTCGCACCTCTGGACACCGGGCATCTGGTAGAGGTTGTTGTAGATCTCCATCGACTTGTCGACGTCGGTTATCCTGATCGTGATATATGTACTGATCGATTCCCTGATACCACCCGCGCCGGCATCCTCCTGCTCGGCGACATCGCCGGTCGTCCCCGGGGCGAGTTCCTCGAGGGCCTCTACCAGGTCAGGAATCTCGAACGGCTTGTCGAGGTAACCCGTGTTGTGCTCGGAAAGAGCGGTGAGTTTGAGATGCTCGTCACCGAAACCGGTGATCACGAGAACGGGAAGATCGGGATGCTGGATCTTGATCACCTTGAGGATCTTCAGGCCGTCGATATCAGGCATGAAAATATCGGTGACAAGGTAATCGTACTTTATTCCCTCATCCTTGGCGGAATTGAGCTCATGTATGGCAGAGATCCCGTCAGGACACGCAACAGCGTTATAGCCTTCCTGGGTAAGTCCGACAGTGAGATTCCGCCGGATTTCAGCCTCGTCGTCGATGATCAGTACGCGTCCCTTCACGAGTCCCTCCTCCGAGATCGAAGATATTTCAGTTAAATGCGGTGGAAATACCGCGCTTTTTCTGTGCCCCCGCACCCCACATCCCGTTGAACAATATACGCCTTGGCCACCATTGTCAAATAAATTCGGTATATCTGAAAAATGGGCAAAATAAGTGCTCCCACCGGAGGGGCAGAAGCACTCTATCTACTTATAATGATACCGGTTATGAATAATATCCGGCTCAAGGCTCAGACGTAGTCTGCCTCCTCCTGCGGGAACTGCAGCATGGCCAGCCCGATGAGCAGGTTAAAAGCCATCTCGAGCACCATTCCAAGGGGTATCAGGATGAATGACAGGAAGCAGACGGCGATCGT
>CAYWGA010000032.1:0-31671 GCA_964457905.1 uncultured bacterium | reverse complement strand
AGCTACGCGGCGATGACGATGGCCGGCAGCAGGATCGACCTCGTCCCCGCCGACCAGTTCAACCACTGCGTCTGCGCCCTCAAGAAAGAGGACGGTACGTTTACGATGTACGACCCGACCTGGGTCCCCTACAACAACTCGATCTGGTCCCTGCTCGAGGCCGAGCAGCATTATCTCGTCGGCACGCCGGAGGGTGAGTTCCTCTCTCGTATCGATTACAGCCCGCCGGAAAAATCGCCCCTGACCATCAAGCACGACGCGAAGATGAGCGATGACGGCACCCTCGAGGGAACACTGAGGATGTCCGGCTCGGGAGCCATAGACGGCAGGCTGCGCCGGATGGTCTCAGGCACCCGCCGCCAGGAGGTCGCGCACACAGTAGCGCAGCTCTTCGCCCATGTGAGCGACCGGGTCGAGGGGATCACACTCACACACCACACTCCGGAGGATTTCAGCAAGGACATGTGGATCGAGATAAAGTACAGCATACCCCGCTTCGCCGATCCGATAGGAGACGGCTTCGAGTTCCAGAGCCCGATGATGCAGATAGTCATCAATAACGGAAATCTCTTCAGGGCGGCAACGGCGCGCTGGGAGGATGAACGCGAGACAGACGTCTTCCTCTACTACACCCAGCTGATAGACGGGACCGAGAAGATCCGCCTCCCGAAGGGATACAAGGCGGTCGACCCTCCGACATCTAAGGATATCGACGAGACATACGCGTCGTTCAAGGGAACGAGCAAGATGGATGGAAAAACATTGAAGATCACACAGCACGCTACGATAAAAAGGCGGCAGATCCCGCCTGACGGATATGGCGGGTTCAAGAAGGCCGTCGATGAAGCGAAGGAATTCAGCGGAAATGTCTACCGCATCGAGAAAGGAGGCAAGTGATGAACTACTCCAATACCATAAGAACTGCGATCGTCATTGCCATCCTCTCGCTCGCCGCGGCGGGCGCGTTCGGCGCGGAAACGATGGGCACTTCACGGGGCCACGACCTCGACGCACTCTGGGCACAGGCACAGAAGACATTCGATCTTTCAGCGCATGACGCTGTCGTGCTCCTCGAGAGCAGGCACGAGACGATAAACGAGCACGGCGGGAGGCGGACAGTGATCCACCGCGTCGTCTGGATCGGGACCCCTCCGGGACTGCGCGACCACGCCGACCTGAGAGTGCCCTGGAACTCCGAGGCAGCAACATGCAAGGTGCATCTGCTGAGGACCTGGCGCGAGGGCAAGTGGTGGCCGCACGAGTCGAAGGTCAGCCCGACAGCTGTCGTAGAGACACTTCCCGGCGCAGTCGCAATGGCGGATGACTATACGATGATGCGTGAGGCGATGCTCCTGCACGACGGCGTGGAGCTCCCGTGCATAATGGAGACCGCTTACGAGATCGACGAACATCCAGGCTCGGCCGGCTATGACGGCTTCTTCGTGATGCAGCAGAGGGACCCGGCCGTGAAGGTCGAGATGAAGATCACGGTCCCCGAGAACGCCATGCTGCAGCTGCAGGGATACAACGGCGCCCCCGTTCCCGATGAAGCGGGTGGCGACGGCAAGGCTATACATATCGTCACAATGGAGAACCTCGAAAGACTCGGCTCGCCGAGGATCGCCGATCCTGCCATCTACGCGCCATGTGTCGCATGGACGACGTGGAAAAGCTGGGCGGATTTGAAAAAAGCGATAATTCCGGATTTCGACAATGCCGTAAAACTAGGGACCGAACTCACCGACATCCTCACCGAGGCATTCAGAGATGAGCCAAGTGAGGCGGCAAGAGCGAGAAAGGCTGTCAGCCTGGTCAATAAGTTCACCAGGAGCATTCATTACGATTCACGCTACTGGGAGTTCTCTCCCAGGCCCGCTTCCAGGACGTATGAGACCGCCTACGGCCACGCTCTTGACCGTGCCGTACTCGCGGCGGCGATGTTCCGCAAGGCGGGACTGAAGGCCGAGCCGGTATATGTCTCGTCCGGACCGAGCGGAGTCGATGAAGGTATTCCCGGACTCTCACGTTTCGGCGAGATCAGGATCTGCGTTCACAGTGAGACGTTCAGGGCGATCTATGACCCGGCAACAGGCGTCATGTCCGCAGGACCGAGAGCGATCTATGGCAGGGCGGCCTGGAAGCCCGCTTCTGACGAGGCACCCTGGAGCTATCCTCCCGCCGACACCAATGCCAGCTCGTATGCTGTCACCATGACTATCGAGCCCGGCGAAGACGGATGGAGCGGGACAGGATATCTCAACGTCGACGGCGTCTTCTGCCCCTACGCCGACATGGCGGGCCTCGGCGGCGAAGCGAAATCAGCGATCGGTACCATAGCCGGATCGATCCTTCATAACGCTGAAGTGACCGGATACAATCCCGAAGTCTTCGAGAAGACCCATGTCGCGGCGGGCTTCGAGTTCACGATGAAAAAGGCTGAGCCTGACAAGCAGGGCCGCAGGGGATGCGCGATCGGCAGTCCTGTCGGCGGTATAGCTGATATTCTCCCTTCCGATGTCCACCTCTATCACGCGCAGCGGACATCACCTGTAATGCTCCACGGCGCCATGTCGCAGACGGTAAGGATCCGCGTCAAGGCATGCAAGAAGAGCATCGCTCATCTCCCGGAAGCACGTTCCCTGGAGAACGAGGCAGGCAGCTTCACAATATCGGTCGAGATGAATGAAGGCTGGGTGACTATCGAGCGCAAACTGACACTCGTAGGCGGCAAAGTCGGACCGGAAGGATGGCCGCACCTGCGGGCGCTGCTGCTCGAGGCGGAAGATAAAGCTGGACGGATGGTGCTGATGAAGTAGACCGGGTGAAGCCGGTCAGATAGAGAGAACAAGTCTCAGTCCGTCATCAACGGCTGCCATATGCTTTGCTGACAGTCTGCCGGCCTTATCTGACAGAAATTCCCTGTCCAGAGTCACAAGCTGGGAGATGTTTACAACGGAATCTTTTGGCAGTCCGCTCAGTCGGTGGCTCAGAAAGATATTTCCTGGAGCGTCAGCCAGCCTTAGATTCGACGAGATGACCGCGGCGACAACCGTGCTGATCCTGCTTTTGTTGAACTGGTCTGCCTGCACTATCAGGACCGGCCGCCGGTAGCCGGGACCCGATCCCTTAGGCACGGAAAGTTCGCCCCACCAGATCTCTCCCCTCAACACTACCAGTCCTCTTTCGCGATCGAGGCACACTGGAGATTTTCGATGACCGGATCGAGCCTGCTCGAGACCCCTTCAGTCTCATAAAGAGCATTGAGTGACTCAGTAACACCCTCCGCCCTGTGTTTTTCGATATAGGAATGAACGGCCCGCTGATAAAGCTCGCTTCGGGAGACACCGAGACGCCTGGCAAGCCTTTCAGCGGCATCAAACAGTGAATCAGGTATTGATATTGCAGTCTTCACATATCAAGTATAACAAAAGTTATACCGATGTCAAGTGCAGAAGGCGGGTTTTTCAGCTGTCGTCATCCCCTGGCTCTACATCGCTGGACGGGAACAGCCAGTCTATCGCTTCCTCGTACGACATGAACGCAGCGACATCGAGCCCGCGATTGGTAGCGCAGAGCTCAAAGAATTTCGCATTGTCGAAATTTCCGTCAGGCCGGATCAGGATAGCGATCTTTTCCTTGAAAAGAGTCCGATGCTTGTCCATCTCGGCCGCGAGGTACCAGATATCTGTCGTCGTCAGTTCAGCGCGCGCCTGCCTGAAGTCGAACAGTATTTCGAGCTCTGATGATTCCGACCCGACAGAGAGGGCCTTTATCAGCCACTCCCTGGTCGAGTCGAAATCGAACTCACCGCTTGGAGTCATCTTCACGAAATCTTTCGCGTGGATGACCTGTAGTTTCAGCGTCAATATATCCTAACCTTTATCTATCTTACTATCCTGAGATATCAGGACCCGCCTATCAATTCGACTATCTCAGCATCGATCAGGGCTATCACCTGCATATTGAGGCATGCCTTCCACACAAAATCGAGTGGATCGCTGACAGTCGGCGATGTCGGACCAACATCGCCGCTTACAACGGTAAGCTGCAGAATCGGATTGCTCCCGGCGATAAAATCGTCGATCGCCAGGTTGATTATGTCGACACCAGCCCCATGAAGCTCGACGGGCGTAACGATGCCCAGCTCGTCCTCAAGAGATATGTCTGTGTATATGATCAATGTATCAGGGCCCGCTCCCGTGATATCGAGTCTCTCGACGGTGATGACCCCGCTGAGCTCCCAGTCGTGGTCATGAGAGAACTCGTCTATCTTGTAAGTGCCGCTGACCACGAACGCATCGATAAGCTGATCGCGGGAAAGATCGTTATCGACTAACAGGCTGTCGAGTTCCTCTCCCAGTTCGAGAACCTCCGGAGTCGTATAATTCTCCGTCGTGTGATACTCATCGAATGTGGTACAGAATCCCTTGTTCAAAACGACCTCGATCTCCCTGTCTTCAAGCAGGCAGCCGCCCAGCCCGAGAGCAAGGATGACCGATGTCATCAGAACCGCGGTAAGTAATATTTTCTTCATCTCGGAAAACCTCCTGTGGTCACAGCGCTAGGCCGAAACCGGCGCCGAAGCTCTGACGCTCGGCTATGTTGTATTCACCCCAGACATTGAAGATCCAGAGATTGAGTTCCAATCCCAGGGTGAACTGCACGTAAGCATCGTCGAACGAGATCTCGGTCAACTCCGATTCGCCTGATGCCTCACTGGTGTAGGTAATATCGGCCGTGTACGTGTTGTAGTACAGGCCTGCGTAAGGATTGAAAACTGAGCCGAACTTCTTGCTCGCCTGGGCTCCGAGTGAATAGTTCGTCGTGCTGGTCAGGTCCTCGCCGCCGGAGGTTTCTCCCAGTTTGAGATTCTGCCAGTAAAAGCTCGCTGCCAGGTCTACGGCGGGCTCAGGCCCCATGTACTGGGATATACTGTGCCTTACTCCGAAACCGGCAAGCATGACGTCACCAAGATCGCTGTCCCCTATCTTGAACGCGATGAAACGGACCATCGCTTCGGTGCCGAGAACAGCTCCGACCCTGATCTGCGGGGCCGTTATGGCGAAGGACCCGACATCAAATCCTCCAGGGAAAGCAAACGAAGTGCCCCCATCCCCCGGCACTACCACAGATCCCGTCGGGCCGACGACAGTGGACACCTGAGTCGTCGTCTCTGGCGTAAAGCCCCCTTCGGTCGTTCCCATGAAATGCTTGTCATCGTCCGTGAAGTAAAGTCCGACCATCGGGAACTCGATCGCGATGTTCAGTCCTGACTTCGGGATATACCCCGAGCGCCACAATCCCCCGCCGAGCGTAGTGCCTAACGCACTCGCCAGTGGATTGAGGTACCCGGTAGCGTTTTCCCCCGTGTAGGCGGAGAGATGATCTTCGATCTGGGCCGTCAGTGGTGAGGCAAGAAGCAGTACGAGCACGGCAGACCAGATTCCCTTGCGGAATGCGGAAGAGAAATCCATATCTTCCCCTCTCGAAACAGTTTCGGATTGATTGATAAGCTTATTAATATTGTACAGGATAATTACCCAGATAGTAAAGATTATTTACCGTCACGAGTTGCTTGTAATGACCGGTACTTAAGGCATATCATGCCTTTAAGGAGGCAACAGCTTAAGTGAAACGTATTCTGATCATATCCGCTTTATCGATCACGATCCTGATCCTCGCCATTTACATCACAGGTGAGATATACAGGTCTTTCGATCACAGGGAAAAATTCCTCGAACGCCGTGGCACTCTCCAGAAGTCAGAAGAACAGTTCGTCAATGAAAGTGAAGGACACCGGCTCTTCGAGGTCACGCTTGAGAGCTCGACCGGAATCAAAACAAACGGCTTCCTCAAGACACCATCAGATGACGGCTCCCTCCACCCCGCCTTTCTCATTCTCGGTGGACTTCGGACCGGCAGGAAGACTCTCGAATATATCAGTAATACACAGGGAATTGTGATGCTCGCCCTCGACTACCCTTACGAGGGCAAAACGAGCAGGCTGGGAATCTGGGAATTCATACGGTCGGTTCCGCGGATTCGGCGGGCAGTTCTGGATACCGCCCCGGCGGCGATGACCGCAGTCGACTATCTTCTCGAAAGGGACGATGTCGATCCGGGACGGATCATTGTGATCGGCGGAAGTCTCGGTGCATTCTTCGTTCCCGCTCATGCGGCGATAGACGACCGTCCCGCCGCGGCCGTGATGATCTACGGCGCCGGCGACATCCAGTCGATACTCAGAGCGAGCCAGGACATACCGCGCCTTCTTGCACGGCCCGCAGGCTGGCTCGGCGCAGTGCTTGTCTCACCAGTCGAGCCGCTGAAGTATGTAGGTGATATATCGCCCCGGCCCCTGCTGATGATAAGCGGCATCCAGGACCCGCGCATCCCCGCACGCTGCAGCAGGCTCCTGCACGAGGCAGCGAACAAGCCGAAAACGGTGGAATGGCTGGACACGGGGCACGTAACGATCCGAGACGAGGAGTTTCAACGGCTCATCAGCGACACGATGATTAAATGGCTCATCGAGCAGCGGCTCGTCCCTCAGGAATGCTTCGTTACGGCAACGCCTTGATCGACGACTGCCGCGTCAAACATCCTCAGGGAAGCTGACCCGGCGCCTTCGTCCGAAAAGAAACGAACGAGAAGATCAGAAGCGGGGCAATGGGCAGGAAGAGGCGCAGTTCCCCGATATACCCGACCACGGGGATGGCGAACGCGAGCGCGGCGGCGACGCTCATGGCCTCTATGACCGGACGGAACTCGTTCTCTCTGCCTCGAACAGCCACCCTGATCGTCCACCATGTGAGGATGATGACGGTCACTGACAGAACCAGCGCGAGCCATGCTTCATTGTTCCCATTCAGCAGGATCCGCAGATTGGCAGCCGGACGGAAGTGATTGCCTCCGACATGGGGCAGCCCGGTGCGCCCCATATAGGGCAGGCGCCAGGCAGCGGTCACTATCACACCGATAATCCCCATCAGAGCAGCGATCATCATGGTCCGCCTGTCCCTGTCAAGGTATCCCCGGATAATGAGCCAGAGAGGGACAAACAGCGCCGTCTCCCGGTTAAGCAGCATAACAATAAAGAGTGGTATCATCTGACGCGCCGTCAGCCTGCGGAATATCGCGAATGCGAGACAGGTGAATAACAGAACATCGTAAAGATCCCAGATCATCAGCCAGTAATCGTCCTGGAGGAGAACGAAGCTGAAACACAGTGCGACAGCTACACCGAGGCTTCGCTTGATGGTCCATCCGAGCCGCCGGCTGAGCAGGTATCCCAGCCATGGGAGCGCCACGCAAGCCAAGTATACGAACAGGCTCAACGTAAACTCAGCGGATCCAAAGATACGGTCCAGCGCGACAAAGGACCACGGCCCGAGGCGCCGGTTAGCGAATGCCGGGCTGTATGGCTGTCCTGCCAGGATGCCGCGAAAATCTCCCGCGAAGATGGGATAGCGGCTGATATGTATGATATTCACGACCCAGGCGCTGAGCGCCCCCATGATCGTCAGGAGCATGCCCCTTGCCAAGGTTACCAACTTACTGGTTAGCCGCTTCACTCACCGCTCCTTCCTCGAACCAGTGATGGTCGGCTCTGATAAGCGCTCTGACCTCACGATACCTCGCTTCCTCGATATCCGAGGGGGACGGGCGAAGCCATTGCAGTGACGGAAGATATGAAGTGCTGCCATATTTATCGTGGGGTATCTCGTCCCTTTTGATAAGCCTGTATCGCCAGGTACAATGATCAGCCGCAGAACTGAGGCGATTGAGGTCATCGATGGTCGTTATACCTTCAATATCCTCACCGAGAATACCGAGGACACCATCCTTAGTAAGTCCATAGACCGGTATCGGCCATACTCCGCACGCTCCGAGTTCGCCCATTATCCTGCTCTGCCAGTACCTCGTCTCTTCTTCGGCGTCTGCGAGGCAGGCAGTGGTCCATGCCCTTGTTTCACCGACTATTTCCAGAAGTATATCCCTGATGCTGTTACGCGGGTTGTTACCATACAGCCAACCATATTGAAGCTTTCTTCCCATGAGGTTGAACCTGTTGTCTGAAGCGCCGATAAATGGCCGGTCGGCGGACCGGGCCTCAAGTTTCGACAGGTTTTTGGATATCCTCTCCATAACAAAAGCGAGATCGCCCGATTCCAGGTAGACATCCATCGATGTGCGATTTGAGAGGACCGAAGCAGCCTGAGAGGACAATACCCGTGTTTCCTCGGCGAGAAGAACATCGGGATCGTTCATCCGGCGCTCGAGAAACTCCTCGATACGTGTAGTAAAAGAGTCATCGAAGACCGGCTTGAGATAATCGAACGCCTGATGAAGACGTTTGAGCGCCTTGAGCGGAAAACCCATGGCGAGCTGAACCTCGACCTGATCGACCAGGTCCCCACCAATAGTGATCCTGTAAGTGGTCCATGCCTCGGGATCCTGACGGACCTGCGCTTCGACATACTCACGTGACCGATCGCCCGCCGGGGCTACAAATATAAAGTAACGGTCCAGCCCTATCACACGGCCCGAATAGGGGTGCAGGCACAGTACCGGCACACCGGTCCTTGACCGCCCGCTGGAGGACCTTCCTTTGTCGACAAGATCGACGTAGAAGGAAAGGCCCACACTCAATTCGCGGATCCCGTGGAACATATCCGCCGTATACCTGATCTGGTTGGAATGCGAGCTCGGCATCAGGTGGGTCCACAGCGTAAGCGTGCCCGCTGGCACACTGGATGGAACAAGGATCCCTGCTCTGCTCTCAAAGATCATGTAGTGATCCCGGTCCTTCCAGAGGTCGTTGAAAGAACCAGCGAGGTGCTCCCGATAAAACTTTCTCGACCTGAGTCTTCCATTCCTCATATAGGAAAACCAGGTCGGAACAAGCTCGGGGCTGCGATCATAGATCATCACATCGAGGTAGGTATTAAGAAACCCTTCGATCCGTTTCAGCAGGGCATCAGCAGCAGCCTGGGCGTCCCTGTCAGTTATATCGAGTTCCCCGAGGTGAATTTTCAGACTGTAGTCAAGATCGTTTCCCACAGAATTGAGGCGGAGAAAACCGGATCCGTATGCGCCCTGAAAGAGATAACTGAAATCATAGTCTCTAGCCCTGCTTACAGTCAGGATATCCCGCAACCTGTAATTCAGGGTCCGGACAGCTTCATCGAGATACGGGAAACTCGCCTCGTCGGTCGCGGGATGGATCGACAGGAGACTGATATCCGGCGGATCGCCAGAGAGAGAATCGGCCAGAAGTATTTCTTCGATACCTGTATGAGAAGGCCTCAGCTTCAATCGGGACGATACCAGGGAGACCGTCCGGAAGATCAGCACACCCACGATACCGATAAGGAGGACCCGAAATGCAATGGTCGATACGCGCTTAAAGTTCATCATGCGACGAACTCCTTCTTCTCTGCCGGTTCGACAGGGCCGAACGACTCACCGATAGAATTCGTTTTGCTGTTGGTCCGCATCGCGATGAACAGTATCGCTATGCCCGTCGCGAACACGAACCATCCGAGCGCGGACGGCCCGAATGTATCCATCAGCATTCCAGTGCTGAGGATTCCGAGGCCCGATCCGACTCCTCCAGCCAGCGAACACCAGGCCAGCACTCCGGCGTAATCATCGCGCCTGGAGGTCCAGAAGGCCATGCCGAGGTCACGTATAGCCATCAGCCCTCCTCCCAGAAGGAAAGAAGACGCGACAAGAAGCCCGATCAGATTCTGGGTCCGGAGAAGGACGAGCGATGCTCCCACGACTGAGATGGCGGTCAAGGACAGCGTGCCCCGGTGCCCGAAGGTGTCACCGATCTTCCCCAGGGGGATAGCGAGAAGGAGGGCCCCAAGGAAGGAAGAGGAAAGCAGCATTGTACCGGTTTCGGGCCGCAGCCCGATCTCGACCGCATGTATGGGAAGGAAGGTCACCAGCGCGTTGCGGCACGCGCCGACACAGAATACCAGTATCAGGAGCCATACGGCCGCCAGTGGAAAGACCCTGGTCGTAAACAGTCCGGTATGGACACGTTGATCGGCCCGGGTGTTCCGGATACTCCCCGAACAGGCCAGTGGTATTGCCATCGCGAGAAGGGCAGCCACGACGAAAAAGGACATGTTGCCCTCAATGCCGATGAATCCCACTACCGATGATCCAAGCGCTTTCGTTCCGCTCGCCGAAGCGGTGATGACAGCCAGTACGGTTGCATGATTTCGATTTCCGTTCACCCCCAGGATACCGGCGATACATGTCAGATGGATCAGCATAGTCGAGCATCCCATCAGGAAGCGGGCGGTAAGTGTACCTGCTGTTGTATGGATAAGCGGGGCAGCAAAGACAAGAGAAAGGAATATGAGAAGAGTAATTATGAGCAGGCGGCGGGAACTGATCCTCTTCAGCAGGGGCAGCAGGGCCAAGGCTCCTACAAGCGCCCCCGCTTCCCACATCGTGGCGATCCTGCCGATATGCGTGTTGTCGATGCCGACGAGCTTCAGTTTCAGGTCGAGCAGAGGTCGGATCATCGAGGACGCGAAAAAGACGAGCAGCATTATCGCGAGGAAGCGTGCGGCAGCGGCCGTTTTCCCGTTCAGAACGAAATCCCGTATTCTCGACGAATCGATCATAGACCTTCGGGCGCGGGCCCGCCTTTCTGGTTCATCATACCCCAGATCCGTTTCAGTGCCCTGTCACCTGAGTGCCGGCCGGCGGTACGTAAGGCCCGGTCGGTATCGAGCAGAGTTCTCAATCGACTCTTTTCAGACTCCGATACCAGCCCCTTCCTGTCCATGATCCTCAGGTCAAACCCGTGCCTCGGACGATGCGTGCCGGAGCGAAGCTTGAAGAAGTAAAGAAAGGGCAGACTGGCTGCCGGCAGGCTGCACCCGTTGACTCTCAGTTCTTTTCTCGAGCTGTAAAAAAGATCTCCAGGGAATGGGATCTGGTTTCGCGTCAGAAAAACCTCATCCGCTCCTCGCACATGAACGTGCACATCGAACCGCGTCAGATGCTCCGGTTCCCAGACCGGCTGTCCGGTACGGTCGACCTTCATTGCATTCAGTCTCTTGACCCTGTCTCTGGAGATGACCTCGGCCGCGCTTGTGCGCCGCACGATGTCGACTGGCGTATATTCTATTCCGTGGAAAGGATTTCGGGAGAAAAGCGCGAAGCCGCATTCGATGAGCCTGCGCTCAAAAACAATCAGGTCATCAGAGAATATTCCGACATCCACATCGCCGTGCCTGCGCTGAAAGCCACCGGTGTGGGCCGCCACGGCCATGCCGCCGTCGAGCTGCCAGTCGATCAGGTCCCGCGGCAGCAGTCCGGCAAGTTCTGCCAGCCGGGCTTCATACAGCCTTACCATGTCTCCGGTTGGAGCCTCGACAGGCCTACGCCTGCGCAGGGTCATCGTATAGAAGTCATGCGGAGTGCGAGCAAGATGATAGTGATCCCTGATCTTCAAACCTGGTTTTTTCGCCCCCCAAAAAGATAAATACTTAGATTTGGAAAATGCAGTCTAAATCAGAAGGCTGACTCTGTCAAGAAGCGAACCCTTTATCGGCTTAGCAGATAGTCGTATGCGTCGAGATAGGTGTCCACGACCCGGTCGAAGGTATGGCGCTCCAGGGCCCGGCTGTAAGCCCGCTCGAGTAGTGCCGCCAGGTCCGATGAATCCATCGACAGCACCGATACGATCTTCATCGCCAGGCCTTCCGGGTCCTCAGGCGAAACGAGGAAGCCCGTCTCGCCTTCAGTAATCACATCCGGGATTCCGGCGGCCCGGGCGCCGATCACGGGAATACGCAGCGCCATCCCCTGCGGGATGACCTGGGGCACACCATCGGCCCTGCGGGATGGCACTACAAGCAGGTCCATGCTCCCGATGATATGCTCAATATCCTCGCGGTAGCCGAGAAAGTGGATCCTGCCCGGCGAGGCAGAGGAAAGCGACACCCGGTCCTCGTCAGACACCGTCCCGGCCACAACGAGATGCAGGTCGGCACCGGGAAGAGAGTCCGGCAGACGGGAGAAAGCGTCGACCAGTATATCGATCCCCTTGGTTGGACGGACCATGCATACCGCCCCGATGATCTTCGCCCCGGGGGCAAGGCCCAGCTCATGCTGAAGAAGTTCCCTGTCGACAAGGTCAGGATCGAAGCGGGCCGGATCGAATCCTCCCGCGGTGTCGAAGACCTGCTCATCCCGGATCTGGCCGCTCGATGTGAGTATCCGCCCGATCGTCGCGCCCGATACAGTGAACGCATCCGCCAGACGGGTATACGCAAAATTTCTGATAGCGGGCTTCTTGAGAGGCCAGCTCGAATGACGGCCACGGACGATTGGAATGCCCAGAATGCGGCCGGCTACCCCGAACACCCACGCATCGTAGCTCGAATGCGTATGAAGGATATCGGGACGAATCTGCTTCAGCAGACGAAGGGCCCGAACAAGCGATCCTGGATGGAACTTCGAGCGATTGAAATAAAACGGGTGGTACCACTCCTCGCCCTGGAGATCGGCATCGAGGGGACCGGGCGACCGGCCCACTACATGGCAGGACCATCCATCACGAGCGTTGAGCCGGCGAGCTTCCTCGACAAGCCGGATGGTCTGTCCTCCCGGGCCTAATCGCAGCGATTCTGTATGAAGTACTATG
This sequence comes from uncultured bacterium, assembly GCA_964457905.1. GTDB lineage: Bacteria > Krumholzibacteriota > Krumholzibacteriia > Krumholzibacteriales > Krumholzibacteriaceae > JAUWCL01. The sequence continues at coordinate 18,995 of CAYWGA010000032.1, read as the reverse complement.
GACATGGCGCCGAGAATAATCCAATACCCGCCGATTCTCCAGTAATAAACTAGTTCTGTGTTTTATCTTCCCTGTCGATTACTTGTATTGTAGGCTCCGCGTCATAATGACAGTCGAACCCCGCATAATGGACAAGGCTCGTGAGATAGAGCGGCACTTCCGTGATAAGTATGGAGCGGATGTCTTTCTTGCCGGTTCACTGGTGACCGACCTCAGCGTCCCGGGCAGTATCGATTTCGACTTCGTTATCCCCGCAGAAAGTCCGCACAGATTTCATGAATTGAAAGATGCTCTCGAGCGGGATCTCATCCCGAAACCGCTCAACCGGGAAACATCTGATTTTGCGGTCTTCCATGGCTCTGTACTGAACGAAAAGATCGACATCGCTCTTCTGCCGGTCCACAAGGCTCAGACGATCCGCGAGCAGCAGGATGTTGTGCGGAAGTCCCTCAGCGAAGAAGAAAAACAGCGGATCATTTCTCGAAAGAAGCTCCTCAGGAACCTCCCGTTCTTTTCGAGGAGGATATACAACTGGTACAAGCGGAGGCTGTGGAAGAGGCTCGGCATGCCACGCTATCACCGCACCGACATGGTCTGGCCCGACGACGGCACAAGTTGGCCAGAATGACGAACAGCTAGAGTTCATGGCAATTGGGACGGGGTATGAGCGCTTGTGTTAATGAAGCACGAATGCTACGATCGATGTCAGTTCAAGGCACAACGAACTAATTCCTCCCTGAAGAACGGAGCAACGGCCGGTGCCTGCCGGCTGGATGACCTGAAGCGAATACATGTACATACAAACTGAGTGGTATTGCGATTAATACGAAACTCACATCTCTCCACTATTCCAGGACGAAAACACGCCTGTGAGGTGAAAGCTCTTGAAGGTAGCGGTGGTCTATAATCGGGATGCAAAGGGTATCATAAACGCCTTCGGAATACAGAACAGGGAATGGTATCCGGAAGAAACGATCCAAAAGGCGGTCCGGGCGCTCGAGAAGAATAAGCACGACGTCGAGTTGATTACCGGAGACCGATTTATACTCACCAAGATCAAGAAGTTCCTGCCCGTTCTATCCAAGCGGCGGTCGAACGGGATCGTATTGAATATGGCTCTGGGCATTCAAGGTAAAGCACGGTATACGCACGTGCCGGCCATTCTGGAAGCGGCCGGGATTCCCTATACGGGCTCGAGCCCCATGGGCCACACGCTGGCCCTCGACAAGGTTATCGCCAAGCAGGTATTCATGGCATCTGGGCTCCCCACTCCCAAATACCAGGTCTTCTCGAATCCCGAACAGAGGCTGGGGCACCTCCAGTTTCCACTGATCGTAAAACCCCGGGGCGAGGCGGCGAGCTTCGGCCTCAGAGTGGTGAGGGACGAAGAAGAGCTGAAAGTAGCCGTGGACCACATCCTCATGGACTTCAAGCAGACCGTCCTCGTCGAGGAGTTCATCGAGGGCCGCGAGATCAATGTGGGGGTCCTGGGCAACAATCCGCCCGAACCTCTGCCCGTGCTCGAGCTGGAACTGAAAAATTGCGTGGACGGCATCTATACCCACGAGGCGAAGTTCGCCAAGTCCGAACGGAATAAGGCCGAGAAGGTGTGCCCTGCGGATCTGGCGCCCGAGACCACCGCACTCATCCAGGATCTGGCGGTTCAGGCTTTCGAGGCGCTCAATATCTATGACTTCGCCCGGGTTGATTTCAGGCTCGATAAGTACAACCGGCCCTTTATACTCGAGGTCAACTCCATGGCCAGCCTCAATCCAAAATCGTCGTTCGTGCATGGAGCATCAAAAGGCGGCTACAGTTACACCCGTCTCATAAACCGCATCGTCGAGTCCGCGTGCGAACGATATGCAGCGGAAGAACCCGACTACTTCGGCAACGAGCGGCGAGCCGCAAACAAACTCAAGAATAATGCAAAGAAGAACAAGAATAAGTAAAAACAGTGCGGGAGGTAGGAATTATGTCGGTTGTGAATGATCCAGAATCCCCTATGTACGTTCCCGAAGAAAACCGGGAGATCGCGCGGGGGCGGGCCCGCGAACATGTAAATCTGATATCTGACTATCTCGCCGCGCAAGTCCGGATCCCGACCGGCACGAAGGAATGGAAAAGACTGAGCGAGAATAAACAAAGGATCCTTGAAATTCTCGGCGGCGACGAGAACAACTGGAACGATTACCGGTGGCATCTCGGACACGGTATCAGCGATACGGAAACGCTTTCAAAGATAATCCAGCTCTCCCCGCAGGAGATCGAGGAGATCGAGAAGACCTCGACCCGTTACCGCTGGCAGGTCTCACCGTACTACGCGAGCCTGATGCATACGGAAGACCGGCAATGCCCCGTATTCAAACAAAGTATTCCGACAATACAGGAATATCTCGGCGATGAGACAGAGGATCACTATGCCCTCGTCTATAATTCACCGGCTCCTCTCGTCACCCGGCTCTACGCAGACCGCGTAATTATCAATGTCACCAATATGTGCGCCATGTTCTGCCGCCACTGCCTGCGCAAGAAGGACATCTCCCAGCAAGACATGGTCTATCCCAGGGAAGATGTCGAGGCGGCCCTCCAGTATATCGCCCAATGCCCCGAGATCAGGGATGTACTCCTCACCGGCGGCGATGCGCTGGTCCTCCCCGACGATTACATCGACTGGATTCTCGGCGAGCTGGACAAGATCGACCATGTCGAGATCAAGCGGCTCGGGTCCCGAATGCTCGCGACCCTCCCACAACGGGTGACACCGGAACTCTGCGAAGTGCTCGCCCGGCACAAGCCGGTCTATCTCAACACACAGTTTAATCACCCGCTCGAGATCACACCGGAATCCGAAGCCGCCGTAGACCGCCTGATCGAAGCGGGCGTCCTCGTCGGAAACCAGTCGGTTCTCCTGCGGGGGATCAATAATGATGTGCATGTCATGAAGAAGCTCGTTCACGAACTTCTCAGAATAAGGGTGAGACCGTACTATATCTTCAACTGCAAGAAACTCGAAGGCATACAGCATTTCAGGGCACCAGTCGCCGACGGCCTCAACATCATGGAAAATCTGCGCGGCTACACTTCGGGACTCGCCGTACCCACATTTATTATCACTGCACCCGAAGGCAAGGGCAAGACACCCATGGCGCCCACATATCTCCTCAACTACAATCGTAACGGAAAGCTGCTCTTCAGGACATGGGCCGGACACGTCTGCGAATACGAGGATGAGCTTCTCGATGAGCGACTCCGACCGGAATAAAATCTTATGGATAAATCCCCGAAAGACCGGATCTTGTCATTCGTGAAGGAGCACGCGGAGAAACAGCTCGAGCTCGTGAATGTGCTCTGTAACGAAAACAGCCATACATACAATCCCGAAGGAACAAACCGGGTGGCTGCGATGCTGCTCGAGGCCGTCGGCGGCATCTTCCCCCATCACGAAGTCATCGATGAGACCGAAGTGGGAAACCATCACATTCTGCGGACCCGGTCCGGCTCCAAGGCGATATACCTCCTGGGCCATCTGGACACCGTCTTCCCTCCCGACCACCCGTTCCAGACATGCACGGCCGAGGGCGATTGGCTTACGGGGCCCGGAACCGGTGACATGAAAGGCGGTCTCGCGGTACTCGTGTATGCGCTGAAGGCCTTGCGGGAGTGCGGCATCATGGACCGTCTCGGCATAACACTGATTCTCGGCGCCGACGAAGAGATCGGTTCGGTGATGTCCCATACGCTCTATGAACGGGAAAGGGAGAATGCCATCGCCTGCCTGACCGCGGAATGCGCCGGCCCCAGCGGCGAGATCGTGGTATCTCGTAACGGCAAGGCGGGCGGGCGCCTGGAATGCGACGGCGAGGCGCGTCATGTCGGGAGAGTCTCGGGCGAAAAGACCAGCGCCATTCTCGAGATCGCCCACAAGATCGCCGCGCTCGAATCACTCAACGATTACGATTCTGCGCTCACCGTTAATGTGGGAACCGTGGATGGCGGACTCGGGCCGAGCACGGTGCCCGGTCATGCGAGCTGTCTCGTCGATTTGCGGTGGCGGAATGAAAGGCAGTACGATGATCTGCTCGATAAGGTCCGGCGCATCGCAAGCGACACACACCAGCCGCTCTCCAGATGCCGGTTCACCGTCCTGAACCACAGGCCTGCGATGCCGTCGAATGACCGCACCGGGAAAATGTTCGATGCGCTCGCGCTGACGGCGAACTCCCTCGGCATCGATCTCGGAAGGGAGTACCGGCGGGGAACCTCCGATGCGAACTACTTCGGATCAGTCGGTATACCCACATTAGACGGCTTCGGACCTGTCTGTGAGGGAGACCACACGCCGAACGAGCGGATTTTTATCCCGAGCCTCGCCGAACGGACAGCACTGCTCGCGCTCTTTTTAGCCGAATACGGATTGGAGCTTTTCGAGGCCAGCGCGGGTTGAACGCGATCGATCTGAGATTGACCTGCCCCTGTTGACTCGATATCAGTAGGCACACAGAATCTATACTCCATCAATCGGATCTTTATACTCCCGGCTGTGCTCGCCGGCGGAGAATCCGCCTCAATGCGAAAAACACAATCAGCACAACCAGAACAATCGCCGCAACCGGCAGGACAATAGATACAATTGTCCCGACGATGGAGGCCATCAGCTCCCCGGTCGAGACCACTGGATTGCCCAGGCCCGCGGTCGTCGCGGATGATGTGCCTCGTGTCAGAACACTCGAGCCTTGAATCAGACCCGCAACGCCTCCCCCTGCTATTATGGCAAGCGGCCACCGAAGTAATGGCGATACCTCGCCTATCATCGATGCAGTGGTTATTGTGCCTGCCACGACTGCGGCGGGCGTAGCAATCGTGTCCAGGAGATTATCCACCCACGGGATGTAGTAGGCTGCTATCTCGAAGATCATCGCGACAGCGAATGCTATCGTCGCGGGCCAGGATCCGATCCATTCGAATCCGTGAGACAAAGTTATGTGTCCGGCATGGTGGGCGATGCTCATTCCCAGCAGGGGAACGAAGATCCTGAATCCACACGTCGCGCTCAGCCCGATGCCGATAAAGAAGGCCATTACTCCCTGCATTGTACAGATCTCCTTTTTACTGCCGGATCCATATCACCGCAGAAGGATCATTTTCCTGGTCCTGACGAGTTCGCCGGCGATGAGGCGATAGAAGTAGACTCCGCTGGAAATCGGGTACCCACGGTCGTCCGTGGCGTTCCAGGTTAGCTCACGGTGTCCCTTTGTCACGTACCTGTCGACAAGAGTCGAAACGAGCTCGCCTTTCACGTTGTATACGCCCAGTTTCACGTGCGCGGAGTACGGCAGATCGAAACTTATCGTCGTCGCCGGGTTGAATGGATTCGGGTAGTTCTGGTACAGCACCACACCCTGCGACGGAGGCACGCGATCGTCAGTCACACCGATGCGGACCTCCTCGAGGAACCACTGCTTGTTCTCCGCAGAGACCGAAGCGTGGCCCTGGTTGGCCGCCGGGAAATAGACCATGTCGAACGGGGTGTGGCTCAGGATAGCCTGGTCTCCACCGACATTGTAGAAGAGGTCCTCCGTGTCGAGCGCCAGGGCACTGACCGTGGGGATGAAACAGTGGTGGTCGAAAAGGGCGACGATGTCACCGTATGGCGCTTCGGTCGCGTCCATGTCGGCCATAGAAGTGCGCCATCCTCCAGGCGCGCTGTCGTAAGGCTTCGTCCCTGAAACGTTGACCGTCTTCGTCGTGGGCAGGATGATTATCCTGATATACCCGTCGAATATCGTCTGCTGGGTCACGTCCGGGACCGCCGACACATTCCCCGTGATCGTAACCAGAAGATCTTCGTACTCGTACCGGATGATCTGGTCGCCGGGGCCGAAGCCCTGGCCGAGCATGCTGCCGCTCCCGTTTGCTATCGCCACCTTGCGCAGGTCCTGCGGGTATTCACCGACAGCCGCGAAGTCCGCCAGCATCTCAGAGCGAAGCGGGTCGGGCTGTCCTGTGACACCGGCGGGGTCCGTATAGTGATAGACGAGCATCTGTCTCGCTGCCGGGCTGTTCAGCATAGCGAGTAGATCCGCCGCCGAATCGGACAGCCCCGAGAAGAAATCGAGCCAGTACTGTATACCCAGCGGGATGTTCGCCCCGTTGTGCGGCGCGTCGAAAGAGATGTAGTTGCGGACCCGGTGATCGATGCCGTGCGTCTCCATGTAGGCGAGCGCGTATCGCGCGCAGAGCCCGCCCATGCTCGCCCCCGCGACGGCGATCGTTCGGTTCGGGTAGATCATCGACTGCACCTGCTCGATCAGCTCGACAAGAACGAAGCTGTTGAGCTGGACGTAGTCGGTGGCATCGGTGAAGTCGAGGATGACGATATCGAACCCCTCGCCCCGGAGCGTCTCGAGCAGGTCCTCTGTATTGAGATGATTGTACAGCTCGTCCCAGTCCCAGCTGTTGTCGAGATCGAATCCTTCGACGGTGATGACGGGATTGTTCAGACCCGCGAGTGAGTCAGCAAGGTAGACGTACGCTTTTCCCGTCCCATACCGGCCGTCGTACTGTATTGAGGCTGTCACTAAAAGAGTATCATGAGGGGCGGGCGCCAGTTGGGCCACCGCATTCGAAAAGATCGATCCGACGATCAGGATTAGAAATATGAATGTGGTCAGTCTTCCCCGCTTCATATGTTAATTCTAGCATATTCAGGGAACACGAAATCAGATTTTCGTGGAAAAACGTGTTCCTTGTGTCCAGACCATACGATGCTGCCGCGGGCCGGCTCACTTCCACAGGAACAGGACGGCGACTCCGGCGACCGCGATCAGGGCGCCGGCGACCTCGCGCAGCGTAACCTTCTCTTTGAAGAGGAGCACTGATGGAGCGATGATAAGGACCGGGACCATGGCCATCAACGTGGCCGCGACACCGGTGGCCGTGTACTTGACGGCCAGAAGCGAGAAAGAGACCCCGAGGAACGGGCCGAAGAAGGCCCCCAGCGACATCGCGCCCATGGCCTTGCCGTCCCGCGTCGCGAGGCCGATCCGCCGCCAGCGGCCCATGAGGCTGACGACTATAATAAATCCCGCCGTGCCCGCTATTATCCGGATCTGCGTCGCTGAGAAGGCGTCGTATCCCCGCATTCCGTACTTGCTCAGGACGAGACCGACAGCCTGTCCTATTGCACCGCCAAGCGCGGCGAGCACTCCCTTGAGAGGCCTGGAGAAGGCTATCCTGTTGCTGCCGGGGCTCCGCACGATGACGACGAGACTAATCCCTCCCACGACCAGCGCCATGCCGAGCATGTTCACGGGCGTCAGCGTCTCACCCATGATGATCCAGCCCATGAGCGCCGTTATCGGCGGGACCATGGCCATGATCAGCATCGACACCCGCGCGCCTATCAGGATAAAACCCTTGAAAAGAAGAAGGTCCCCGAGCGTGAATCCGATGACGCCTGAGACGGACAGCCAGACCCAGTTGTGAGCGGAGGCGTCGAGAGGGACCGGAGCGCCGCGGGTGAGTGTGAGAAAGAGAGTGAGGAACGCGAGCCCCATCAAGAGCCGGATGAGATTGAGCGAAAGAGTACCGACACGCTTCCCTGCTGCCTCGAATGACAGCGCGGTGACCGTCCAGAAGAAAGCCGTCGCCAGCGCCGCAAGCTCTCCGTAGTACGATTCCATCTCTATCCTCCGGTCCTCCGACTTAAGTTACCGTGTGTTGCGCTTTCCCTATGAACAGCCGGTTTCTCCATCTTCCCGGCCTGATGGCGATCGATCCGGCTTGCCCCCGGGATCACCAAGCCTCTGCTCGGCCTGTTTGAGCTTGTTCGAGAATTTGCCTTTCTTGAAATCGGATGTCCACCGCTTCACTATCATCCAGCCGCCGAAGCGCAGGAGATTGATTCTCCACGGGCGATACCACTTTCGCCAGCCGATCTTGATGTCAAAGAGCGAGAAGATTATGGCCGGGAAGGTCAGAACGTTCAATCCGATGGCAAACATCGACCGGAACCGGTAGAAACGTCCCATGATCTTGCGTGTGGCGGACTGCATGTCCTTCGGTGTCAATGGTTCGTCAGGACGGAACAGCGGGAAGTTTCCGTCGTAGTATTCCCAGCCGACACAGTCGATGGGAAAGATGCGGTTCTGGGCGGCGAGGCGGTCGGTCAGCTCCGTTCCGGGGATCGGAACGGGCAGAAGCACCTGTATAGTGTCAAGCCGGGCCTTCTTTATGAAGGTCCTGAAACGGCGCACGCGCTCGGCCGTAGAGATCGACAGGCGCAGGCCTTCAGGGAGGGGATAGCCGAAGATGAACATCCCGTGCACAATGAAGCCGGCTTTGTGAAAAAGCTTTGTCATGCCGATCATTTCTTCCGGCTTGATCCTCTTGTCCATGGCCTTCAGTTCCTCGGCTATGGGCGACTCGTAACCGATGGCGACCGTGTTGATGCCGGCATCCCGCATGGCCTCGAGTAGTTCCTTGTCTTTCGCCCTGTCCAGCCTGATCTGCACGGTTATGTCCAGCCTTCTGCCGACGGCCTTCTGATATTCGGCCAGCAGGCCGCAGAGCCGCAGCGTATCCTCGCGTTTGTTCCCGAACAGATCATCGACGATGAAGAAGGTCCTGGCGTTGTGTGATTCCAGCAGAGCGGCGATCTGTTCGACAACACGCTCCACCGAAGAAGCGCGGGGCTTCCCCTTGACGGTGCAGAACTCGCAGTTCATGCCGCAGCCGCGGATCCAGACCACAGGATAGATCTTGATCTTCGCGTAGCGCACCAGGTCAAAATCAGGAAGGGGCAGGTCATCGAAATATGTGATAGGGGCACGTTCCGGGGTCCTGACCAGCCGCCCGTCCCGCATGAAGGCAATGCCGGCTATTTCATCAGGATCGCGCCCTTCCCGGATCGCCGCGAGAAGTTCCTGGATCGTGTGTTCACCCTCGCCGATCACCACATAATCGACGCCGCCTTCGAGAGCATCCCGTATATGGTCCCCCACAAAATGCTGCCCCCCTGCGATCACGATGACGCCTTTGTCCTTGTAGAAGCTCACAAGCTCGTTGATCCTGGGTATTGTGCTGCTCAGGCCCCCATAAAGCCCCACCACGTCGGCGCGCCTGATAGCCTGGAGCGTGTTGTGATCAGGCCGCCCCATGTCACCCTTGGGACCGTATCTTCGGTAATTGTTTTCGTCGACGACCTCGACGTCCCAGCCCTGCATCCTGCTGGCGACAGTAGCGATCATTACCGGCCCCAGGGCGGTAGTCAACCTTGCGACCCTGGAGTAGATATTGAAGGCGGGATAGGCGGGGATTATCATCCTGAAACGCAGCCTGCGCATGGTTCCTCCCACAGAATGGTTCTGAGATGTGATCTGCTCCGGGGCCATTGTGCTGCCGGACTCGTTGTGCCCGGCCCTCCATTCCTGAATCTTATCCGTGGCATTCTCGCGAGACAAGAACAAATCGACGTTCATGCATTCATTCCTGAGCGTCCCTTTTAACGGGTCTCTATCATCGAGTCGCCAGCAGGCTTGCCTGACCGGGAGATACTTATAGCTGTGGACTTAATCTAGCCTCGTGGCTACAATATCATATGACTATAAGCTCTTGATCAGAGACGCGGCCTGATTGGCGCTCCGAAGTTGCATTGCAGATTCCCTCCCCGTGAAATCCAGCGCAATAAATCGAAGCTAACCCTAGTGGTGATAAAAGGATAGAGTTTGGAAACAGGCATCCTCATAGGTTACTTCGCAAAACGAGATGAAGCCCGCGGAGCACTCAAGAAGCTGCGGAGGAAGGGATTCCGCCGCGCTGCATTGGTGAGCAAGACCGCGGAGGGAAATGTCCATACATGGGATCCCTTCAAATGGCGAAGGGTTTTCGGGGCCGCCAATGCTTTCATTTTGTTCGGGATCCTCGCCGGAGTTATCTCCATGATCCTTCATTGGCAGGCGCCGATTCTGAGCGGAGTCCTTTCCGCCCTGATTCCGGGCTTCGCGGGCGGATTGGCGGGAATCCTCTTCAGCGCTATATGGATAAGGCGGTCGAGGTTCGGCCTGGAACGAAGCCTGCTCGAGAATCACACACGTTGGCTGGTTTCCGGGGAGACCGTTCTGATTCTCCGGACACCTGTTGAAACGCTGCGTTCCCCGGTGGCAATTCTGCGGGAGAGCGGCGAGATCCCTCCTGCCATATTCATCCTGCATCCGAAACGAGAGAGTCTCGCCGGCGAGACGGAGAACCTTGGCAGTCCCCTTTCGGCGGCGCAGATCCCGGAATACGCAGAGCGTCTCGCCGGGGACCAGCGGGTGGACCCGGATGCCGGCCGGGACATCGGACTGCTCAAGCGACTCGAAAAGACCAGGCGATGGATACAACTGGCATGCATGGATCTAGCCGAAGCGAGTCGAATTGGACAGAGCACACCCCCGACCGCCGAATGGCTCCTGGACAACGAGTACATCGTCGAGAGCAACATCCGCGAAATTCAGATGAACCTTCCCCGGCGCTATTACCTGGAGCTTCCGTCACTCATCGACGAGCCCTGCCGGGGCCTGCCGCGCATCTACGGCCTGGCGAGGGATCTCGTCTCCCATACAGACCTGCGTCTGGATCAGGAGAACATCCTCGCGTTTATCGATTCCTATCAATCCATCAGCGTACTGTCGATCGGTGAACTCTGGGCCGTCCCCCAGATGCTGCGGGCGGCGTTGATCGAGAGCATCTCGAATCTCGCGGAAAAAGCGCTGACAGAGTTGCGAGAGCGTGAAATCGCCGAGTTCTGGGCGAACAGGCTTATTGCCACCAACCGGCGGGATCCAAATCAACTTTTCTCGATTCTTGCGGAACTCGCCGAAACGCAACCGAGCCCGAGTCTCTTTTTCGCTTCTCAACTGCTCGAGAACCTTTACGACCAGGAAGCCGCGCTGGTGCCGGTCCAGGGATGGCTCGAACGCACGTTCCATAAATCTCTGAGCGATCTTAACCCTGTCGAGAATAACCGCCAGATGATAGATCAGATATCGATCGGGAATGCGTTCACCAGCCTGCGGCAACTCGCCCTTCTGGATTGGCGAAAAATATTCGAAAAGCTCAGCCGGGTGGAGCAGCTGCTCTGCATGGATCCTTCGGGCATCTATCCCCGGATGGACTTTGACACGCGCGACCGGTGTCGCCAGGCGATCGAAGAACTCGCCCGCAGGTCCGGTCAGACAGAGGACCAGGTTGCCAGACGAGCTGTCGAGCTGGCGGTGCGTGCATCCCGTGAAGCGGTAGTGGATGAACGGTGGGCCCACGTCGGTACATATCTGATCGGTGAAGGAAGAAAAGAGCTGTCGCAGCTCATACGATGCCGTGAGGCGCCGCGTTTCCGCACCCTGCACTGGATCTACCGCCATCATTCCATAGTGTACTTTTTGTGTCTCGGTTTACTCTCCGCCGCATTTATCACACTTGTCGTCCTGCCTGGCATGCGCGGACTGCCGCCTGGGAGCCGGCTTCTGGTAGCCCTCCTCCTGTTGATCCCCGCCAGCCAGATCTCGCTCGAGATCGTGAACTACATCATCACGCGATTGCTTCCACCGCGCACCCTTCCAAAGATGGATTTCGAGGATTCGGGGATCCCCGATGAATTCCGTACCCTCACCGTTGTGCCCATGGTGCTGTTGAATACGGATACGACCCGAGACGCAGTGGATAATCTCGAGATCCGGTTTCTGGCCAATAAAGAGTCCAATCTTCTCTTCGGTCTCTATTCGGATTATACGGATTCGGATAAGGAACACGGCGAGGAGGACGAGCTCCTTCTACGAACGGTGACCGAAGGCATCGAAGCCCTCAATGATCGGTATGGCGGTGGACGTTTCTTCCTTTTCCATCGGGAGCGGAAATGGAATGAGTCCGAGCATAAATTCATCGGGTGGGAGCGCAAACGCGGGAAGCTGGAAGAGCTGAATCGTCTGATAGATGGAACGCGGCCCGAGGATGCCGATCGCCTGGTATACGTCGGCGATCCGGATCATCTGTCCGACGTACGGTTCATCATCACACTGGACAGCGACACAAAACTGCCTCATGACACCGCCCGCAGGATGATCGAGACCCTGGCACACCCTCTCAACCAGCCGCGCTTCGATGCGGAAGGAACTATCAAGCCGGGCTCCTATGCCATCATCCAACCACGCGTGAGCCCCTCGCTGCCGAGCACTAATGCCTCCCTTTTCAGCCGGCTCTTCTCTGATCCTGTCGGAATCGACCCGTATTCGAGAGCCGTTTCGGATGTCAATCAGGATCTCGCCGGCGAAGGGTCCTACCATGGTAAAGGCATATATGATGTGCGCGCCTTCAGCCGGGTGCTTTCCGGAAGATTTCCTGAAAATCGCCTGCTGAGCCACGATTTGATCGAAGGAGCTCACGTCCGGGTGGGACTGGCCAGCGACATCGAGCTTTATGATGCTTTCCCGCAGGATTACCTGAGCTTCACCGGCCGGCAGCACCGATGGATCCGTGGTGACTGGCAGATCGCGGAGTGGGTCCTGCCGCGTGTTCCCCTGGCTGCGGGGCAGCGGGCACACAATCCGCTTTCCTGGTTCGACCGCTGGAAGATCCTTGATAATCTACGCCGGAGCCTGGTACCCCCCACCAGCCTGGCCCTGCTTATGGTCTCCTGGCTGATCTCCTCCCGGATGGGATTGATATCTTCCTGCGTCGTCGCCACACAGCTGCTCTTCCACCCTCTGGTGCAACCCTTCACATGGGCGACCACCGGTCGATGGCTTAAGGGCTTTTCGTTCTCAAAGGCGGCCCGCGACCTGCTGCGGGCGATAGTCGAGGCCGCACTGCTTCCGCACCAGGCGTGGCTGGTTTTGGATGCCATAGTGCGTATCTGCTATCGCCGCTTCATCTCACATCGGGGGTTGCTGGAGTGGACCTCAGCCCAGACGATGCATTGGAACGCTCCCGGGAAAGTCCGGACATTCGTCATTTCACTTGGTTTGTCGAGCCTCTTCAGCATTTTAGCGGGATGGGCACTGCAGCGCTGGGCGCCATCGAGCCTTCCGGCAGCCGGCCCCTGGCTCGTGTTGTGGTTTGTGTCTCCTCTGGCCGGCTGGCTCCTGGTCATACGGCCGCTCGCGAGCCCCCTGCAATCCAGCCTTCCCGAAAAGGATATTCGGTTCCTGAGGAGAGTCGCCCGGCGGACCTGGAGCTTTTTCTCGGAGTTCGTCGGTGATGAATCCTCCTGGCTGCCGCCCGATAATTATCAGGTCTCCCACACAGATCAACTGACGATGCGTACCAGCCCGACCAACATCGGTTTCTGGATGCTCAGCGCGCTCGGCGCGCATGATTTCGGATATGTGACGGGGGACCGGGTCGTCGAGGATCTGACGCGTACTGTAGAGACTATCGATAAACTTGAGCGTTACGAGGGCCACCTGCTGAATTGGTACGACATTCAGACCCTGGCCCCTCTGGAGCCGCGCTATGTGTCCATGGTAGACAGCGGTAACTTCCTTGCCTGCCTGTGGGCCCTGGAGCAAGGGCTCGGCGAGCTTATTCGGACGCCCGTTCTGGATGTGAAGGCCTTTGAAGGCTTACTGGATACAGGGGAAATCCTGAGACAAGCCTCCGAAGAAGAAGATATTTCCGGTTTCGATACCAAAGGCCTCGACGAACTGATGCACGCATTGGGAAACCCGCCGGAGCGGATCGCCGACGCCGTTAGCCTGGTGCGTCGGGTAGAAGGCGATATACGGGCGCTTGCCGATGAGGTGCGCGAGTCCGCCGGCGCTGAAACGAGTACGGCCTTCTGGGCGAGGCAGATGCAAAGCCAGGCATCGGCCTGGCTCGGGATTGCGGATCGCTACCTCGCCTGGATCGAGATCCTCGATGAAAAGACGGAAGAGGAGATCGCCAGGCTGGGGCAGGATGTAATGATCGCGTGCCTCGCTGATATGCGTTTCGCGCCTTCACTTCTCGATCTCGCAAATGGAAACATCGCATGTATTCGATTACTCCGGACGATCCGGGAGGAGGCTGACACAGACGCGGCCCCCCTCTTCGAATGGATCGACCGCCTCATGGATACCTTCGAAAAGTCGAAATGGCTGGCCAACGAAATGCTGGTGTCAGGCAGGAAACTCATCGGGGACGTACGCGAATTATCCGGATCGATCAACGTGCGCTTCCTGTATGATACCGACCGGCGGCTTTTTTCTATCGGCTACAACGTCTCTGAAGGTCGCCTGGACAGCTCCTACTACGACCTCCTCGCGAGCGAGGCGCGACTGGGAAGTTTCATCGCCATTGCACAGGGGGACGTCCCGATCGAGCACTGGTTCTCTCTGAGCCGGCCCTACGGCTCGATCGGCCATCGCCGGGCATTGCTCAGCTGGGCGGGGAGTATGTTCGAATATATGCTGCCGCTGATATTCCAGCGCTCGTACGACAACTCGCTCCTGGATAAAGCGATCAGGGAAACAGTGGCGATCCACATCGCATACGGCCGCAAGCGCCGCGTGCCGTGGGGGATCTCGGAGTCTGCTTTCGGGGACCTGGACATCAATAAGACTTACCAGTACAAGGCCTTCGGCGTTCCGGAGCTGGGCCTGAAACGAAGCGTCCGGGAAGAGCTCGTCGTAGCGCCCTATGCCTCCCTTCTGGCGGTGAATGAAGAGCCGAAAAAGACCGTGGAGAATCTGAAAAATTTGGCCGGATTGGGGCTTCTGCACGATTACGGCTATTATGAAGCGATGGACTTCGGCCGGCAACCACGCCGCGATGGCGAGCGCGGAGTGATTGTACGGGCATACATGGCCCATCATCAGGGCATGGGCTTCCTGGCCCTTAACAACTTCATTCACGGCAATCCCATCCAGCGCCGTTTCCATGCCGATCCACGCGTGCGTGCGGTCGAGCCATTACTCCAGGAGCGCATCCCCGACCTTCCTCCCCTGCACCACATCCCCACGCGGGAGGAAATGCCATCGGTGATAAGCGTCGGCGAAGTGGCGCCATCAGTAAGTAAATTCGATACGCCTCATACAGCCACACCCAAAACACAGCTGCTCAGTAACGGACGTTATTGTCTGATGCTCACAAACGCCGGCGGTGGATACAGCCGTTGGGGCGACTTCGAGATCACCCGCTGGCGGTCGGATCGCACGACGGATCCATGGGGGACTTTCTGCTACATATATGAAGCCGATTCGGACCGGTTATGGTCCAATACGTATCACCCGACCGGCGGAAAGGTCGATACGTATTCCGCCAACTTCGCGCTGGACCGTGCCGTGTTCCGCCGCGACGATAACGACATTCAGACCGAGACAGAAGTCATCGTCTCGCCGGAAGACGACGTCGAGATCAGACGGATCACTCTATTCAACAAGTCCTCTCGCACCCGCCACATCGATCTTACGAGCTACGTCGAGATATCGATGGCGCCGCACAACGCGGACAGGCAGCATCCCGCCTTCAACAAGATGTTCATCCAGACCGAGGCAGTGCCGGAACATAAAGCGCTCCTGGCATACCGCCGGCCTCGCAGGAAAGACGATCCGCCCGTCTACGTCGCGCATCGCTTCACCCTTGAACATGACGGGGATGAAGCCTTTCAGTTCGAGACCGACCGACGCACATTCATCGGGATCGGACGGACACTCGCGAATCCTATGGGTGTCTTCCAGGAGCCCGGCAACAGCCAGGGTTTTGTCCTGGACCCGATCCTCAGTCTGCGGCGCAGCGTAACTATCGGTCCTGGCAAACGCGTCCAGGTTTCCATGGTTCTCGCCGCCGGTGAAACTCGTCAGCAGGTCCTCCAGTTGATAAGCAAATACAGCGATGTTCATGCGATCGACCGGTCGATGGATATCGCCTGGGCCTCCTCCCAGCTCGAGTTGCGACAGCTTCGCATCCAGCCGGACGAAGCCCGCCGATTCCAGCAGCTGGCAAGCCACCTGCTGTTCCCCAGTCCGCTCTTGCGGTCTCCCTCCGATTGCATCGAAAAGAACCGCAAGGGTCAGGCCGGCCTGTGGCCCTACGGGATCTCGGGTGATGTACCGATCGCCCTGATCGTCATCGGACAGGCGCGGGATATTACCCTGGTCCGTCAACTGTTCCAGGCGCATGCCTATTGGCGAATGCACGGCCTGACGGTAGATCTGGTGATCCTGAACGAGGAGGCAGGCAGTTATGAGCAGCCGCTGCGTGAACTGATCGAGAACCTTATCAATGCTCATTCGATGCACACGGAGGTCGACCGGCCGGGAGGGATCTATCTGCGCAACGCGGATCTTATCCCGGAGGAAGATCTTATGCTGATCAGAGCCGCCGCGAATGTGGTTCTGGTGGCGGCAAGGGGCAACTTACCCCAGCAATTGGGCATGCCCATGGAAGCTCCCGATCTGCCGGCGCCCATCGCCAGGAAACGTGCTCCCCGTGAGCCCTCTGCAACGCTCCCCTTCATGGAGCTGTCCTATTTCAACAGCCTGGGAGGTTTTACTCCGGACGGGCGCGAATATGCGATCTATCTCGGTCCCGGCATCAACACGCCCGCGCCCTGGGTCAACGTCATCGCCAATCCGACATTCGGGACGCTGATCAGCGAAACAGGGGCCGGGTTTACCTGGTACGGCAACAGCCAGCGGAACCGCTTGACGAACTGGTCGAACGACCCCGTAATGGATCCGCCGTCCGAGGCGTTGTACATCCGGGATGAGGAAACCGGTGTCTACTGGACGCCGACCGCGTCGCCTATCCGTGAGGCGACCGCCTACCGGGCACGGCACGGAGCGGGGTACACGGTATTCGAGCATAACAGCCAGGGGATCGAACAGGAACTGACGGTCTTCGTTCCGGTGGATGAGAACGGCGGCGAGCCGATCAAGCTGCAAAGGCTGCTGTTGAGGAACGACTCCGACCGTCACCGCCGGCTGTCGGTTACGTATTATGTTGAATGGACACTCGGCGAGCACCGCGAATCTTCCCAGATGCACGTCACGACCTCCTGGGATGACGAGGTCGGGGCCCTGCTCGCCAGAAACTGTTATCACCCCGATTACGGGGATCGGGTTGCTTTCGCCGCCATGAGCCCCCCCGCGGAGTCGTACAGCGGCGACCGCACATCCTTCCTGGGACGCAACCGCCCCATGGCGGAACCGGCGGCGATGGAGCGAACCGGCCTTTCGCTGCGGACAGGAGCTGGATTGGATCCATGCGCCGCGCTGCAGATCACAGTCGACCTGGCTCCAGGCGAGAGATCCGAGGTCATATGCATGCTGGGTCAGGCCGGGTCGGCAGAGGATGCCCGGATGCTGATCCAGGCGTACCGGGAAAGCGCCGCGTTCGAGAACTCGTTAAACCGGGCGAAAGCGTGGTGGGACGATCTGCTGGGCACGATCGAAGTGCGCACACCCGAGCTCGCTGCGGACCTGCTGATCAACCGCTGGCTTCTGTACCAGAGCCTCAACTGCCGTATCTGGGGGCGTTCCGCCTTTTACCAGCCCAGCGGTGCGTTCGGCTTCCGGGATCAATTGCAGGATGTCATGGCCTTCCCGCTCGCACATCCCGGGCTGGCGCGGGAGCATATACTGCTGGCGGCAAGCCATCAGTTCGAGGAGGGCGATGTACAGCACTGGTGGCACCCGCCGGGCGGCATGGGTATTCGGTCGCGTATTTCCGATGACCTTCTGTGGCTGCCCTATGTCGTAGCCCACTACATCCGCACCACCGGCGATGTGGACATCCTGCACACGGCGGTCCCATTCCTCAATGCTCCTGTGTTGAACGACGATCAGCTCGAGACCCTGTCCACTCCCGAAGTCGGGTTGAAGCCCGGTACGCTGTTCGAGCACTGCCGGCGCGCGGTCTCGCGTGGCCTGACTGTCGGACCCAACGGTCTGCCCCTTATGGGGACCGGGGACTGGAACGACGGGATGAACCTTGTGGGAGCCGAAGGCAGAGGGGAGAGCGTATGGCTGGCCTGGTTTATCGTGGATGTGCTCAAAGGTATGGCCGAGCTGTCCGACCTGGTCGATCGGCCGGATCTGAGCCGGGCCTACAGGAAGGACAGGAAGGCGCTGATCCAGCAGGTTGAGAAAACGGCATGGGACGGGAAATGGTATCTTCGGGCGATCTTCGACGACGGCACTCCCCTCGGCTCATCGAAGAATGATGAGGCTAAAATCGATTCCCTGCCCCAGTCATGGGCGTGGCTGAGCGGTGCCGCGGACGCGTCTCGCGCTGATACGGCCCTGGAATCGGCGTGGAAACACCTTGTCCGCGAGGACGATGGCCTGGTGCTGCTCCTCGCGCCTCCCTTTGACAAATCGGAGCCTTCACCGGGATACATCCAGGGGTACCCGCCGGGAGTACGCGAGAACGGAGGCCAGTACACTCACGCCGCCCTGTGGTTCGCGATGGCGATGGCGCGCCGGGGGGATGGTACGCGTGCGGCGAAGATCCTGCACATGCTCAACCCTATCGAGCGCGCGCGCGAGCCGGAAACGGTCTGGCGCTATGGTGTCGAGCCCTACGTGGTCTCCGCCGATGTGTACCGGTTGCCCGGGCGGGAAGGCTGCGGCGGGTGGTCCTGGTATACGGGTTCCGCGGCGTTGATGTACCGGGCCTGGGTCGAAGAGGTCCTGGGCTTGAAGGTCCAGGGGGATCGCATGCAGGTGAATCCGGTCATCCCCGGACGGTGGAAGGGTTTCGATCTGCGCTATCGTCATGGCGAGGCGATATATGAGATCCATGTCGAGAACCCGGAAGGCTGCGAGCGGGGCGTGTCACGGGTGGAGATGGATGGTCAGCATGTGCCGGATGGGGTCATCCCGTTGACCCGGGATCTTGTCAAGCACAGGGTCCTCGTCCGCATGGGGAAACCCCCGCTGGCAAATTGAACGGTCTGTTTAATAATTCTGCTTATCTATTAGTGAGTTAAGTGGTACGCCGCCAGGGAATCGAACCCCGAACCTACTGATTAAGAG
>CAYWGA010000031.1:0-32132 GCA_964457905.1 uncultured bacterium | reverse complement strand
ACACTGATGACCGGGTTCCCCGGTGAGACGGACGAGGATTTCGAGCGCATGACCGCTTTTATCGAGGAGTACAGGCTCGATCACGCAGGTATCTTCAAATGGTCGCCGGAGCGCGGAACCCCCGCGGCCCGTCTGGGGGACCAGGTCCCGGACGAGCTGATAAGCGCGAGACTCGAGGAGCTATCTTCCATTCAATTCGACATTTCCGCCGATATTCAGGCCGGGATGGAAGGCAGGGAGATCGAGGTGATCGTCGATTCGAGAAGCGAATCGTCGGTATCGGGAAGATGGTTCGGACAGGCTCCCGAGATAGACGGGGTCACATGGCTGGAGGATTCGGCTGCGGCCCCGGGGACGATAGGGAAGGCAACGGTCCTGCGTTCAGAGGGATACGACCTTTTCGCTCGGCCCGGACCGGGAGATTTCATTTGACATTGAATGCGTAAATGCTGATTATATTCAGCGTTAACCGGTATTGTACGGTTGGAGCAGGAATCTTCCTGCCTCTGCCGTTTATAAATAGAACAGGACGCCCCTATTGGAGGTATTTCGTGAATCGTTTCAGAGACGAAAGACTTCTGGTCAGGACAGCTGTGATGCTTTGCCTGGCCCTTCTGATAACGACATTTCCAGCCGTAAGCTCCCCGCAGGGGACAGGTGAGCATACTATCACCAACTACGAGATCCTCGAGAAGATCGCCGGAGAGACTCTCGACGAGCTGGCTGTAAACATGCCGTCGATAGCAAGGGAGACGGTCGTTCTCATCCGCAAGGAGGGAGGGATCGGCTCGGGTATCGACAAGGTGTTCGAGAACGAGCTGGTCAGGAAGATGACCGGAGCGGGGCTTCGTATCGCTTCCAAGAGCGCGGATCTGGACCAGACAAAGACATCCGAATACATCTTTTCGTACCAGATCATTACCTACTACGTCAAGTATCCCGACATCGGCCGGAGCTACTGGGTCGGGGCCAAAGAGGTAGACAGGCTCGCAGAAGTGGGGATATTTGCAAAGTTGATCGATTCCTCGACAGGCGAGATAGTCTGGGTCGGTGAGGCCCAGAAGAAGTACGAAGACAGGATCGCATATTCACTGCTCGACCGCGTTGAGGATCCCGATCGCGATTTCACAGTGCCTGTACGGGACGAGATCAAGTGGAGCAGGTTCGTCGAACCCGTAGTCGTCACAGGAATCGTCGTGGGCCTGGTATACCTGTTCTTCTCAAATCAGGATTCAAACTGAACCGGGATGCGGATGATAGTCTTCCGACCTTATTTCAGAAGGCTCGTGTGCCTCGCGCTTGCCGTGTTGGCGGCCGCCGCTGTTTCGTGCGGAAGCAAATCGGTCCTTGAACAGGTCGAGGAAGAGTACGCCAAGGGTAATTACCGCGAGGGCCTCTATATAGCCAGGCTGCACTTCCGCAGGGGTGGAGAGAGGTCGCCTGAGCTTCTGTTTCTCACGGGGAAATCGTACCTGAGACTCGGTATCGAGGCAGAGGCCTCCGACAGTTTCGCCGAGGTCTTCATCAGCGATTCGACATGGGCTCCGAAGATAGCCGGGGTGCTGAAGGATGAAGCGCTCGAGAGTCTCCAGAAGGGATTGAGCGCGAAAGGAAGCCGCTTCATCATCCAGGCGGTGAATTACGACAATGACCTTGATTTCGGCATATACAACGGGCTCGCCGGGGACCTGATGCTGGACAGGAAGGACTATCGCGGAGCGATACATTATTACACTTCCTTCCTTGAAGCGTATCCCGATACGGCTGGAGCCGCATCGGCGATGATGGATCTGGGCGCGGCGTTCGAGGGGCACGGCGATACTCTCGCCGCGATCGCGCTCTACAGGGAATTCCAGGACCGGTACCCGAAGAGCAGGATGAAGAGCACGGCGGAATGGAAGCTTGAGAATCTGCTCCTCGATTCGGGTAAAGAGATGCTTTCGGGCGGTGAACCGGAAGAGGCCGAGAGGATACTCGGAGAACTCGCCGCGACAGCGGGCAACCCGCTGGTCAGGGAAAAGGCGAATTTCCTGCTTGCCGAGATCTACGAATCGAGGGCCGACTACACGATGGCGGTGCGCTATTACACCGAGGTAGTCAACCTCAACCTGGGATCGAGTGGAAGGCTGTCCGAAAAAGCCAAGGAAAGGATTGAGAGTATTGAGGCCGAGAGGAAGAAGAACCTCCGTTAGGATGCTGGTCATCCTTTTACTCGCGGCGGCTGCGTTGTCGTCATGCGGCGGGCCGTATTCCGCCAAGACGGTAAACGTCCCCGATGAAAAACTGCGGGTGGCCGATGATCTCTATTCGAGAAAGAAATACACGCAGGCTGGAATGGAATACAAGGATTTCCTTGCGGTCTTCGCCGGAGACGAGAGGAGCGATTACGCCCAGTACATGCTGGCGGAATCGTACCGCGGAGCGAGGGAGTACGCTCTCGCCTCGGTCGAATACAGGATACTTATAGCGGACTATGGATACAGCGAATATATAGACGACGCCTTCTTCCTGGAGGGTCTCTGCTCGTTCGAGATGACACAGAGAGCGGAGAGGGACCAGACCCAGGCCTTCGATGCCCTGACGCGGATCAACCGGTTCCTCGAGATATTCCCGAACAGTCCGCGCAAGGATGAAGCGCTCCAGGTCCGCAAAGATATATATGACATCCTGGGGAAAAAATCGTTTCAGAGCGCCAAGCTTTATTTCAAGAGAAAGCACTACGGGGCCGCCGAGATCTATTTCAGGAAGGTCGTAGACCAATACCCCGAAACTGAGTGGGCCGGCAAGAGCTGGTACTATATCGGGTACATCAAGCAGGCGTTCGGCGAGAACGATGTCGCGGCCGAAGCATACAGCAGGGCTGTACAGTCGAAGTACAAGTTCTCGGAGCAGAGATCTGCTTCTTCCCAGCTGAAGAAACTTTCGAAAGAGAAGACAGGTGGCTGACCGTGAAAGGATAGGGCTGTTCGGGGGGTCGTTCGACCCAGTGCATACCGGGCACCTGATCCTCGCTCAGATGGCGGCTGATTTTGCCGGTCTGGACAGGGTGCTGTTCATGCCGACCGCCGCCCCTCCTCACAAGACAGCAAGGGTCCTTTCACCGTTCGAGGAACGGATCGCGATGGTCCGACTTGCTATCGATGGGAACGACCGCTTCGAACTCTCCCTCCTGGAAGGATCCGAAGGGCCTTCCTACACATGGGAATCGGTGCTTCACTATTCAAAGGCGGGGTACGGAAGGGATGACCTGCACCTGATCGTGGGCAGCGACTCTCTGCGTGATATGGGGAAGTGGTGCAAACCTGACGTTATTTTTGAAAACACGACGATCATTTCGATGACCAGGCCCGGCAGCGGGGAGCTTCCGGCTCCTCCCGCCGGAGCGGCGATCATGATCCTCGAGACTGGCGCGAACACGATCTCGTCGAGCGGGATACGCAGGCGGATCATGGAGGGCCGGATGATCAGGTATCTGGTGCCGGAACAGGTCGAACGATATATACGTGACAAGGGACTGTATTCTGACAGCTGATGACGGAGGGAAGTGATGGCACTATTCCTGATAGATGGGCACGCCATCGCCTACAGATCATACTACGCATTCATCCATAATCCGCTGACTAACGCGCGGGGTGAGAACACGAGCGCCGTATACGGCTTTCTCCGGACCGTCCTTCAGCTCAGGGACCGCTATGATCCGGAAATGCTGGTCTGCGTCTTCGATAGCGAGGAAGAGACCGAGCGCCACAAGGAATATTCCGATTACAAGGCTCACAGGGAAGAGATGCCGGACGATCTCTCTCCACAGTTCCCTGTCATTACGGATATGCTTGAGGCCATGGGTATTCCGGTAGTGATCAAGCCGGGGTACGAGGCGGACGACATCATAGCGACACTCGCCCGGGAAGCTGAGGCGAAGGGGCTCGATGTACGGATCGTCACCGGTGACAAGGACCTCTTCCAGCTCCTTTCCGACCGGGTGTGGATCATACGGCCCGGTAAGGGAACGAATCTCACCGATCTGTCCGGCCCCGAACTGGTAGAGGAGAAATACGGACTTCGCCCGGAACAGGTCGCCGACCTTCTCGCCCTGATGGGTGACAGCGCGGACAATATACCCGGCGTAAAGGGAATCGGTGAAAAGACGGCCCTGAAGCTTCTGCATCAGTTCGGTTCGCTCGACGCAATCTTCGAGAGAAGCGCGGAGATAGAATCGGCTCATATACGTAAAAAGATCGAGGAGGGAAAGGAAGACGCCGAGATGTCGATGCGGCTTGTCTCTCTCATCGATGTCCCTCTCGATGTCACATGCGACGATCTCGTAACTGGGGAGAGAGATGATGACACGCTTCTCGACATGCTCCTCGACCTCGAGTTTAACCAGGTGATCAAGGAACTCGATCTCGGCAGGACCGCGTCGAGCTCGACCTCGGACTACAGCATGGTAGGCGAGGAGGGCCTTCAGAGACTCGCGTCGGTGCTGACCGAATCCGGCAGTTTCGCGCTGGACACAGAGACGACCTCGCTCGATCCTCTTGAAGCGGAACTGGTCGGGATGTCTTTTTGCTGTGAGGAAGGGAAGGCCTATTTCGTTCCGGTCGAGTCACGAGAGAAAAAGGTAGAGACGGGGCTTTTCGATCTGGACGATGCATCGTCCGGGATTCCCCTCGCCAGGGTGAAAGAGGTGCTCGGCCCCGTCCTGGAGAGCGGTCTCACTGAAAAGACGGGACACAATATCAAGTACGACCTCAAGGTCCTGGAAGCGCACGGGCTGCCTGTCGGGAACGTTACCTGGGATACGATGATAGCTTCATACTGCATCGATCCTTCAAGACGATCCCATTCGCTTGACAACCTCGCGATGGACCATTTCCGCCACAGGATGATCCCGTACAAGGAGTTGTTCGAAAAAGGCGACCGGACAAAGGATATCAGAACGGTGCCCATCGAGAGGCTCACCGAATATGCCGCCGAGGACGCCGACTACACATTCCGTCTCAGGCAGCACTTCGAGCCCGAACTTGAGGGAACTGACGCAGGTAAACTTTTCGCCGATATCGAGATGCCTCTCAGCTTCGTTCTCAAGGGGATGGAACTCGAGGGAATGGGAGTCGATACGAAGAGGCTGAAGGCATTGTCCGGCAAGGTATCGAGCGAGCTGGACAGGTTGACCGGCGAGATATTCGAGCTTGCCGGGGAGACATTCAATATCAACTCGGGGAAACAGCTCCAGCAGATCCTCTTCGAAAAGTTGGGCCTGCCTTCTTCGAGGAAGACCAAGACCGGATATTCCACCGACGTGAGGGTGCTTACCGAACTTGCCGTTGAGTATCCCATCGCGGGCCTGGTGGTGGAATACAGGCAGCTTGCCAAGCTTGCCGGAACATATATCGATGCGCTGCCGAAGCTGGTCAGCGGAAAGACCGGCCGGATCCATACATCTTTCAACCAGACGGTGACAGCTACGGGACGCCTCTCATCGAGCGACCCGAATCTGCAGAACATCCCGATCCGTACCGAGATGGGCCGAAGGATCAGGGAGGCTTTTGTACCGAGGAAAGGTAATGTCCTTGTCGACGCCGATTACTCCCAGATCGAGCTGAGAATAATGGCTCATCTCTCCGGTGATCCGGAACTGGTAGCTGCTTTCCGTGATGAAGCGGACATACATACCCGCACGGCGGCTCGAATATTCGGAGTAGATGAAAAGGACGTCACGCATGAGATGCGTTCGAGGGCCAAGACGATAAATTTCGGGGTGATGTACGGGCAGGGGCCGAGGGCTCTGTCACAGCAGTTGAGGATCCCCTTCGAAGAAGCGAAGGATTTTATAGAAGAGTACTTCGAGAAATATCCGGGCATCAGGGATTTCATAGATGACTCCAAGGAGACAGCGCGTGAGAAGGGTTATTCTGAAACACTCTTCGGCAGGCGCCGTCCCCTTCCCGAGATAGAGTCGGGCGACGGCAGGCTGAGAAGTTTCGCCGAGAGGATCGCGGTCAACATGCCTATCCAGGGGACCGCAGCGGACATGATCAAGATAGCCATGATCGATATAGACAAAGCTCTCGCTGAGAAGAGGCTGGAAGCGAGGATGATCCTCCAGGTCCACGATGAACTCGTCTTCGATGTGCCTCTCAGTGAAAAGGACAGTATGCTCGAACTGGTCAGGGAAAAGATGGAGGCTGCCGTTAAACTCGATGTTCCGCTGAAGGTCGAGGTCGACACAGGCAAGGACTGGCTGGAGGCGCACGGATGAAAATTCCTCTGATAGTAGTCACCGGTCCTATCGCGTCCGGAAAGTCGACAGTCGCGAAGGTCATGGCAGAGGGTGGCGGCACCTACGTGGACGCCGATATGCTGGCGCACGAAGCTTTTGACTATCCTGGTTTCGTCGAAATACTCGCGGAGGAATTCGGCCCCGGCGTTCTTGGCGATGACGGGAATGTGTCGCGGTTGAGGCTCGCCCGGACCGTCTTTCCGGACCAGAGGAAACTCGACAGGCTCAACGTGATAATCCGCCCTTATGTCAAGAAACTCGCCCGGGAAAAGCTGAAGGAACTTGAAAAGACATCGAAATACATAGTCCTTGATGCAGTGCTGTTTTTACAGTATAAATTCAGATTCAGGGCGGACCTCGTGGTGCTTACAGACGCGCCTGAGGAGGTCCGTATCCGCAGGATGATGCGCAGGAACGGTTTCGACAGGAAGGAAGCCGAGCTTCGTATAGAGCGCCAGAAGGAGCTTTTCGAAGACTGGGAGAAGGCCGGTGTCAGGCTCGACACTGATATCCCTCTCGCGGAGGTCCGGAAGGAAGCGGCGCGGATCAGAGAGAGTTTTCTCGAGGAATACAACCAATCGCGGAGGAAAAGTTGAAGCAGGAGAATTTGTCATCGAAAGAAGCGGCGGAGGCCGCCGCAAGGGCAGAACAGCAGCTGCTTAGCCTCAAGGAGTATCTTTGACCTCGAGACACAGCAGGTCGGGGTGGCGGAGATCGAGAAGAAGATGGCCGCGCCCGATTTCTGGAATGACCGGGAAAACGCCGAGAAACTCGTAACGAGACTCAAACTGCTGAAGAGTACTCTTGATCCCTATAACAGGATCAAGGCGGACATAGATTCCCTTAAAGAACTGATAGAGCTGGGCGAGGAGGATGAATCGATCCTCGCCGATATCCTGATCGAACTGGGGAAGGTCGACCGCGGCCTCGCCAAGTTTGAGATGGCCGTGCTGCTGTCCGGGGAGAACGATCATGGGAACGCTCTTCTGAACATCCATCCCGGCGCTGGCGGGACTGAGTCTCAGGACTGGGCCGAGATGCTGCTGCGGATGTACACGAGGTTCCTCGAGACACACGAATATACATTTAAGATGATCGACCTGCAGCCCGGCGACGAGGCAGGGATAAAAAACGCTACCCTCGAGGTTACTGGTGACCTCGCGTTCGGCAGACTCAAGTCGGAGAGCGGCATCCACCGGCTCGTGAGGATCTCGCCTTTCGACGCCAATCACAGGAGGCACACCTCGTTTGCCGCCGTACACGTATATCCTGTGATAGACGACAAGATCGAGGTCGATATCAATCCCGACGATCTGCGTATCGATACATACAGGGCGAGCGGAGCGGGGGGGCAGCATGTCAACAAGACTTCCTCGGCGGTACGGATCACCCATTTCCCTTCAGGCATAGTGGTGCAGTGCCAGAACGAGCGGTCACAGCGCAGGAACAGAGAGCTTGCGATGAAGGTCCTCAGGTCCCGCCTCTATACGAAGCTGATGGAGGAAGAGTCGCAGAAGCAGAACGCCGCCGCCGGAGAAAAGAAGGATATCTCCTGGGGAAACCAGATCAGAAGTTATGTATTTCATCCATATACGATGGTAAAGGACCACAGGACAGCGGTCCAGACAGGCAATATCCAGGCCGTGATGGACGGCAGGATAGATGAGTTCATGGAAGGTTTTCTGAAATGGAAGGAAAGGAAGAGCTGAAGGTGAGCGATAAAACAAAGAAGGAAGGGGGAAAGGAGAGGGACGAACGCCTGCGCAAGCTCGAGGAGCTGCGTGGGATGGACGTTAATCCCTATCCTTACAGGTTCGAGAGGACCCATACCCTCGCCCAGCTGGCTGAGAACGAGGAAGCGCTTTCGGCCGAGGACGCCTCGGCGACCGTGGCCGGAAGGATCCTGGCGGTAAGAGGACACGGGCATACATCGTTCGGCAACCTCAAGGACGGCAGCGGCAGCATGCAGTTCTATATCAAGGATGCCGAAGTAGATGAAAAGACGTGGAAGATATTCAGGCTCCTCGACATCGGTGACATCGTCGGTATCTCGGGCAATCTCTTCAGGACGAGGACAGGCGAGCTGACGATCAAGGTGACCGGCATCGAGCTCCTCTCCAAGTCTCTTCTTCCTCTTCCGGAGAAGTACCACGGCCTGCAGGACAAGGAATTGAGATACAGGCGGCGCTACGTCGACCTGATCGTCAACGATGAGGTCATGGAGGTCTTCCGGACGAGATCGAAGATTATCGACACGATAAGGACCTACCTGAACGAACGTGATTTTCTCGAGGTAGAGACGCCGATCCTGCAGCCGATATACGGAGGCGCGATGGCGAGGCCGTTCATCACGCATCACAACGCACTCGACATGCAGCTCTATCTCAGGATAGCGGACGAGCTATACCTCAAGAGGCTGATCGTCGGCGGGATGGAACGGGTATACGAGTTCTGCAAGGATTTCAGAAACGAGGGGATGGACAGGTCGCACAACCCCGAGTTCACAATGCTCGAATGCTATGCCGCCTACTGGGACTACAACGATATGATGGATTTTGTCGAAGGGCTGTACCAGAAGCTCGCCGACGAGGTCCTGGGCACTACAAAGATCAAGTACGGGGAATACGAGATCGATTTCGCTTCCCCGTGGAAGAGACTGACCTTCTATAAATCGATAGAGGAGAAGACCGGCAAGGACCTTCGTGAGGCCTCGGAGGAAGAGCTGCGCGAGACGGCTAAGAGCCACAATGTCGATCTCGAGGGAGTCTCCGGCCGCGGCGGGCTGCTCGACGAGATATTCTCCGAGCTCGTAGAACCTCATCTGATACAGCCGGTATTCATCACAGACTATCCGGTGGAACTTTCGCCTCTGGCCAAGGTGCACAGAAGCGAGAAGGGTCTCGTAGAGAGATTCGAACCTTACATAGCCGGCTTCGAGGTGGGAAACGCCTTCAGCGAGCTCAACGATCCGATCGATCAGAGGGAACGGTTCGAGCAGCAGACGCGGATGAAGATGGAAGGGGCCGACGAGACACATCCGGTCGACGAGGATTATCTCCGGGCCCTGGAGCACGGGATGCCGCCGACCGGGGGACTCGGTATCGGGATCGACCGGCTCGTTATGCTCCTGACAGATTCACATTCTATCAGGGACGTCATCCTATTCCCCGCGATGAGGCCCGAAACGGGAAGGGACGGCTGACAGGAATATGCATTACTCCCTGGCAATAGCGCTCAGGTATCTCAGGGCCCGTCGGCGCAGCGGATTCGTATCCCGCGTGACGATGATCGCTGTCGGCGGTACGCTGGTCGGCGTCGCCGTCCTGATAATCGTCCTGTCACTGATGAACGGGTTCGAGAGCGAACTGCGCAGCAGGATAATCGAGTTCAATACGCATGTGATAGTCTTCGCCAGCCTTCCGAGTTCCTGGGCGGGGATCGACAGCGTGACAGCCATCGTGGAAGAGGTGGATGGGGTGGATGCGGCCTCGCCTTTCGTAAGGGGAGAGGCCCTGCTCTTCTACGAGCTGATCCCAGGCATGAGGGTCAAGACGAAGGGCGTTATTGTAAAAGGTGTCGATATCGATGCCGAACGGAACGTGTCGGCCGTGATCGACTCGTTCGTTCCTCCGATAAGGTCGTTTACTTCGACAGGCTTCGAGGACGGCAAGGACCTCCCGGGAATCGTGATCGGCCAGGATCTCGGCGATGACCTCAAGGTATACCTCGGTGAGACGATAACACTGGTCAGCGCCCCTGCCGAGATGAGGATGGGTGAGATACAGCCGCGGACGAGGGAGTTCCGTGTCCTCGGGTTTTTCAAGACAGGCGTGTTCGAATTCGATTCGAGATTCGCTTATATCGATATCCGCGAAGCGGAGAACTTCTTCGATTTCGAGGCCTCTACGAGAGGCATCGGCGTACGCACTACTGATATCTGGAAGGCTGCGGAGACGGAGGACCGGATCGACCAGAGACTCGAACGAAGCGGCGCTTACGGGATGAATAACTGGATCAGGATGAACAGGAACCTCTTCAGTTATATTAAGGTCGAAAAGATCCTCATGTTTATGCTCCTTACACTTATCATTCTGATCGCCGCATTCAACCTCGTTGGAATGCTTACGATGGTGATCATGGAGAAGCGCACCGAGATCGGGATCCTCAGGTCGATGGGGGCATCGTCGAGAGGGATCATGTCAATCTTCATGATGGAGGGCACGATAATCGGGTCGATAGGTACGGCTCTCGGTGTGGCCGCGGGGCTCGGTATCTGCGCCCTTCTGTCGGCAGTAGAGCTCGATCTTCCTGCCGACGTCTATTTTATCAATACGCTCCCTGTTGTCGTGCGGACCTTCGATGTAATCATGGTCTCGGGAGCGGCGCTTCTGATCTCCTTTGCGGCAACGCTTTATCCGAGCTGGGAGGCATGCAATATGTCACCCCTCGACGCCATAAAATACGATTGATCGATTATTGACATGGGGCCGTTTGCCCATCCGGGCTCCAGGCCGTATATTTCAGACGGGTGAGAGAATATGAGCATTCTAAGCGCTAAGAATGTGATGAAGAGTTTTACAAGCCGCACAGGCGAGATCGAGGTCCTCAAAGGAATCGATTTTGAGGCTGAAGGCGGTGAAGTAGTAGCGATACTCGGCGCTTCCGGCGCCGGCAAGTCGACCCTGCTTCATGTACTCGGTACACTCGATACGCCGAACAGCGGCGAGGTGCTGATCAGGGGCCGCGACCCGTTCTCCGTCCCCGACAAGGAACTGAACGCGATAAGGAACAGGGACCTCGGATTCATCTTCCAGTTTCATTACCTTCTGCCCGAATTCGATGCCCTGGAGAATGTGATGATGCCGGCTGTCCTCAGGGGCGGTGTCGAGAATAAAGAAAAGGACAGGGCTGCCCATCTTCTCGCCGAGGTCGGGCTCGCGGAGAGGATCACGCACAGGCCGGCCGAACTTTCCGGTGGAGAGCAGCAGCGGGTCGCGGTAGCGAGAGCGCTTATGAACGAGCCCGCGATCGTGCTTGCCGATGAGCCGTCGGGGAACCTCGACGAGGTCAACAGCGAGAGGCTTCACAAACTGATACTCGATCTGAGCCGGTCGAAGAACCAGACGTTTGTCGTGGTCACCCACAAGAGGGAACTCCTCACAAGGGCCGACCGCGGATTCGTGCTGGAAGGAGGAAAGCTCCTGCCGGTGGAGCGGTAAAGATATGAAATGCCAATTCTGCAGGGAAAGGGAGGCGATCATACACGTTACCAACGTCGTGGGTAACGATGTTCAGAAGATACATGCCTGCCGGGTATGTGCCGAGTCCAAGGGTTTTGACAATCTCAAGAAAAGTAATTTCGAGAAGAACCATCTTCTCGCCGGCCTCATGGACAGCACACTGACTGAAAAGAAGGGCGAGGGGAAGAGGTGCGGGCATTGCGGGAGAACATACGCCGCCTTCAGCAAATCGGCCGGACTGGGCTGTTCGAAATGCTACGATTCGTTCGGTGAGGATATCGAGAAGGTCCTGAAGAGGATCCATGGTAACGCGAGGCACCTCGGCAAGTCGCCGCGCAGGTACTGCACCGATAAGGTAAACGCGAGGCGCAGGATCCGGGCCCTCGAAGACGAACTGCGGATCTCCGTCGAAGTGGAAAATTATGAAAGAGCGGCGCGTCTCAGGGATGAGATATCGGATCTGAAAAAAGGGATGGAAGCGAGTTGACGCAGAAGCAGCTGCAGACACTGTTGAAGAGGCCGGCGACATGGCTGGCCGAGGGGGGCGAGGAGAACGAACTCGTTCTGTCGACCCGTATCAGGCTGGCAAGAAACATCGAGGGCAGGACCTTTACTCACTGTGCCGACGCGTCGGAGCTCGAAGTGGTCCGCGCCGAGGCGAGGGAGGCCCTTGAACTGACCTCATCGATGAAGGGTTCGGTCTATCTCGATATGAACGAGACTTCCGAGCAGGAGCGCCTGCTGCTGGCCGAGAGGCGCCTGATCTCGCAGGATATGGTCGGCATGTTCAAGAACCGGGGGCTGGTCGTCGTCCGCGGAGAGAAACTCAGCGTGATGCTGAACGAGGAGGATCATCTCCGTCTCCAGTCGTTCGAGGCCGGACTGGCCCTGAACGAGGCGTTCGACCGTGTGAGCCGTCTGGATGACGAGCTCGACGGATCCCTCGAATTCGCCTTTTCCGACAGGTTCGGCTATCTGACCGCCTGTGCCACCAATGTGGGCACCGGACTGCGGGTATCGGCGCTGGTGCACCTGCCCGGTCTTGCCCATAATGGCGATATAAGGCAGGTCTCTGACGGTCTTAGGCACGTAAGATTAAATGTCAGAGGAAGTTATGGAAAAGACAGTGAGCCGGCGGGTAATTTCTTCCAGATATCGAACTCTATCACCCTCGGCCTGTCAGAGGCAGATACGATAATGAACATGGACGCGCATATAAGAAAAGTACTCGAATTCGAGAAGAAAGCACGTGAAAGCCTCCTCAAAGAGGCACGGAGTTTGCTCGAAGACAAGATATGGAGGGCTTACGGTACCCTGGGGAACGCGAGGATGCTCGATTCCAGGGAAGCTACAGTGCTCATCTCGGCAGTACGTTTCGGTGTCGGCCTCGGCCTTATCACCGATACCGGACTGTCCGATCTCAACGAGATGCTGATCATGATACAGCCGATGCATCTCCAGATGCTCTACGGCAAGGCCATGGGGGCCGACGAGAGGGACAGGAGCAGGGCTGATTACATCAGGTCGAGGCTGAAGGCTTCCTGAGGGAGCCGGGGCCGCCTGGGGAAAGGAAGACCAGGGCACATGAACGACAAGTTCACAGAGCGGGTCAGAAAAGTCATATATCTCGCACGCGACGAGGCAAACAGACTGCAGCACGACTACATTGGAACCGAACATCTCCTGCTCGGGATAGTACGCGAGGGCGAGGGGATCGCCGCGCGGGTACTGCAGAAACTCGATCTTGACCTCGACCAGATACAGCAGGCAATAGAGAATATAGTAAGGCCGAGCGGTGATACGCTGACTCTTGGCGAGGTACCTTTGACCCCCAGGGGCAAGCGGGTCCTCGAGCTTTCGATCGAGGAAGCGAGGCTTCTCGGGCATAACTATGTCGGTACCGAGCATCTGCTCCTAGGGCTCATCCGTGAGGGTGAGGGAGTAGCGGCACGCGTGCTGCTCGAACTGGGCGTCGACCGCAAGAGGGTCCGCGAAGAGATCATGAAGATGATCCACCAGGGCGGCGCGGGTCGCGGCCCAGAGCATGGCAAGCAGGCAAAAAGCGAGACCCCGACACTCGACCAGTTCGGCCGGGACCTGACCGAACTCGCCAGGGACAACAAGCTCGATCCGATCATAGGCAGGGAAAAGGAGATCGGCAGGATCATCCAGATTCTGTGCAGAAGGAAAAAGAACAACCCCGTTCTCATCGGAGAACCGGGCGTCGGCAAGACGGCGATCATCGAGGGCCTCGCCCAGAAGATCATGGCCAACAAGGTCCCCGAACTCCTGAAGGACAAGAGAATAACGACGCTCGACTTGGCATCTGTAGTCGCGGGAACGAAATACAGAGGACAGTTCGAGGAACGTCTCAAGAACATCATCGCGGAGATCCGCGACAATGATCAGGTAATAATCTTCATCGACGAGATCCACACTATCGTCGGAGCGGGCGGAGCTG
Organism: uncultured bacterium; assembly: GCA_964457905.1. Classification (GTDB taxonomy): domain Bacteria; phylum Krumholzibacteriota; class Krumholzibacteriia; order Krumholzibacteriales; family Krumholzibacteriaceae; genus JAUWCL01. The sequence goes on along the minus strand of CAYWGA010000031.1, from coordinate 18,151 downwards.
AGGGCGCGATAGACGCTTCGAACATGCTTAAACCGGCCCTGGCGAGGGGTGAGATCCAGTGCGTCGGCGCGACGACCCTCGATGAATACCGCAAGCATATCGAGAAGGACGGGGCGCTGGAGCGCAGGTTCCAGTCGATAATAATCAATCCCCCTACCGAGGCCGAGACTATCCAGATCATCATGGGCCTTCGCGACAAGTACGAGGCCCATCACAGGACGAAATTCACCGATGACGCTATAACCCAGTCGGTTCATCTCAGCCAGCGGTATATCCAGGGACGTTTCCTGCCTGACAAGGCGATCGACGTGATCGACGAGGCGGGCGCGAGGGCGAGGCTCTCCGTGACGACGATCCCCGAGGAACTGCGTGAGATGGAGAGACAGATAGAAGAGATATCGAAGGAAAAGGAATCCTCGATCCAGGCCCAGGAATTCGAGAAGGCCGCTGCCTTCAGGGATCAGGAGAAGGAACTGCGCACCTCTCTCAAGGACAGGCACAGGGAATGGTCCGAGTCGAGGCAGGAGAGCGAATCTATCGTCACGGCGAAAGATGTGGCGAATGTGATCTCCGACATGACCGGCATCCCAGTAGCCGATGTCGAGGAGGAGGAGACGGTCAAGCTCCTCAACCTCGAGGATGAGCTGCGCAAGAGGGTCGTAGGCCAGGAGCCCTCGCTCCAGGCGGTCGCCAGGGCGGTAAGGCGAAACAGGGCGGGCCTGCGCGATCCGCGAAGGCCGATCGGTTCGTTTGTCTTCCTCGGCCCGACAGGCGTCGGAAAGACAGAGCTGGCAAGGACGCTTTCCGCGACGCTGTTCGAGAGCGAGGACGCTCTTATCCAGATAGACATGTCCGAGTACATGGAAAAATTCGCCATCTCGAGGCTCGTCGGAGCCCCTCCCGGATACGTAGGTTACGAGGAGGGCGGACAGCTTACCGAGAAGGTAAGGCGCAAGCCTTATTCTGTGGTGCTGCTCGACGAGATAGAGAAGGCTCATCCCGACGTCTTTAATCTCCTTCTTCAGATACTCGAGGAGGGAAGCCTCACCGATTCGTTCGGCCGCAGGGTCGATTTCAGGAACACTGTCCTGATCATGACCTCGAACGCCGGCGCCAAGGAGGTAAAGGGAACGAAGGGAATGGGATTTGTCTCCGAGGACGGCGGGACCGACGCCGGGTACGAGCACATGAAGAGCAAGATCATGGATGCGGCGAAGCAGATCTTCAACCCCGAGTTCATCAACAGGATCGACGAGCTTATCGTCTTCAGGCAGCTCGACCGTAAGGACCTGATGGAGATTATTCAGATCCTCCTGAAGGACCTCTACAGCAGGCTCGATGCGATGAACCTCGATTTCGATATCACCGAGGAAGCGAAAGGGTTCATCCTCGACAACGGATACGAACCGGCCCTGGGAGCGAGACCTCTCAAGAGGGCCATCCAGAAGCTCCTCGAGGATCCTCTGAGCGAGAAAATGCTCGGCGGGGAGATAAGCAGGAACGATACCCTGAAAATCACTGCGGATCCCGGTTCCAAGCGCCTTATCTTCGTTGCTGAGAAGAAGAAGGTCGATTCCTGCACCCCTGAGTAGCCCGGCGGAACAGCCGGTATCAGGTGGGCGCCGCGCGAGATTATCTGGAACCGCGCCTAAAATCAAACGTACAAGTAAATGTGCCCCGGGAACGCCGACCGGGGCATTTTAAAAAGCCGGAGAAACGGGCTTTCCCCTGTGGCCCGGGTGTCTTATCTTATACGGACCCTGGACCGCCGTGTGAATACTGCCTGCTTTCTTACCGGCTGGTCTTTTATGTCTTTGCAGCCGAGAGGGGCTATGATAGCATTCACCGGATTCGAGCCCCGATGAATGGATAAATAACGATGAAAACGTTTATTACCGCATTACTCATACTGCTTTGTGCTTCAACGCAGGCTCTCTCGATAGAAGTCGGGAGGGTCGACGTCGAGGGCAATGTGTTTGTGACCGATTCGAAGATCATTTCTATCCTCGGCGTCAAGGCGGGGGACATATTCGTCGCGGAAAAGGTCTCGCAGGGTATCAAGAGGCTCGTGCGGACGAAGGACTTCGCCGATGTACAGGCCTATTACCTTGAAGATGGCGACAAGGCGGTCGTTACGATAGTGGTCGAGGAGTACCCCAGGGTCAAGTCGGTCATCGTCGAGGGCGCCCGAAGGGTGAAGGAAAAGGACGTCAAGGAGAAGATAACGACCCGGGAAGGTTATTTTGCCCGTCCGGCGATGATAACGCGGGATATCACGGCGATCAGGGACCTCTACGGTGAGAAAGGGTACAACGGCGCGAAGATAGAGGTCGTCAAGACCCCATCGAGGGAAGACAACAAGATCTACGTGACCTACAAGATCGACGAGGGGCGGAAGGTCAAGATACGGTATATCGATATCCTCGGTAACGGGGCCTTCAGCACAAAGGAAATACTCAGCTTCTTTGAGAGCAAACCCGACTCGTGGTTCAGGGGCGGGGATTACAAGCCCAAGGTCCTCGAGGAGGATCTCGCGAAGGTCCTGATGCTCTACCGTGACGACGGCTATATGGATGCCACCGTCGCGATAGACCATATAGAGCAGGTCGAGGAAGACAGGTACGTCGATATCTATATCAGGGTGACCGAGGGGCTCCGCTACTATGTCGGAGAGATCACATTCGAGGGTAACGAGGAGATAGACGACGTCGAGATCCAGAGCCTTATTCAGCTTGTCGAAGGGAACCCCTTCTCCCAGCAGGCGATGGAAATGACGAATATGGGGATCAACTCGGTCTACTGGGAGAACGGCTATATCTGGAGCCGTGTCATCCCCAACGAGACGAAGCGGCGGAGGATGATCGATATGAACTTCGAGATCCTCGAGAACCAGCCCGCTTCGATCAATGAGATCAAGATCTCCGGGAATACCAAGACATTCGAGAATGTGATCCGCCGCGAGCTGGAAGTCTATCCTGGCGACAGGTTCATCCTCCAGGATGTTCAGCGAAGCATACGCGAGATATTCCAGCTCGGCTATTTTTCCGGGCCCCCGAATATAGATACCGAGCCGGTAGGGGACGAAGGAGACATCAACCTCCTGATCGACGTCGAGGAAAAGCAGACGGGAAGTTTCAGGGCGGGTTTCGGTTTTTCGCAGCTCAACAGGCTGACAGGTTTCCTCGGTATGCAGGAGAACAACTTCCTCGGGCGCGGAAAGACGATCGGGCTCGACTGGGAATTCGGCAGGTACAGAAAGAACCTGAACCTGCGCTATACAGAGCCCTACTTCTTCGATACAAAATGGTCATTGACCCTGAACGTTTTCGACTGGGTCCAGGACAGGGTCAGCCAGCAGTACTACAGGGATACGAGGACCGGATTCTCGATCAGGGGCGGCCGGCAGCTTCCATTCCTCGACTACACACGGTTCTTCCTCGGGTACAGGTTCGAGAAGGTTGATATCTCCGATTTCGACGAGAGGTACCCCGAGACCGGATCATTGAGGCTCGTATCCTGGCCGCTTAACAAGAGTACGGTTACGCTGAGCATCGTGAGAAACTCGACCGACAACCCGTTCCATCCGACGAGGGGCTCTATCATAACCTGGAACACCGAGCTTGCCGGCGGACCGTTCGGAGGTAATGTCCAGTTCATCAGGAACAGCGCCGCAATCTCATGGTTCAAGCTTCTCTTCTGGAAACTGACCTTCCACATGGGCCTCGACGTCGCCGGTATCAACAGTTTCGGCGGACAGCAGGTGGAGGACTACGAGAAGTACAGGCTCGGCGGAAACAGGCGGTTCCCGTTGAGGGGATACGATTTCTATGAGGTCGTTCCCGAAGGAAACAGTCCGTTTGTCGGCGGTACCTTCATGACAAAGATAACCCAGGAGCTCGTGTTCCCCTTCTCGCAGATGGTCTGGGGCCTTGTCTTCTACGATGTAGGTAATACGTGGAACTCGATGACAGAGGCGAATATCTACAATATGAGGCGCGGACTTGGAGTCGGGATAAGGATCGAGATGCCGGGTATGGGTAATCTCGGATTCGATTACGGATACGGTTTTGACAAGTATGGCGGGCCGGCCTGGGAGCCCCATTTCACGTTCGGCACCTTCTTCTAGTGAGGGTGGATTTAAAAAGAGTTTACGTTGTGAGAGAAGTCGATTATTTTTCAGGGAATCTTAAACAGGAAAAAAGGAGGCGCGATATGACGAAGTTTGCTGTGATCGTACTGGCACTCTGTATGTTGATGGCTGCCGCCGTGCCCGCCAACGCAGAGATCAAGATCGGTTATATCGATACCGTAAAGATCTTCGCGAATTTCAAGGAGACGATCGAGGCGGAGGAAGTCTACAAGAAAGAGGTAGAAGTCTGGAAGAAGCAGGCCGAGGAGATGGAGGCCGATCTGGCTAGGATGAGAGAAGAGATCCAGAGCCAGAGCCTGATGCTCAGCGCTGAGAAGCTCGAGGAAAAGAAGCTCGTATTTGACCAGGGTATGAAGGACTACCAGAAATACATGCAGGACATCTTCGGGGAGACCGGCGAGGCTGCCAGGCGAAACAAGGAGCTCACCGAGCCTATCGTCGAGAAGATCAACGGCATAATCGATATCTACGCCAGGGAAGAGGGTTATACCCTCGTCCTGGACTCATCTCAGGGCGTGATCGTATATGCCGATAAAGAGATAGACATCACTGATATCATCATAGCCAGGCTTGATACGCAAATGGAGAGCACACAGTAACTTACGGCGATATACGTCGTCAGTTGAGCATAATATTGTTTGCTTTTACTGATATCGGGGTATAATATTCCTCGAAATTCAGGAATAGAGGCAACAACGGAACGGTACAGCAGATGCCTTCCTACCGTATAGAAGAGATCGCCGGGATAGTGGGCGGCGAGGTCGTCGGCGACGGATCGATTGAGATCCGCGGAGTCGCCGGACTCAAGGAAGCCGTGCCCGGTGAGATCACATTTCTCGCGAATCCGAAGTACGAGTCGTACCTCGCCTCAACGAGTGCGTCCGCCGTCATAGCGGCTGGGGGTAACGGCCATTTCGACGGTGCCATGATACGTATCGACAATCCTTACCTGGCCTTTCTCAAGGTCGTAAGGCTCTTCTCGGAAACTCCCCTGGAGAAATACAGCAGGGAAGTGCACCCGACCGCGATAATCCCCGACAGTGTCAAGCTCGGTGATGAGATCTCGGTAGGTGCGTATGTCGTCCTCGAGGACAACGTCATCATAGGTGACCGTACTACGATCCTTCCGCTTGCCTGTATCAACGAGGGGGCCAGGATAGGCAGCGACTGCCTTATCTACCCTCACGTGACGATAAGGGAGAAGTGCGAGGTCGGGGACCGGGTGATAATCCATTCCGGCGCCGTGATCGGTAGCGACGGGTTCGGATACGCACGGGACGGAGAGGAACATCACAAGATACCGCAGATAGGGATTGTCAGGATCGAGGAAGATGTGGAGATCGGCGCCAATACGACCATAGACAGGGCGACTACAGGAGTCACCCTTATAGGGCGCGGCTCGAAACTGGATAACCTCGTGCAGATAGCTCATAACGTCGTGATAGGTGAAAACTCCGTGGTCGCCGCGCAGGCGGGGATCTCAGGGAGCACCGAGCTTGGAAAGAATGTGGTCCTGGCTGGACAGGCGGGGCTTGTCGGTCATATCAAGATTGGCGACGGAGTGATGGTAGGTGCCCAGGGAGGCGTTACCAAGAGTATTCCGGCAGGGACCAGCGTTTCGGGATACCCCGCTCGCGAACATTCGTTTGCCCGTAAGATCTGTGCGGCTACCGCACGCCTGCCCCATCTCCTGAAAGAATTCCGCAACCTGCAGAACAGGGTGGATGCTCTGGAGAAAGGAAAAGGTAGTGGTCCGTCAGCAGAGGACGATTAAGAATCAGTTTATATTCGAAGGGATAGGTATTCACACGGGGGCCAAGGTCCGTACCGTGTTCAAGCCTGCTCCTGTCGGCACCGGGATAATATTCCGCCGTGTCGATCTCGACCCGGTCGTTGAGATTCCCGCGAAGGCGGAGTTCATAGATCCGGGAGAGGTCAGAAGGAACACGACCCTGTCAAATGACGGGGCACAGATCCACACCGTGGAGCATATCCTCGCGGCCGCGTCCGGTATGCAGATAGACAACCTGGTGATCGACATCGATGCTGATGAACCGCCGGAGCCCGCCGATGGCAGTGTCCTTGAGCTGGTCGAATCTATAAAGGCCGCCGGAATTGAGAATCAGGGTGTTCCCGCGAAATACCTCAAGATCACTGCGCCTGTGTCGTACCAGAAGGACGATGCGGAACTGCTGGCCGTACCCTACGACGGCTTCAAAGTGAGTTATACAATCGAATATGACAGCGAGTTCATCGGTACGCAGTACTTCTCCCTCGACATAGACCCCGAAAGCTTCGCTAAGGAAATTGCCCCTTCGAGGACGTTCGCCCTGATGTCGGATGTGGAGATGCTGCGCAAGGAGGGACTCATCAAGGGCGGCAGCCTCGATAACGCTGTTGTCGTCGATGAGAACGGGATAATGAACGATGCTCCCCTGAGATTCCCCGACGAGTTCGTCAGGCACAAGATACTTGATATCGTCGGCGATCTCACTCTTACCGGAGCGCCAGTTGAGGGGCATATTATTTCGATCAGGTCGGGACATAACTATAACCTGCCATTCGCGAAACTCCTCGCGAAGGACCTGAAGAACAAGCAGCGGACGGCTGGCGGCCCCAGTAACGGAAACTGGGATATAAATATGATCATGGACATCATGCCCCACAGGTATCCTTTCCTGCTCGTAGACAGGATACTCGAGCTGGAGGACGGCAAGAAGGTCGTGGGGATCAAGAATGTGACGATAAACGAACCCTTCTTCATAGGGCACTTTCCGGGGCATCCGATCATGCCGGCGGTGCTTATCATAGAGGCGATGGCACAGGTCGGGGGGATACTTCTTCTCTCGAGCGTCAATAATCCGGAAGACTACCTCGTCTACTTCATGACGATCGACGGGGCCAAGTTCAGGAAGCCTGTCATACCGGGGGACCAGCTCAGGTTCGAGCTTGAGATGGTATCCCTGAAGAAGAAGTTCTGCAAGATGAGGGGCAAGGCATACGTCGATGGAAATGTCGTAGCTGAAGCATATCTGTCATCCACGATCGTAAAAAGATAACGGAGGGACAATGTCGACCGAGGTACATGGAGCGGCGATCGTGCACGATGGGGCGGAACTGGGTGAGAATGTTACCATAGGTCCTTACTCTGTAATCAGTGCGGAGGCGAAGATAGGCGATGGGACGACAGTCGGCAGCAATGTGCTGATAGAAGGAAACACCAGTATCGGTGCCGGGAACACGATTTTTCACGGTGCTGTTCTGGGCACTCCGCCGCAGGATCTGAAGTATCGCGGGGCCAAGACATTTGTCAAAATCGGCGACAACAACATGATCAGGGAATACGCGACTGTCAACGCTGCCACAAACGAAGGTGACGCGACGATTATCGGAAGCAACTGTCTCATGATGGCTTACTCGCACGTCGCTCACGACTGCATCATCGGCGACAACGTGATACTTGCCAACGCTGTCAATCTCGCCGGACATGTGACGATTCATGATCACGCCATACTGGGCGGTATGGTGCCGGTCCACCAGTTTGTAAGGGTCGGTACGCACTCTTTCGTAGGCGGAGGCTGCCGTGTTGCGAAAGACGTGCTACCATACATCAAGATCGCCGGGACTCCTGTGAAGGTCTCCGGCCTCAACACTGTTGGGCTGAAGCGCAGAGGATTCGAGGACTCACAGCTCGAGAGGATCAAGGCCGCTTACAGGTTGATATACAGGAGCGGCCTGAACGTGACACAGGCGATAGAGCGTATAGAGATCGAGATAGAGCCGAGTGAAGAGATCAAAACACTTCTCGATTTCATACGAGGCTCGCAGCGCGGAATAACTCTCTGATAACCACACACATCGAAAAGCGGGGTAAACTATGAGCGAGTCCCGGGGAATGAAGGCCGGAGTCATAGGCACCGGAAGTCTAGGTAATCATCACGCGCGAATCTATGCATCCTCTGACAAGGTCGACGAAGTATTTCTCCAGGATACCGACATGGAAAAGGCCAGGGAGACAGCGGAGCGCTGGGGCACACAGGTCTGTGAGTCTCCATCCGAACTGCTGGGGATCTGCGATCTGGTAAGCATATGTACGCCTGCTACAGCACATCATGCCCTGGCACTTGAAGCATTCGAACGTGGAGTGCACGTTCTGGTTGAAAAACCGCTCGCTGCCAGTTCAGCTGAGGGGCTAGAGATGGTCAACGCGGCCGCGCGAAAGGGCCTGGTTCTGCAGGTCGGGCATATCGAGAGGTTCAACGGTGCCTGGGAGGCGGCGGCCAGCCTGGTACGCAATCCGAAATTCATCGAGTGTCACAGGCTCGGTACCTTTACTCCGAGGGGAACGGATGTCTCGGTAGTGATCGACCTGATGATACATGATATAGATCTTGTCCTGTCACTTCTTGAAGACGACAAGCTTCTCGAACTGCGCGCTTCGGGAGCGAGGGTCCTTACCGGCTCCCCGGATATTGTGAATGCGCGTCTCGAATTCGAGGGAGGATGTGTAGCCAACCTTACCGCGAGCAGGGTGTCGCGGGAACCGCTGCGAAAGATGCGGTTCTTCGAGGAGAATCTCTATGTATCGGCTGATCTCAGGGCTCGGTCGATCGAGGCGTTCGGAAAAGCCGCCGAAGTCTCGGCCGAGCAGCTGGCGACTGACCCCATGGCTTTCATCAAACCGGTCAGCGTAGAAGTAGACGATGGAGAGCCCCTTATGAAAGAGATATATTCCTTTATAGGAGCGGTGCTCGTGGAGCATCTGCCTGTCGTATCCGGCGAGCAGGGGCTGCGCGCTCTGGAGATCGCTGAAATGATCCTCGAGAGGCTCAGGAAGGACAGCCCCGGAGGATGAAGACGATCCTGATAACGTGTGGCGAGACTAGCGGCGATCACCACGCCGCCTCGCTAATCACCGCGATAAGGGCCAGGGAGCCCGATACGAGATTCATCGCCATGGGCGGAGAGGCGATGGCCGCAGCGGGCGCTGAGGTTAGATTCTCCATCGAGGATTACGCCTTCATGGGATTCTCCGAGATCGTCTCCGGCCTCCCGAAGATCAGAACCCTGGAGAAACGCCTCGGCGAACTTCTCTCCAGTGGTGAGATCGATCTTTATATTCCCGTAGATTATCCAGGGATGAACATGCGGATAGCCGCCAGGGCAAAAAAGTGCGGTGTCCCCGTTCTTTATTTTATCAGCCCGCAGGTCTGGGCCTGGGCCGGATGGCGGACCGGGAAGATGAAAAAGAATGTCGACCTGATGGCCGTGATCCTGCCGTTCGAGGTCGATTACTACAGGAAGAAGGGAATTCCTGTTCTCTTTACGGGCCACCCGATGCTTGAAGAACCGGGGAATCCGCCTGATACCAAATCTGCTCCGGACATGAACGATGATTTCGATATTCTCCTTTTTCCAGGCAGCAGGAAACAGGAGGTCAGCAATCACCTCGGTCCGATGCTGGGAGCTGCACGCGAACTGAAGAAAAAATGGCCTCTCTGCAGATTCAGGCTCGGAGCTGCGCCCCTGATCGATGAAGAACTGCTTGCCGTCCCCCCTGATATGACAGAATACGTGACCATCACAAGGAACGGTACGGAGGAGCTGTCAGATGTGAAACTGGTTATAGCTTCCTCGGGGACCGTGACTCTTCAGACAGCTATGTCAGGGACCCCGATGGTAGTTATCTATAAGACCTCTTGGCTGACCTATGTGCTCGCCCGGTCACTGGTGAAGATACCCTGGATAGCCATGCCCAATGTTCTTGCTGCAGAACTTGTAGTACCTGAACTCATACAGAAAGATGCCTCCGCCGGCCGGATTGCCGATGAGGCTGACGGGCTGCTTGGTAACAGCGGCAGGTACACCGATATATCCAGGCGTCTCCTTTCGCAGAGAGATTCACTGAGGCTGGATGGCGGAATGGACAATCTGGCGGAGAGGGCACTGGCGATGGCGGAACAGCGATGAAGATCAGGACGAACGCCAGGGTGACGAGTTTCTTCGCTTCCCTGCTTATCAGGCTGCTCGGTGTTACCTGGCGGCTCGAGATAAGGGGAGAGGAACGCCTGGAGCGAGCCAGGGAGATGTCGGGCGGTACGTTATCCGATACTGAGAAACCCGGCAGCGATAAGCCTGGCAGGGTGATCTTTGCCTTCTTCCACGGGCGGCTCCTTGGTCTCAGCTGGTCCCACAGAAACAGAAATATCCACGTGCTCGCCTCCGAGCACTACGATGGGGACCTGATGGGGAAGACTATCGAGTGGCTCGGATTCGGTCATCTCAAGGGATCGACGACGAGGGGGGGAGCCAGAGCGATCAGGGAACTCAAAGGTGTCCTGGCGGATGGTTACGATATAGGGTTGACGGTCGACGGTCCGAAGGGGCCGAGAGGAAAGGTCCAGCAGGGAGCGACCGAATTGAGCCGCCTTACTTCGTGCGCGGTGGTGCCGATAACGTGCACTGCGAAAGGTAGAAAGGTATTCGGTTCATGGGACAGGTTCCAGGTTCCCGCTCCATTCGCGAAAGTGATCGTGGATTATGGCGAGCCATTGATCGTTCCCGGCGGCACCGGAGCGGAAGAGAGAGAGTCGCTGAGGATCGAACTCGAGAAAAGGCTGGGGGAACTGACCTCCCGCCTCGATAAGGATATTGGCTATACGGGCGAGGATGTCTGGCCGCATGAGGATAGTTGAACGATATTCAAAACGGATGCGGATGTTCATGGGAAAGGACGGATGGTCCCTGCTCGCCCCGCTGAGATACATCTTGTCCATCCTTTACGGGATCCATTCCCGATCGGCCAGGACGACGACATCACACTCGCCTGGATCACATGAGAGTCGATCAGGTCCGAAGATAATTTCAGTCGGAAATATCGAGGTCGGCGGGGGAGGAAAGACTCCCTGCGTCCTCGCGATAGCCGCCGCACTCGCGGCAAAAGGGCTGCGGCCGGCCGTAGTGACAAGAGGGTTTGGTGGAACCGCGACAGAAAGCGGTGGAGCCGTTTTCCTGCCTGTTGAGGTTTCCAGAGAGATCAGTCTTCCGGGTGGCTACATGATCTGGTCGGGCGGCAGTGAGGCAGAGGCTTCACGGGTTCTTGGAGATGAGGCGGTGCTCTATATAAGGGCCGGTCTGCCACTCGTTGTTGACAGGGACAGAAAGAGAGCCATCGGGGCCATAACGAAAGCCGCCGATCCTACACACCTGATACTTGACGATGCTTTCCACAGGACAGAACTACCCAAGCATCTCGATATACTCCTTCTGGATGCGCAAAAACCGTTCGGGAACGGCAAGCTCCTGCCCTACGGATCATTGAGGGAGCCTGCGAACTCAGTTGCCAGGGCGGGTGCCGTCGTTTTCACCAGGGCGAGCGACAAGACCGTTCCTGAAGATGCGGTCCGTTTCACCGATAATAAGCCTGTTTACTTCTCAAAGCACATCCCCGTCTCGCTCTCCGACGCCAGAGGAATAAAGAGGGAGAGTGCCGATCTGGCAGGAGAGAGAGTCGCTCTTTTCAGCGGGATCGCGAGGCCGGCCTCTTTTGAGAGCACCGCGGAAGAATTCGGGCTGGCCCCCGAGGTCTCTTTCAGGTTTGACGATCATCACGAATATTCCACGGCAGATGTCGAAGGAATGATCGAAGAATGCACACCGGACACGATCTTCGTTACTACCGCGAAGGACTGGGGGAAGGCTCAGTCGATATTTCCCGCCGAGGCAAGGTTGCTGAAGCTTGATATGGAGATGGAGATCGTAGATATCGAGGAACTGCTTGCGCCCGTGCTGTAAGCCTGGATCAATGCAGCGGAAGTAACCAGCTGAAAAAGGAAAACGGCTGTTCCCCTTCCGGGGAACGGCCGTTGTTCTATCAAACACCGGTTACCCTGTTAGCCCACCGTTTAGAAATCATCCTTGTTGGTCTTCGTGATTAGAGGATCGCCGAAGTTGACGTGAAGCCCGGCCGTGAACGTGATTTCCCTGTCCGTCTGGATCTCGTGACCCCTAAAAGTGATAAGAGCGTTGGTGTATACTTCCTGGGGAGTGTACTGCATGGTGAAGAGGGGAGCAACATTCTTGGATCCGAAGGGCACTAGTACGATCTGCGCCTCGATCATCTCATTGGCCGGGACGAGGATACTCGTATTGCCCGTGAACGGCTGGACAGGCACGGCAGAGCCGTCGGTAGATGTGAACTCCACTGTATATCCAGTAACGAGGAAATCGCCCAGAGACAGCGCCGGTTCGATCAGCCCACTGTAAGGTCTGTTGTGGAATACGACATTGACGCGGTCTTCTTTGATATAGTCGTCTTCTCTCTTATAGGTGTTCGTGTCCTCGTAATAGAGCGAGTCGCCCTGCTCGAGTACGTCACACAGAAAGGGCATCCCATCGTTCAAATAGCTGACATAAACGATTGTCCGGGTAGTGTAATTATCCGGCTTGCTGTCACAACCTACCATTACGGCGGTGCCTACTATAAGCATAACGGCTGCGACAAGGCTCATCTTCCTAACTGACATCGGGTAACCTCCTGATGTAATTTACTGGCTTCATGGTGTTTCAACGTTCTATACGCAATGTTTGTGCCAGATTCTCCTGGGTATGGGCATCTCTATCATATTGAAATATAACGGGTTATAACTTCACTGGAGGGGAGCGCGATTCTGAAGAGCCTGCAATATGCATAATGCACTTCTTTACGTTGCGACCGGAAAGACATATTATCTGATGCGGGAGGCATTAAGCATGGAACTGGTAAGAAGCGACATATTGGTAGTAGGAAGCGGAGCCGCGGGGCTTTTCTTCGCCCTCAAGGCCTCCGAGTATGCCGATGTCCGGGTAATCACCAAGAAAAAAGCCGAGCAGTCCAATACGAGATATGCCCAGGGAGGGATCGCCTCGGTAATGGACGGGGTAAGGGATTCATTCGATCTGCATATAGAGGACACGATAGAGGCCGGCCGTGGATTGTGTGACAGGGAAGCGGTCGAGATAATGGTCCGTGAGGGACCAGACAGGATAGAGGAACTTATTGAACTGGGAGTAAGGTTCTCAAGGGACGACAGCAGCGGGAACCTTCGCCTTGGACGGGAAGGTGGACACACCCAGCCGAGGATCGTGCACTACGGCGACCTGACCGGCAAAGAGCTCGAAGAGACGCTGCTCCGGGCCTGCGCATCGAATCCCCGGATAGAACTCGAGGAAGACAGGCTGGCCGTCGATCTCGTCGTCGATAAACATGGGAGAGTGCGGGGATGTCACGCGATCATGGGTGGTGGGGAGATACGCACCTACCTTGCATCCAACACCGTTCTGGCTACAGGCGGGGCCGGGAAGATATATCTCTACACATCGAATCCAGACGTAGCGACAGGTGACGGGATCGCGATGGCTTATGCGGCCGGCGTGGAGATCGAGAATCTGGAATTCGTGCAGTTCCATCCTACATGCCTGTATCATTCTGACGCAAAATCGCAACTTATCTCGGAAGCGCTGAGGGGGGAAGGGGCCGTGCTCCGCAGCCTGGACGGCAGGGAGTTCATGAAGGAATACGATCAGCGTGCCGAACTGGCCCCGCGTGATATCGTCGCAAGGGCGATCGACAGCGAGATGAAGCACAGTGGAGAGAAGTATGTTCTGCTTGATATATCTCACAAACCGGGTGCATGGCTGAAAGACCGTTTTCCGTACGTCTATGAGACCTGCCTCGAGTTCGGCATAGATATCGGCAAGGAAGCGATACCGGTCGTTCCTGCCGCCCATTACATGGTCGGGGGAGTAAGGGCACATATCGACGGTACGACAGCACTGGACGGGCTCCATGCGATAGGTGAAGTCGCCTGTTCAGGATGTCACGGCGCTAACAGGCTTGCGAGTAATTCTCTCCTCGAATCACTCGTGAGCGCCGCACGCTGTGCCGCAAAGCTGGCAGGCAATATTGAAAAGGACCTTTACGAGCCTGCCGAGGAGGATGTTCCGGTTGCCGCCGATCCCAAGGTACTCGAGACAGTCATCCTCGATCATGACTGGGATCTTACGAGAAGGGTTATGTGGGATTACGTCGGAATCGTCAGATCGGACGAACGCCTTCATATAGCACGACAGAGAATCGGCCAGATAGCTCAGACCGTCAGGATGCTCTTCGATGAATATGGAATTTCGAGCGACATGGTAGAACTTCGAAACATCGCACTCGTCAGCTCACTCGTCGTTGAGTCGGCATCTCTGCGAAAGGAATCGCGCGGCCTTCACTACAACATGGACTGGCCTGAAAAGGATCCTGCGGGGGAACGAAGCACGATCCTGAGAAGAGGCGCGGGCAGGGGTCCTGCGAGCACATACGGTCACAAGGAAGGAACATCCGATTGAGAAACGATTCTGACAGGTGGCGGGAAGTTGACAAGGCTGCACGTGCGGATGGCCGGTACGAAAAGTACGCATGGCGTTTCGTGCTGTCCGGGGTAGAATCGACGATGGAGATGTTCGGTGCCAGCGGGCACATATCCGGCGAGGAACTTCTCGAAGGACTGCGTGTGAGCGCCTCGAAGCAGTTCGGTCCCATGGCAAAGGAAGTCCTCAATCACTGGGGTATATATACGACAAGGGACATCGGTAACATCGTATTCGGCCTGATTGAAGCTAAATTACTCGAACACAGTGAGGAAGACTCGATCGAGGATTTCGACGATGTCTTCGATTTCAAGAAGGTATTCGAGGAAGATTACTACGGCGATCAACACTCCATGAAATGAATGACAGGAACGGAAAACGAACACGGATAGTCGCCCTCGGAGCGTGCGCAATCTGCGCGCAGACACTCTTCATAAGGGAGATCCTCGGTATAGTAACGGGTACTGAACTGGTACTGGGGCTTGCGCTCGCCTCATGGCTTTTCTGGATCGGAGCCGGCGGCCTGGCCGGTGGCAGGTTTCTCAGGCAGGACTCTGTGGCTGAGAAAGCATTCTCCGGACTGGCACTGTCACTCGCTCTTTCTGTCCCACTCATCGTCCTATTTATACGAGTGGGAAGGAGCCTGCTCGTAGTTCCACCAGGGGCGATCCCCGATATCCTTCCCGCGGCTGGCTTTATCGTTATCTCTACAGCGCCGTTCGGCCTGTTGTACGGGGCGATCTATAACTCTGCAAGCGCTGTTGTCAGAGAGCCCGGAAAGAGCATGTCGTCAGGGATCTCAAGCGCCTATATACTTGAGGCTGCGGGATCCGTCTCGGGAGGGGCGGTTCTATCACTCTTTTTTCTCGCTTTCCTTACCCAGCTCGCAGCCGCGTTTGCTGTCTCGGCAATTGTGCTCGCAATCTTCCTCATAACGTCGGCTAAAGGCCGGCGTGCGGGGTGGGTGATTGCATTCGTATTGACCGCGGCAGGATTCGGTGCGGCCCCTCATATTGACAGGGCCAGCATGGCGCTGGTTTTCAATGGGCAGGAGGTCACGGATGTGATCCCTTCCCGATACGCCGAACTTTGTCTCACGCGGAACAGGGAGACGGTCTCAGCATATTCCGGAGGAGCGAGGTTGTTCAGTTACCCGGATATGGAGACGGCAGGGGAAAGTGTGCATATTCCTCTGCTCGCTCACCCTGCACCGGAATCCGTGCTGATGATCGGTGGCGGACCTGGTGGTGGAGTAGACGAAGCCATGAATCATCCCGGTGTTTCTCATATCGACTGGATCGAACTGGATGATAATCTTCCCGAACTATCGGATATGATTTTATCGTCTGCTCATTCACTGAGATCTCTGCTGAAAGCACGAGACCGGCTCACTGCCAGATTTTTAAAAGGTGACGGACGATTCCTGATACGCGGACCTGAGAAGTATGACGTTATCATTGTGAATGTCCCCGAGCCGGTCAACTTGAGGTGGAACAGGTACTTTACCAGAGAATTCTTCGACCTGGCTCGCCGAAGTCTGATGCCCGGGGGGATCCTTGCTCTGAGGCACGTTGCTTCCGAGAATTATCTCTCACCAGAGAACGCGTCTGTGCTGGGTTTGATCAGGGCGACAATCCTCTCGTCATTCGAGTACGTCGAGATTGTTCCTGGAGGCACCGTTTTCTTCATTGCGTCGGCTAGTCCGGTCGATACAGGAGTCCTCCCCGAAAGGCTTCTGGAGAGAGGGCTCGGAGGCCGCTTTCTTGCCCTGGACGCACTGTCATGGAGGGTTGCGAAAGAGAGAAGGGAGTATATAGCCTCAGTTCTCGAAGACACTCCATTGCTGATTAACACTGATCTGCATCCATCACTCGTATCACATGAACTGCTTCTTCAGATGGAGAGATCAGGCAGTGCTATGCGAGGTTTATTGAAGGGCCTTTTCGGCCTGCCGCCCTGGATACTGCCGGCAGTAATTCTTGCTGTCATTGTTATGTTGGCAGGGACTTCAGGCCGGCGATCATCGGCAAGAACGGCTGTATTTATTACCGGTTTCTGCGGCATGACGGTCCAGCTTACGCTTATGATCGCCTATCAGTCGTTCGCCGGGATACTCTATCACACACTTGTTGTGCTGACGGCACTCTTCATGGCAGGAGCAGCGATTGGGGCGTTTTTTACCGGATTTATCAGGAAGACGAATGGGCGAACGCTGTTCCTGTTGCATATTATGATGGCCATTACTGCTGTTACCGTGCCCTTCTGGTTGAAGCTGCAGGCTGTGGTACTGCCCGGTCAAGCAACAGGTGCGGTGGGATTCATGGTCCTTTCCGCGGCAGGAGGGATGCTTACGGGGGGATACTACAGGATAATTGTTGATATAGCCTGGCCTGGATCGAGAAAAGCGCCGCCAGCGATATTTTATTCATGGGATATGTTCGGCGCCTGTGCCGGAGGCCTTCTCGCGGGCACTCTTCTTATTCCGGTCTCTGGTCTGGTCTGGACAGCAGGAACGGTGGCTGCAATACAGATCTCAGCAGCTCTCCTGCTGACAAGGAAGATACCCCGGGAAGCTTCGTAACTGTCCGTGGTCCTCAAGATGCACAGATTACGTTTGGTGGGGGGAATATTCGAGCCCCGGATGAACTGCACTCAAGACATCATAATATATGAAAATATTTCTCTAAATATCAAAAATAGTCCTTGACGTACATATATAGATGAAACGTGCAACAGCAAGACCAGTCATAATATGCGGTGCCAGGCAGCAGTATACGCATCTCCCTTCTCGTCTGTCTGAAATTCCAACTCCAGGCTCATCTTTATCCCGAACTTGGCTCCATGCGGCGTCTATTCAGGCCCCGGAATCGTATGTTATAATGTCTCCAATGGAGGAGCGTAAAAGGCGGGGGTAGAGAAGATGAAGCATTCTCACCCGGAGGTGATGAAGATGAGGACGACGAAGGCCAGCGGCCGTTCCAGCATCCAGAACCGTAGATCCACGAGGACAAACCAGGGGAACAGTACTCACAAACCCAAACCTTCCACCAGACCTAGTACCGCATCCTTCCCTGGCTCCAGGGCCCTGAAAGGCGTCTCTGACAGAAAGCTGCTAATCGATGTCCGCAGGCTCTCAGAGAAGGAACGGGAGACGGTCCTGTCGATCCTAGTGCACCTTATCGAGATAGACAGACGCAGCCTCTATCTGTCGATGGGATACAATTCCCTGTATGACCTCTGTCTAAAGGAGCTGAGGTACTCCGAGTCGGTCGCCGAAAGACGCATAGCTGTGGTCCGGTGTATCCGCCGGTTCCCCAGGGCATACAGGGCCCTGGCCTCAGGCAAGGTCAACCTGACCAACCTGGCCAAGATAGCGGGGATGATGACCGAAAAGAACGAGAAGGAGCTTCTAAGGAGCATCGTGGGAGCTACTAAGAAGGAAATCGAACTTCTTGTCAGCAGGCACAGGCCGAAAAGTGTGATCCGGGATAGCATCAAGCCTGTCTATGTCAGGACAGAGATCAGGGTCCGGGGGGCTGAAAATGCAGCAAACTCGAAAAACGAAACCTCAAAAAGCCTGGACCGACGGGCCGCAACCACTCCCAC
>CAYWGA010000030.1:0-32297 GCA_964457905.1 uncultured bacterium | reverse complement strand
CCTGACTTCGACATGGAGGAGATAAGCCGCTACGGAGCCGAGAAAGGTGTTTACCTGATCGGGCATCATGAGACCGGTGCGGACATAGACAACTACGAAAGGCAGCTGGAAGCTGCCTTTGAATATTACGAACGGCTTGGAGTCAAGGCGGTCAAGACCGGATACGTAGGGCACAGGACCAACGAGTTCGAGTGGCACCACGGCCAGTACATGGTAGAGCACTACAGGAAGGTCGTGGAAAAGGCAGCGGAACATCACATCATGGTCATCGTTCATGAACCTATAAAGGCGACCGGTATCCGCAGGACCTGGCCGAACATGATAGCCCGTGAGGGCGCGAGGGGGCAGGAGTACAATGCGTGGAGCGGGGATGGAGGCAATCCGCCCGATCACACTACGATCCTTCCCTTCACCAGGATGCTGGGGGGACCGTTCGACTTTACCCCTGGTATATTCGATCTGTTCTTCAATGAGGCAGGTAGGCCGAAAAACAGGGTCAACACGACGCTGGCAAAACAGCTCGCCCTTTACGTGATCATATACAGCCCTATGCAGATGGCGGCGGACCTCCCGGAAAATTATGAGGGGAATCCAGCTTTTGAGTTCATAAAGACGGTCCCGACAGACTGGGAACATACCATCGCACTGCATGCCGAGATCGGAGATTACGTCACGATCGCGAGAAAGCAGCGTGGGGGAAAAGACTGGTTCATAGGGAGCATCACGGACGAGGAGGGAAGAACGCTGGAAGCGCCCCTCTCTTTTCTCGACGAGGGAGTCGAATATGAAGCTACTGTCTATGCTGACGGCAGCGGCGCCGACTGGAAGGACCGTCCCTATATCCTCGATATCAGGAAGGAACGGGTCGATTCCTCCTCGATACTGAGACTCGAACTCGCGCCGGGCGGAGGCCAGGCCGTAAGAATCACTCCGGTTACTCCTTCTCCAGAATAAACATCTTTCCAGACAGAAGATCTATTACCCTCAATCGGCCGTCCGATCCGGTGACCGCTCTGGTGAGATCGAATACAGCGTCGCCGAACTGCCCCCTGACATAGAAGGAGACATTGTTCGTGTCGTATGATGTGTCGCCGTATGGATACTCATGCTTGAGGATCGTCTTGAACTTTCCGCGTTCAGGATCGTATGACATAAGCCTGAATTCATCCGTGGAATGAGCGGAGACGATGACCTTTCCGTTCCATTCGAATATGTTGTCAGGCCTGCCGTCAAAGGGGATCTTCTTCAGCCGCCCCTTTCCACCTAGCTCCTGCAGAGTAGCGTCGATATGATTGACAAGAAAGATAGCACCTTCCGATACGCACATCCTCAGCGGGCCCTCGCCGGCCCTTATTTCCTCCACGGAGAGATCACTCCGGTTTACTACGGATACGGATTTCGAATCAAAGTTGGAGACATAGACAGTCTTTTCGTCGAAGACAAGATCTGTGGCTGCGAGTCCGAGTGTCACCCTGCCCGTAACTTTCTTTAAGACTGGATCGACGATCTGCAGCAGGCTCGGGTCGGTGTCTTTCTCGCCTAGTTTGACTAGAAAGAGCGTCTGCGAGTCTTCATCGTATTCAAGCACACGCTGTGTTATCTCGCGCTCGACTTCATCCTCAAGACGCAGGCGCTGCCCGGGCTCGAAGAGCCTGACCTGATCGATCAGTGTACCGATGAACTGTTCCTCGCGTCCCCAGTTGTTCTGGGTAAAGAACAGCGCCCCGTCCGGACCCAGTGTCATCGCGAGAGCCTGTCTCGGGATCCTCCTGTCATAGAAGGAATAATCATCTGAATCAATCAGAAGGATACCGTTCTTCGCGTCCCATATGTAGACGTTGGGCCAGTACGACTGATGAGGTCCGTACGAGAGGTAGATATCACCTTCGGGAGACGGAACAGCGCAGACAGGATAATCGAAGGGCAGGTTTCTGAACTCAACTGATCCACTCCCGTCGACAACAGCGAACTGGTCCTCATTATTGAAAACTACGAAATCCCCTGTCTGAGGATTCTCGACAAGATCGACAGGGGCCCAGCCCGTTCGGATCTTTCCTGATTCTCCCTTGAACGGATCGAAAACACTTATTGCCGCTCCGAATGTGCCGTTAACCGCGGAGGCTCCCTTGGGGAAGTAAAGAAGGCCGTTACTCTGATCGTACGCCATCGTGAACATGTGGGGGATGATGCCCAGATTCGGATATCGCTTGATGAGCTTACGCGATTCGAGATCGATAACATCGATCTCGCCATGTGCCCAGCTGGCTACAAACAGCAGGTCATCCTCTGTGTCGAAGGCGGTCGCATCGTTACCGTATGCGGGGATCAGTATCTCATAGAGCTCCCCGCCGTCTCCGAAATCCACCACGTGGACGGAAGCGGCATTATCGTACGGTATGTAGACCTCGTTTCTGGCAGGATTGTAGATGATCCCGACGCCCTCACGATAACCGGGTAGGGGTGTGACCAGATCATCAGCGCCGGTGACGTCTATCATTGCGGCCTCTATGACGTCGCGGGTGGTGGTCTCTATGACGATATAGAGGCGGTGGTTCTTCTCATCGTAGCCGCCCAGGTGCCACCTGCCGCCGCTTGTGACGGGAAGGGGCCTCGGGCCGTCCGATTCACCAGTGGCTGCGTCGAAGAGCCAGAGAGTCGATGTGTACCCGTCGACCGCGACGATCTTGTCGAGCTTCGAGTCACAGATCACCTTCCTAAGGGGAGGGGGCGGCGTCGCGTTGAGGTTGATCAGCGCCTCACTGGTCTCGAGCCAGTCGAGTTTCCGGAGCTTCTTCTTTTTCGCGTTGTAGAAATAGAGTGATGAACTCTCTCTTCCGGCCAGAAAGACATTGCCGGTCGCTTCGTCTACAGTTATCGATTCGAGCTGAGTGTCGGTCCCCACGGTGATAGATGACCCCTTGTCAGGATCTATTATATAGAAACAGCCGATCCCGATAAGGCAGACCTCACCGGTCGACCTTCGGATGACCATAGATTCGGATTTCAGATGCTGGTAAGCCCTCCCGGACAGTGGGATGTTTTGAACCCTTCTGTCAGAGCAGTCGATTACTGTAAGCGAGGAACTCAGCGTATTGGCTGCGATCAGTCTGTCCCGGCCGGGATCCATCATCACCATGAACGGCCCGGCCGCGTTTACCGACAGGCCCGCGACTTCGAGGAAATCGATGGTCGTCACCTCTGAAGCCTGCGGTAGAACAGGGAAGAGGCATATCATCAGCAGTATCATTATTATTCGGCTCATGGATTTATGACTCCTTAGGCATGAATGTGTATGGACGTGCTAACCATCCGGATTATACAATGCCCCCGCATCTCAATACATGTTGAAAATCTGAATATATATGGCATATTCTTACTTATCTGCAGTGAGATTCGATATGATGAGAAAATAGAGGAAGGCAGTGTGCCGATGAATAAGCCGGAAGATTGCAAAGAAGAGAGATTCGAGGAGTTTCTCGCCGAATGTCCGGGGTATGAAGAGACAAACAGGATCGATGAGCTGAGAGCAATTGAGTATTCCAGGCTCGACAGCCAGGGGCACGTATATCTCGATTATACCGGCGGCGGCCTCTACAGCGATCTTCAGATACGCAAGCACATGGACCTGCTCCTCGGGAACGTTCTCGGGAATCCGCATTCCTTTAATCCTACATCGAGTTTTACGACCGACATGGTCGAAAGGTGCAGGCGCCGCGTACTCGATTTCTTCAACGCGCCGACCGATGAATATGTCGCGATCTTCACTGCCAACGCTACACACGCACTGAAACTCGTCGGCGAATCGTATCCCTTCGACAAGGGGGATATGTTCCTCCTCAGTTTCGACAATCATAACTCGGTAAACGGGATCAGGGAATTTGACAGGGCATGCGGCGCTATAACGAGATACATCCCGGTCGTTCCTCCCGATATGCGCCTGTACGACCAGGTGCTCGAGAGAAACCTCGCCGATACGGGTGAATCTAAGAATAGGTTGTTCGCTTTTCCCGCACAGTCGAATTTCTCAGGGGTTCATCATCCCCTGGAGTGGATAGACAAGGCTCATGAACATGGCTGGGACGTACTCCTAGACGCGGCCGCTTTCGTGCCTACGAACAGACTCGATCTGTCCAAGTGGAAGGCTGATTTCGTCGCCGTCTCATTCTACAAGATATTCGGTTACCCGACCGGTGTAGGCGCACTGGTGGCCAGGCGCAAGGCACTTGAGAAGCTGCACAGGCCCTGGTTTGCCGGAGGTACGATCACTGTCGCCTCCGTCCAGGCAGACAAGCATTTCCTCGCAGAGGGTGCCGAGGGCTTCGAGGACGGTACGCTCAACTACGCCTGTCTCCCCGCCGTAGAGACAGGGATAGATTTTGTCGAATCGATCGGTATGGATACTATCCATGACCGAGTACAGTGTCTCACCGACTATTTGCTTGAGCAGCTCCTGGAGTTGAAGCATGGAAACGGCAGGCCCATCGTGAGAGTCTACGGACCGACCGACACGAAGGGAAGGGGAGGTACCGTTGCTCTAAATATCTACACAGCGAACGGCACCGTTGTGGACCATCGAATCGTAGAGGAAAGGGCAGCTAAGAGAAACATCTCCCTTCGTACAGGCTGCTTCTGCAATCCCGGAGCCGGAGAGCTTGCGCTGGGGCTGTCAAAGGACGAGATGATCCGTTGCCTGCACAGCCCCGGCTCACGCATGAGTCTAGAGGAGTTCTGGCAGTGCATCGACGGGAAAAGCATGGGCGCTGTGAGGCTCTCTCTGGGTATCGTGTCGAACTATAACGACGTGAAACGAGCCCTCGATTTCATTCTCGAGTTCCGGGAAGACTGAGTAACTCCTAGATAATACCTTACAGATACTGTCACGAATAATCTTGACCCGAATCGTAGGTTATAATAATATAAGTATATTCATATGTTCTTATCTATTAAAGGAAGGTACGTCATGGACGACAATGAACTGAGAGAACTCCAGGTGGACAAGATGATCGACGCCAGGGGGATGGCATGTCCGGGACCGCTTCTCGAGGCAAAGAAATCGATGGCGGATGTACCGGATAACGGCATACTCGAGGTCCTTTCATCAGATGAAGGCACGAATAACGATATCCCCATGTGGTCGAAGAAGATGAAATATGAAGTCCTCGGGATCCTCGAGGAAGCCGGTTTCTGGCATCTCTATGTCAAGAAGACCGTCTGAGGCCGTATCTGATATGAGTAATGACCTTCCCGATCTTGAGAACTGCAGCAGGGTAGCTACGATCCTGAAATCGATGGCTCATCCCCAACGTCTCTTTATTCTCTGCAGGCTTCACCAGAAGGAATGCACGGTCACCGAGCTTGAGGGGCTGACAGAGGCTTCCCAGCCGCAGATCTCACAGCATCTCCAGAGGATGAGGCATGAGGGGCTTGTCGATTCGAGGCGGGATGGCAATTATGTCTATTACAGCGTCAGGGATGATCACGTAAAGGTCCTGCTTGACGCCCTGGAAGAATTATACGGGCTGAGTAAAAGTTAAATGAGCGACAGGAAACCAAAGATACTCGTTTTTTCGACGGAGAATGTCTCTGACCCCGGCATCGATCTGGCCGGCCGGAACAAGATGCATTACTCGCCGTCGGTCTATGTCATCACTCTTCCCTGTTCGAGCGGTATCAGGCCGTCATGGATAGTCCATGCGATCGAGAATGGATTCGATGGAGTATTCATAGCTGCGGATGGCAGTGATTGCGCATATATCTCAGATTGTACGACCAGGACGGGCAAGATCGTCGCTGACGCACAGGATATGATGAGGGAACGCTCCCTCGAGCCAGCCAGGCTGAAGATGGCAGCACTCTGCTCGGTCTGTGCCGAGCCCTTTGAGAAATACATGGAAAGCTTCAGCAGACAGCTGCTGAAGTTCGATGCTTCTGTAACCCCGGACACGGAGTAGGAAGAATTGGATTATGATGCGCTGGTTATAGGCGGTGGAATCGCCGGTATGGAATCGGGAATACTTCTCGGTGACATGGGCTACGATGTTCTTATGGTGGAGAAGGATCCGAGCATCGGCGGGAAGATGATCCTGTTGAGCAAGGTTTTCCCGACTCTCGACTGCGCCAGCTGCATCTCGACCCCTAAGATGGCCGGCACGGCCAACCATCCGAAGATCGATCTCAATATCTATACCGAGGTGGACAGGATAGAGAGACTCGAGAACGGAAGGTTCCGGGTCACGATCAGGAAGAAGCCCACCTACGTCGATCTTGAAAAATGCACCGGGTGCCAGGACTGCGAGGAGGTCTGCACCGTTACAGTTCCAGACCAGTACAATTACGAGATGGTATCGAGGAAAGCGGCCCATATCGTCTATCCTCAGGCTGTTCCCAAAAAAGCTATAATCGACAGGCAGGGGACATCGCCGTGTACCTTCGCTTGCCCTTCAGACATCAAGGCCAATGGTTATATATCTCTAGCAAGACAAGGGGAATACGAGAAAGCATTCAACCTGATTCTAGAGGATGCGCCACTCGTAGGCAGCCTTGGCCGTGCCTGCTATGCGCCATGTCAGGACGAATGCTCCCGCAAGGATATCGGGGACGCGCCATATATAAAACTTCTGAAGAGATATATCGCGGACAAATATTACGAAACGCATCCTGAACCGATGTACGGTCCTGTCGAGGAACGCTCCGGCCACAAGGCCGCTGTTATCGGTTCGGGCCCTGCTGGACTCGCGGCGGCTTACTTCCTCGCGAAGAAGGGCCACGACGTCGTCATCTTCGAGGCCTCCGATCATCCCGGAGGGATGCTCAGGATGGGGCTGCCCTCATACAGGCTGCCAAAAGAGGTGGTCGAAAGGGATATCAGGAATGTCACGGCACTTGGCGTGGAGATAAGGACCGGCACACGTGTCGAATCGATAGATGACCTCAGAGATGCCGGATTCGAGGCGATCTTTGTCTCGGTAGGAGCGACGAGGCCCAGGATGCTCGGGATAGAGGGAGAGGAACTCGAAGGAGTATCGACGGGACTCGAACTGCTCAGGACAGTAAATACCGGGCACAACGTGGATCTCGGTGGAGAGAAAGTGCTAGTTGTCGGTGGCGGGAATGTAGCGATAGACGTAGCGAGAACAGCCGCGAGGCTCGGCGCTTCGGAAGTCCATATGATGTCTCTCGAGAAGCGCCACGAGATGCCAGCAACCGAGGAAGAGATAGAGGAGGCCCTGGCAGAGAGGATCGTGGTCCACGATGGAGTCGGCCCGGTAAAGTTCCGCGAGAGCGGCGGCCGGGTGACAGGTGTGGAGACGGTCCGCTGCGTCAGCGTCTTTGACGAAGAAGGAAGGTTTGCTCCGAAGTTTGACAATAAAAAAGGATTCATAGAGGCAGACAGGATCTTTGTCTCGATCGGTCAGATATCCGAGACTTCGGTCTTCGTCGACTGCGGTATCGAAGTAAACAGGAACAACACGATAAAGGCCGAGGCTGGAAGCCTGATGACATGCCTCGAGGGAGTATTCGCCGGGGGCGAGGCGGTCAGCGGACCGTCGATGATCGTCGATGCCAGTGCATACGGCAAAAGGGCCGCCTGGCACATCGATCTCTACCTGCGCGGTGAAGCATACAGTAATGTTGAGTATCCTGGAAGCCTTCCCGTTGTGGACAAGGAGAAAGTGCTGGCCCGCCAGGTCGAGTATCCCGGAACCACAATAAGGCCGGGCGAATTGCCGGCTGCTTCGAGACTGGAAAATTTCGACGAGGTCCAGCTCCCGCTGGGAGATGATGAAGCTTTTGCTTCCGCGTCTAACTGCCTGAACTGCGGGATATGCAGCGAATGTCACGAGTGCGTCAACATATGTCCCGCCGATGCGGTCGACCTCTACATGAAGGAAGAGATAAAGGAATACGAGGTAGGCTCTGTAGTAGTCTCCACGGGGTTCCGGCTCGTTCCCGGAGAAATACACGAACGATACAGATACGGTACGGCACCGAATGTCATCACCGCGGCACAGATGGACAGGCTCGTCGCTCCGACAAGACCGTACGATAATGTTCTGAGGCCTTCCGATGGAAAGGTCCCCGACAACATAGCCTATATTCTTTGTGTCGGCTCAAGGGATCAGTCGCTCGGCAACCCGATCTGCTCCAGGGTCTGCTGCATGTATTCGATGAAACAGGCGCAGCTGATCATGGGAGCGCTGCCTATCGCCGACGTGACGATCTACCTGATCGACATCAGGGCTTTCGGCAAGGGATACGATGAGTTCTACGAGCAGACAAAGGGAATGGGTGTGAGCTTCGTCAAGGGGAAGGTCGCGCAGATAGACGAGAAGGACGACGGCAACCTTATCCTGAAATATGAGGATATCGACGCCGGCGGAGCGATAAAGACCGCCGAGCATGATCTCGTGGTCCTGTCGACAGGCATCATTCCCAACCCTGATTACAAGAGCCTGTTTGACGGAAACGGGCTTGAGTCAGACGAGATGCAATACGTGAATGAACCCGAAGAATACAGGAACCCGGGAAAGACATCGATCAATGGTGTCTTCGTCGCAGGAGCAGCTACGGGACCTATGGATATACCGGATACGATCCTGCACTCCGGTGCGGCGGCTGCGCAGGCCGCTTCGTATATCGAGAAGATGAAAGGCCGGAAATGAGCGAGCGAAAAGTCGGCGTATACATCTGTCATTGCGGAGGGAATATCTCAGATTATGTCGACGTCGATAAGGTCAAGGCGGCGGTAGAAGAGGAACTCGGCGTTAACGTAGTAAAAACTACGATGTTTACCTGCTCGGATGCCTCGCAGACAGACATGGTCTCTGATATCAAGGAACAGGGACTCGACGGTATGGTCGTCGCATCCTGTTCTCCGAAACTTCATCTGACTACCTTCAGGGCCGTCGCGGAGAGAGCCGGCCTAAATCAGTTCCAGTATGTCCAGGTCAACATCCGCGAGCAGTGTTCGTGGGCCCATTCCGACGATAGCGAAGGGGCCACGGAAAAGGCTATAGGACTCGTGAAGGGCGGCATCGAGAAGGCCAAGTTGACTGAGCCTCTCGAGCCGATAAGGGTCACATCTATCAAGAGCGTGCTTGTCATCGGCGCCGGAGTAGCCGGGATGCGTGCCGCGATCGAGATGGCAGATCTTGGAGTCGAGGTCTTCCTTCTGGAGAGGGATCATTTCATCGGCGGAGAGGTCGCTAAACTCGGAAAGATGTATCCTTCCGGACATAATGGCGGAGAAGTCGCTGCCGAGTTGTACGACGATATAAAAAAGAGAACGAATATCCACCTCTTCACCGGCGCGGAGATGACGTCGAAAGAGGGTTACATAGGCAATTTCAACGTGCGTATAAGAATACGGCCCAGGTTCGTGATCGGAACAGACGGTGACTTCGAGAAAGCGGAGAGAGAATGTCCGGTAGAGGTCCCGAGCGAGATCCATAGGGGGCTCAAGACACGCAAGGCGATATATCGTCCGTCCGGCAGCGCTAAGCCGGAGAGGTGGGCGATCGATTCAGAGGCCTGCACGATGTGCGGGCGCTGCGCGGAGATCTGCCCGGGCTCCATAGATCTCGAACAGAAAGAAGAATTCATGATGCTCGATGCCGGCGCGATAATCACGGCTACGGGCTTTGAAAGCTATTCACCATCACAGGATGAGTTTGGATTCGGCACCGGCGGCGTGGTCACCCTTCCTCAGTTCGAGAGTATAGTAGAAAATACTGGTAGCAGGCTCGAATTTGGCGGCAGGGAAGTCCGCGACGTGGTTTTCATATACTGTGTCGGCAGCAGGCAGAGCAGAGATATAGACAACGCCAACCGATACTGCAGCCGCTTTTGTTGCAATGCCGCCGTCGGAGCCGCTTTAAATGCTACGGAGAAAATAGATGGCCTGCGAACCTGGCATCTATACAGGGACGTCAGGACATACGGCAAGTTCGAGCTTCTCTACGAGAAGGCCTCATCTGAGGGAGCAGTATTCTGCCGCTTCGATGCTAAAGATCCTCCAGTCGTCGAGGATGAGGGAGACAGGCTCCTTGTCAGGGTGAACGATCTGCTTACAGGTGGTGACGAGATAGGTATCGGCGCCGATCTCGTCGTCCTTGTCACCGGGATGGTACCGGCTCAGAACGAGGAACTCAAATCTATCCTGCGCCTTCCCATAGGAGAAGACGGATTCTTCAACGAGATACACGCGAAACTGCGACCCGTAGAGACCGTTATCGATGGAGTCTATATCGGAGGCTGCAGCCAGGGACCGAAGAACTCGACAGAGAGTATTTCTTCTTCTCTTTCCTGTGTCGCGAAAGCGGCAGCCCTGCTGGTAAAAGGGTACGTCGATCTTCAGCCGTTTATTGCGTACGTCGAGACCGATCTCTGCAAGTGGTGCGGTGAATGTGAGAAGGCGTGTCCATACTCGGCTATTGAGAAAGCAGTCGTCGACGGGAAAGAGATCGCAGTAATACGTGATGTCCTCTGCAAGGGATGCGGGGCATGTCTGCCGGTATGCCCGTACGATGCTACGCAACTCAAAGGATTCACGGACAGTCAGATCAAGGCTATGATTGAAGTTTTTGCCGCGGAGGCCGCGAGTGTCTGACGCAATAGATAACAGATTTGATGAGTCTAATCTCCTTGCGGGACGCCGCCGTGAGACGGCAAGGCGCGAGCCGGGGATGAGAAAAAAGATACTCGAAATCCTGGAGTCAGGGCCGAAGACCGTTCCCGAGATAGCCGAAGTGACGGGCCTTCCGTCGAGGGATGTTATGTGGTGGGTCATGGGATGCATCAGGTACAACTTTGTCGAACCCACCGGCGAGACTACGCCTGAGGGTTTTCATAAGTACGGTGTAGCCGGGAGGGACGTTTAATGGACAGGGTCGATCCGCGCATAGCTGAAGAGATGAAGAAGCTCGGCGCCTTCGATCTCAACGCCTGCTACAGCTGCGGGCACTGCAGCGCGCTATGTCCTCTCTGCGAGGGCGATATATCCTTCCCGAGGAGGATGATCAGGTACTCGATGCTCGGACTCGAGGACCGCATCCTTGCCTCTCCGGAACCGTGGATGTGCTATTACTGCGGGGAATGCAGCGAGACCTGCCCGAGGCAGGCGGATCCAGGCAGCCTCATGATGGCCGCGCGTAGATTTGTCACGAGACGGTTCGTTCTGGGCCGCGTTGCAGACGTTTTCTATTCGGCCTTGTCATCGGTGATCACCTGGGTCGTGCTGAGCGCCCTTGCGGTCCTCTGGATAGTCCTCTCGTACGACAGCGGTATGGACCTGGAAAAGGTCGACTTTCTCTCTTTCATTCATCTCGAACCGATACATGACGCAGGAATAGGTGTCACCGCATTTATCGCGCTGGCGATGCTTCTCAATATATCAGTGATGCTCCGGGCAGTGAAAAGAGGCTTCAAGGCTGAGAAGACCGGATTCAAAGATATGGCCAGAGCAGCAGGTTTCGCCCTCACCGAATCGGCTACCCAGCAGAGGTTCGATCTGTGTTCGAAAGACCGGACGAAACGCTGGGCCCATATGGCGATCTCATGGGGGTTCGCGGGAATGTTCATAGCGACCGTCCTCGTCATGGGGATCGACTACAAGATCCTCGACATAAGCCGGGCGATCCCTTTCGCTTTCGGCACAGTTTTCGGAGCTCTTACGGTCGCGGGGACGACCTGGTTTCTAATACAGAGGATTAGAAAAAATGGTGAGTCGATGAAATATTCTCACCTCAGCGACTGGATGTTTCTCGTCCTGATACTCGCGTCGGTCATAACAGGGTACGTCATGGTGATGTTCAAATATCTCAATATGCCGATGGCGGCCTACATTTCGTTCGCCGTGCACCTCGTCGCGGTATTCGACCTGCTCATATCGTTCCCGTTTACAAAATTCGCTCATATGGTCTACAGGCCGATGGCACTGTGGATGTCGGGTCTTAAATAAGTATTTCACATTCAAGGAGGCAGAAATGTCTGAAGGCAATACTCCGGAAAAGGTAAGTCTGGTCATCATGAGTGGTGACATGGACAAGGTCATGGGCGCTTTCATCATCGCGAACGGCGCTGCGGCGTTCGACATGGAAGTTACGATGTTTTTTACATTCTGGGGGCTGAAGGCAATCCAGAAGGGTAACCTTACCGGCAAGACCTTCTTCGGAAAGATGCTCGGAATGATGAACCGGGGCGGGATCGACAGGATCGGACCCTCAAAGTTCAACTTCGGCGGCATCGGCCGGTGGATGTTCAAGAAGATGATGGGGAACCATAATGTGACGCCACTTCCCAAGATGCTGGAGCAGGCACAGGAGCTGGGCATCAAACTTATTGCATGCGAGATGAGTATGAATGTCATGGAGATCGATAAGAGCGATTTTATCGATGGTGTTGTAATGGGTGGTGTCGGCAGCTTTATCGCTGAGGCTTCAGAGTCAAAGATACAGCTCTTTATCTGACGGAGATTCTCTGATGACTGGCGAACGCCTTTCACGGACTGGCTAGATCGTATGGCAGGGCCGGGTTCGTCGAGGTCGCCAGGCGCTCGGAGACGAGGCCGGTTATGAGGTATGAGATCGCACCATAAGGCGGTCGGGATACAAAACGGATCAATGAAGAATGAGGAGTCGAACATGGCTCCTTTTTTTGTGCTAGGGCTCTGCTGTTGAGGCTGAGGAGGAAGGTGTGTATAATCCTTTCAAGGCGCCGATAACAGTGAACCGACGAAAGGAAACCGCATTGAACAGACTGAAGTACATCATCGCGGCATCTGTCATCACAGTTCTCCTGTGTGGGACCGCATCCGGAGAAATGCATTCCGGCAGGGGATACGATTCGATCGATCCATTGAAGGTCTATGGATACTGCAGGGAACTTGCCTCACCAAAATATGAAGGACGGTTGACCGGACACGAAGGATACACCGCTTCGGCGCAGTGGGCAGCGGATAGATTTGCCGAATGGGGCCTTAAGCCGGTGGCAGGCGCCGATGGGTATCTCGTTCCTTTCACCTGCCCGTACACGATCGTAAACAGCGCGGCAATGACGCTTATAGGAAGTGAGGGGAAGTCGATCGAGCTCACGGTTCTCGAGGATTTTATGCCTATGCTCTATACAGACGGCGGTGAAGTCGAGTCCGGACTCGTCTTTGCCGGATGGGGGATCCACGCTCCTGAACTTGAATATGACGATTATGCCGGCATCGATGTCAGCGGAAGATTCGTGATCTGTTTCAGGGGTACTCCAGACAGGTCGGAAGAAGGATACAATGAACACGATCATCACAGGAAAAGGATGGAGACCGCCAGTTCGATGGGAGCGGCAGGGCTCTTCTACATATACGACGAACCGATGGCAAATCCGAACGGCGATCTCATCGAGTCTTTCATGTGCGGAATGCTCAGCGATGAAACTGCGGATTCAATTCTCGCATCCCACGGAACGACATCTGCGAGACTGAAGAAAGGCCTCAGGGAAGAGAAGCGGCCGAATTCGTTCGAACTCGGCTGGAAAGCCAGTTTCAGCGCTGAGGTAGAACATTTCCCTGAAGGAATCGGTTACAACGCCGCAGCGGTTCTCGAAGGCTCTGATCCAGAGTTGAGAGATGAATGTGTCATCATCGGCGGCCATCTCGATCACTGCGGACGGCACATGGGAATGGTATTTAACGGAGCGCAGGATAATGCCAGCGGGAGCGCCGTGGTCATGGGGATAGCTGAAGCATTCTCCATGCTGGGAAAAAGACCCGCCAGAACAGTTGTGTTTGTGCTGTTCGGAGCGGAGGAGATGGGGCTGCTTGGATCGTATAGTTTCGCCGAGCACGCGACTGCCCACTACAGGTCGATCGATGCGATGTTCAACTTCGACATGGTCGGCGAGGGTGACGGAATAAACTGCGGAGTGACAGTGGACCCTGAAGGCCTGAAGGATCTGGTACTGCAAGCTGATGAAACGGTGGGCACTCTCGGCAGAACATGGGATATCAAGAACGTCGGTGTGAGGTCGTCCGACTACGCGCCCTTCTTCCTTAAAGGCGCTGCCTGCGCCGCGATGTTCTCCAACGGCCCGCATCTTCACTATCACAAGCCGGGTGATACTATATACCGCATTAATCCCGATATGCTGGCTGATGCAGCGAGGCTTGGCTTCCTGGCTGCATTGATGCGCTCTGACAGGTAAGGCGGCACAGAAAATTATGTCAACAAAGATTGACAAACCGTGGGGCTGTGTCTAGAATCCTGGTCAAGCGGTACCTGCACAGGGTGCACAACAGACATAGGTAATGAATGATCATCGGCCGACGAGTCGGGAGATGGTGTATATGGGAACGGACGATTCCAGCAATAAAACAGAGATCAGTGAACGACAGGTCGAGGAGCTCCGCAGCAGGATAGCACTGCTTGAGGGGGAGCTTGCGGTCAGGGATGGACTCGAAGTGCTTGCTGGAGGAATAGCTCACGATTTCAACAACCTGCTCACAGTTATCCTGAACAACGTGTCGCTCATGAAGCTTGAGACAGCCGCAGGGAGCGGAACGCTGATAGGCCTTGAGGAAATGGAGAAAGCGACCCTGAAAGCGCGCGATCTTGCCTGGAAGCTGTTGAATATCGCGGGCAACGGCTCTTCGCCTCTGTCAGAGGAGGGAGGCCAGTCGGGCGAGACTTCTATCGAGGGACTTATAGGTACAGGAAGGATCCTTCTCGTGGACGATGAGGAGGATGTGAGGACCAGCACCGGAGCGGCGCTCAGCAGGCTAGGTTATACGGTGGTCCTTGTCGAGAGCGGAGCGAAAGCCATAGAGATCTTCTGCCAGTCAGCTGACGAAGGAAGGCCGTTCGATGTGGTCATTCTTGATCTTACAGTACACAGCGGCGCGGGAGGCAAGGAGACTGTATCGAGGCTCAAGCGGATAGATCCCGCCGTCAAGGCAGTGGTCTCCAGTGGATATGCCAATGACGCGGTGATGACCGAATACACTGAATTCGGTTTTTCCGGCAAGCTCGCGAAGCCTTATACGATGGAAGATCTCGGCTGTGTGATCAAATCTGTTCTTCTGGAAGACGCGGACCAGTCCTGACCCTTCATCACCAGACATAGAATCTTTATGAGATGGACATTGTGCGTCATATTTGATAGGATTTTCTCCAGATAAAATTCGAATTCACAGAGTCGATACAGTATGGAGGTAGGGAAATCAATTTCGGACTGAGCGAAGATCAGAAGGTGCTTCGGCACAGCATAAGGGAGTTCGCCGAGAAAGAGATCGGACCCAAGGCCCAGGAACTCGACGAAAAAGAGGAGTTCTCCATAGAGTTGACCCGAAAGATGGCAGAGCTAGGCCTGTTCGGTATTTTCGTGCCGGAACAGTACGGCGGCTCTGATATGGGCTACCTCTCTTACATAATCGCGATAGAAGAACTCGCCAGGGTGGACGGTTCCCACGCCGCTACAGTGGCAGCCGGTAATTCACTCGGGATAGGCCCCATACATTACTACGGCAGTGAGGAACAGAAGAAAGAATGGCTCCCCAGGCTTTGCAGCGGGGAGATCCTTGCTTCGTTCGGGCTTACCGAAGCTGACGCGGGTTCCGATGCCGGGGCAAGCAAGACATCGGCGGAACTCAAGGACGGCGAATGGATAATTAACGGAAGCAAGATCTTCATAACGAATTCGACGAATGAGATCGCCGCCGTTTGCACGGTTCAGTGTGTTTCAGGCAAGAGGCCCGATGGAAAGAAGGAAATGTCCTGTATCCTCGTTCCGAACGGGACCCCTGGATTCGAGGCAAAGAAGATGCTGGGCAAGATGATGTGGCGCGCTTCTGACACAGGTGAGCTCTATTTCGATAACTGCAGGGTTCCTGAAGAAAACCTTCTTGGCAAAAGAGGAGAAGGCTTCCATCAGATGCTCGAAACGCTCGACAACGGCAGGCTCGCCATAGCCGCGATGGGACTGGGCGGGGCACAGGGAGCGTTCGAGCTGGCGTTGAAGTATTCGAAGGAGAGGGAACAGTTCGGTTCGAAGATATGCACCTTCCAGGCAAACGCCTTCAAGCTTGCCGATATGGCGACAAATATCGAAGCGGCGCGCAATCTTCTTTACAAGGCATGCCGGCTTAAGGATGCCGGGCTTCCTTTCTCCAAGGAAGCGGCCATGTCAAAACTGTACTGCTCCGAGACGATGGGGAGTGTCGTAAATGAGGCCGTTCAGATATTCGGCGGGTATGGACTGATGCGGGAATACGATATAGAACGGTTCTATAGAGACTACAAGCTGCTTACTATCGGCGAAGGCACATCGGAAGTGCAGCGTATTGTAATCTCTAGGCTGATAGGCTGTTATGAAGAATAACTAAAGTATATTCAAGGTAGCATGCCGTCCCTGTACGGAAAGGGCTGCCGGTTTATGGCCGGCAGCCCGCTTTTATAGCTGCTCTGGAGTCGGGATCAATCCTCCTGTAGCTCCGGCAGATCCCGGTAGAGGTTAAGAGCGCCGGGATTCTTGAGCGCGTCCTGGTTCCTGACCTCTTTGCCGTGGATGATCTTCTTTACAGCGAGTTCTACTTTTTTCATGTTGATCGTATATGGGATGTCGCCGACCTGTATGATCTTCTTCGGTACGTGACGGGGCGACGCGTTCTTTCTGATAGTCTTCTTGATCTTGTTCTTCAGACCATCAGAAAGCTCCTCGTCATCAGCCATTTTTACAAACAGGACCACTCTTACGTCTTCCTTCCATTCCTGACCGATCACGAGGCTGTCGGCAATCTCCTCTATAGCAGCTGTCTGCCTGTATATCTCCGCGGTTCCGATTCGGACCCCTCCAGGATTGAGGGTTGTGTCGGAGCGGCCGTAGACGATCACTCCGTTATGCTCCGTGATCTCGATGAAATCACCATGGCGCCATATGCCGGGGTACTCGTCGAAATACGCCCTGTGGTACTTCTCTCCTTCAGGATCGTTCCAGAAGTAGATCGGCATGGAGGGAAAGGGCGAGGTGCACACGAGTTCTCCCTGTTCACCAAGGACCGGCTTGCCGTGGATATCGAAGGCGTGGACGTTCATCCCCAGGCACCTGCACTGCAGTTCACCCGGCCAGACAGCTCCCATCGGATTTCCGGCGGCGAAACAGCCATTGAGATCGGTGCCACCCGATATCGACGAGAGGCAGAGATCATCCTTGATATGGCGGTATACGTATTCGAACTCACCGGCATGAAGTGGAGAGCCGGTCGAGAGTATCGCTTTTAAACGGGACAGGTCGTGTTCTTCCCGGGGCTTGAGCCCGACTTTCTCCAGCGCGGTGATATAACTCGCGCTGGTTCCGAAGATCGTCATGCCTGTATCCTCTGCGAGCCTGAAGAGTGCGTCTGGTTTCGGGTAAAAAGGCGATCCGTCAAAGAGGATGATGGTGGCTCCCAGAGATAGAGAACTGGTCAGCCAGTTCCACATCATCCAGCCGCAGGTGGAAAAGTAGAAGATCCTGTCCTCTCTCTTGACGTCTGTATGAAGGGCAAGCTCCTTCATGTGGTGGATAAGGATACCTCCTGCGCTCTGGACCATGCATTTCGGCAACCCGGTCGTTCCAGACGAATACATTATATAGAGGGGATGCTCGAAGGGGAGCTGTTCGAATTTGATCTCCAGGCCCTCTTTGTCCGAGATAAAATCGTCATACATGACGGCGTTCGGGACAGCCGAGATGTCCGGGGCGGCCTCCGTATAAGGGACGACTACTACTTTCTCGACCGAGGGAAGTTCCTTGAGGACATCAGATATCCTCTCTATAGAATTGAATGCTTTGCCGTTGTACCAGTATCCGTTGGCCGTAAAGACGATCCTCGGCTCGATCTGTCCGAACCTGTCGAGAACGCCCTTTATTCCGAAGTCGGGGGAGCAGGATGACCAGAGGGCCCCGATGCTCGATGCAGCGAGCATAGCGATGATAGCCTCGGGCATGTTCGGCATGAATCCGGCGATGCGGTCACCGCGTGTTATTCCCATCTCCCGCATCGAGCGGGCAAGTCTCGCCACCCTGTCGTACAGTTCGGAATAGGTGAGGGTGACTGTTCCATTCTTCTCGCTCCGGAAAATGATCGCCTGGTGATCGTCCCTGTACCTCAGGAGATTCTCCGCGAAGTTAAGTTCGGCTCCGGGGAACCATTTCGATCCGGGCATCCTGTTGCCATCCTCGAGGACGGAATCGTATTTCCTCGAATGGATGATGTCCATGAAGTCCCAGAGAGTGGCCCACAATTCGGGTATGTTATCGACGGACCACTGCCAGAGCTCGTCGTATTTCTCGAATGATCTGCCGTACCTTTCATTGACCTCCGTCATGAACCGGTACATATTCGTCCCTTTGATCCTGTCTTCAGTAGGTCTCCAGAGAGGTTCGCTCATCCTCCAGTCCTTTCGGCTATGTTATTTTCAACGATGGATGATTATGACTACTATGGGTAATTTTCGTCAATTTAATTCAGGTACTTCAATTTGGGATGAAAGGAATAGCGTTATGTGATAGTGTCCGTCGGACAACCTGCCCCATACTCTGACAGGCCGTTTATCATTTTATGTCGCGGCCGGAAAGGGAGACAAAATTGAGAAGGTCCACTTTCACCCGTTCAATCATTTCAGTAAGCATCCTTCTTCTTGCCGCTATAGCTACTGGAACATCAGCGGAGATCATATCACCGGAGAAGCATTTCGGCTTCCTGCCCGGTTCTGACGGCAAGCTGATCGACTACCCGCAGCTGATCGAATACCTGCAGATGCTCGATGAAGCCTCGCCCCGACTACTTTTAAGAGAAGAAGGTATGTCTCCGCTGGGCAGAAAGATGTATGTCCTGCTGGTATCGGCGGAAGAAAACATTTCCAGAGTGGAAGAGCTGCGAAAGATCAATGAGAGGCTCGCTCTCGACCCTTCAATTCCTGACGGTGAGAGGGATGCCCTCATAGAAAAAGGCAGGGTCTTCTTCCTCGCGACATTATCGATGCATTCGGGAGAAGTCGGGCCGTCACAGGCGCTGCCGATAATCGCATACGAATTCGCTACCACGACTGACCCCGAGGTTCTGCAGTGGCTGGACGATGTAGTCTATATGGCAACCCCGTGTCACAATCCCGACGGGATGGACATGACGGTAGAGCACTACCGGAAATACCACGGGACCAAGTACGACGGCGCCTCGATGCCGGGTCTTTATCATAAATATGTGGGACATGATAACAACCGTGATTTCGTCATCCTGAGCCAGAGCGATACGAAGGTTGTAGCTGCGATATACAGTACCATCTGGTACCCGCAGGTCATGGTCGAAAAGCATCAGATGGGCTCGACAGGTGTTCGTTATTTCGTGCCTCCCAACCATGATCCTATAGCCGAGAATATAGACGCGGGGATATGGAACTGGATGGGCCTGTTCGGCATGAACATGATCAAGGATATGACGAAAGCCGGCCAGTCGGGTGTGGCCCAGCACTATCTCTTTGACGAATACTGGCCCGGTTCTACGGGTACCTGCAACTGGAAGAATGTAATCAGCTTCCTTACAGAAGCGGCGAGCGTGAGATACGCGACTCCGATATATATCGAACCGAACGAGCTCGGTGTGTATGGCAAGGGATTGTCAGAGTACAAGAAGAGCATCAACATGCCGCTGCCCTGGCCGGGTGGCTGGTGGAGACTCTCCGATATCATCGATTACGAGATCTCATCGACGAAGTCGATCATCAAGACTTCATCGAAGCACCGGAAAGATATCCTTACATTCAGAAACGATCTCTGCAGGCGCGAGGTAGAGCGCGGCAGGACGGTGGCTCCTTTCTATTACGTCATGCCCCTCGAGCAGAACGATCGCTCGGAGCTCGCCGGACTGGTAGATCTTCTCCTCGAGCACGGGGTTCAGGTCTCGCGACTGTCCGCAGATGTGAAGGCTGGAGACAGGGAATTCAGGAAGGGCGATATCGTTGTTGCGATGGCGCAGCCTTACCGCGCTTTTGCAAAAGAGGTCCTCGAGCGGCAGGAATTTCCCCTGAGGCATTACACTCCAGATGGAGAACCCATCAAGCCGTATGACATCACCAGCTGGTCATTGCCCCTACACCGCGGTATCGATTCATATGAGATGAAGGTACGCTCGAAGGATCTTGAAGCGGCCCTGACACCTGTCGAGAACGGAGGGTTCTACAGGTCGGACCTGCCTGAGGATTGCGGCGGCGTGGTCCTGGCGGCGGGCGACAATGAGAGTTTCAAGGCCGTCTTCGCGGCCCTCGGTGAAAAGATGGCTGTCCACCGACTTAAGGACTCCGCAGTGATCGAGGACCGGAGTTTTAAGGCTGGGACGTTTGTGATCACTGAAAGCATAAAGAAAAACAAGAAACTCAATGAGCTTGTCTCCTCGCTTGCGGTTACACCCTTTTTCACTGAAGGCGATCCGCTGAAGGGTATTTCCGCTGAGGGCGTAATAAAGGTCGAGGCGCCCAGGATCGCTCTTGTCGAGACATGGTTCCACGATATGGATGCCGGGTGGACGAGATTCATCTTCGATTCATACAATATCCCGTTCGATGTCCTCAGGCCCGATGAATTCGAGGATTCGGACCTCGCGAAAAAGTACGATGTAATACTCTTCCCCAATAACAACAAGGACCTGCTGATGAGCGGGAAGTGGAAGCGCAGGGGAGAGTACTATTCGAGCAGCTATCCTCCTGAGTACGCGAAAGGGATGGGGAAGAAGGGTATGGAGAAGCTGATGGACTACCTCGACAAGGGTGGGTTGATCGTTGCCTGGGGCAGATCGACTGACCTGTTTGCGGGGACCCTCAGTATCGTGAAGGGAAAGGATGAAAAGGAAGAGTTCAATCTGCCCTTCACGAACCTGTCCGAACAACTGCAGAAGAAGGGCTTCTACGCCCCTGGCGCGATGCTCAGGGTGAAGCTTCTCACCGGTCATCCTCTCACGTGGGGTATGCTCGAAGAGACTGGTGCCATGTTCAGAAGCGGAACGGCATTCAGGACCTCGGTGCCGCGATTCGATATGGACCGCAGGGTGATTGGAAAGTTCCCTGAGAAGGACATTCTTCTCAGTGGCTATATTGAAAAAGAGAAGTCGATCAGCAACCGGAACGCAATAATCTGGCTTAGGAAGGGAGACGGACAGCTCGTGCTGTTCGGCTTTAATCCCCAGTTCCGGGCGGGTACCCCGGGGACCTACAAACTATTGTTTAACGCGCTGTTGCTGGGCGATGCCGATTCCATGCCGTCACCGTAAGGCGACCGTCATCGCCAACCGGTTATATTATAGCGAAATGCACAAGGGTCCGGGTTGATACAGCCCGGATCCTTTCTGAAATCTGACCCGTACGTCCCGCTGAAACTGTCGGGGTTGACGAATGTGATCTCGTAGATGACAGTGTAATACGAATAACAGGTCGGCGGATCGACCGGTACAGTATACTCGGGCGTATCTCCCGTCCCCGTGAGTGTCGCTTCGTCCCAGTCACCTGGGAAACCACCGAACATCATCGAATCCCCTTCGATAACGATCGTCGTGATAGCGTTAGGAGGAACCGGTATAGCGCAGTTGTTGGTCACTAGTTCACTTCTTATCTGGAACAGACCGCTATAAGGGGAACCGGGATCGTCCTCAGCATCGCCAGGATCAGCAGGATCCTCTCCGCAGAAAGTAAACAGTGAGACACTTGCGAGTATTATCAGCAGCGGTAAAAATCTTCTCTTCAAGACATCTCCTTTGCAATACACCCTGGATCAATCACCAGGCGGAATCAGAGGGAAGTCGTCGAACCAATCTTGTAAACACTTCCGGGGTGAACTTAGATACTCTTCAAATCCTCGAACTCTTTTTCGAACTCTATCAAGGGTACAAAGTCCTCATCGGCATCGGCGAGGACCTCGAGTGTTCTTTCATAGTACTCCTTCGCTGAGAAAATATCTCCAGTCAATGAATATGCCCTGCACATTATCATCAATAGCCACGGTTCATTTGAATTAAACTTCTCAAGTTTACGACATTCTGCAAGAGCCTCATTCGTCATCCCCGATTCGAGCAGGACCCTTGCGTGTTCCCGGCCGAAGAAGAAGAAATCACGTGGCGATTTCCGGGCCGCTTTCTTAAGGGCCTCAAGAGCTCCGATCATCCTGCCTTCCGCGAAAAGGATAAGGCCCCGGAGATGTTCATGCCGCGATGTCTCTTCAAAGACGAAAGGTTTCTCCATCAGTGCGGTGAGACGGCTGAATTCAGCGCGGGCTCTCTTGATATCATTTTCGAGAGTTATGTATCGCACACCTCTCAGCCAGCAGGCCCGGGCGGCTTCAGGATCAATAACATCGATCTCATTCATTATTCTGTCGAAAGAGACCATGTCCTTCTGGATAAGATAATTTCTCGCTACGTTGAGGTGTCCGTTGACCTTCTGCCCCCTGAAGGTCACCGAGCCCAGGTAACGTTGAAATTGTTCATTGGATTCGCGGAGGCGTCCGGTCTCGCTGCATATTTTTCCGATACCCTCATACACTGTAAACGGGGGGGCATCGAGATGAAGGAGGGATGTGTACAGCCTGTATGCTTCATCATAGTTGCCGGCGAACAGGTAAGCCCCGGCCAGACTTGAGACCGGATCGGGAGTCTCCGGGAGGAGCTCGCTGTATCTAGTGAATGCCGCTATTGCTTTCTCGAATTCTCCGGAGTAGAGCCAGGCCGTTCCAGTGTAATTATGGGCGAGTGCATTCATCCTGCTTTTATTTTCCGGATCCAGTTTGAAAAAGAGGCTGTATTGCTCGAGAGCTCCTTTGTTGTCGCCTTTATACCTGGAGAGGATGTAACCGATCTGGATATGCGTTCTGGCTGAATCGGGATTAACCTGGAGGTAATCACCGTACAGTTTTATTGCCAGATCCCAGTTGTGGAGAACCATTGCTTCTGTGACGGCACATGTTGTGTAATCATCCAGTTCATTCCTTTTTTTAGCGATGCGTTTTGCCCGTTCGATATACCCCGCGGCTCTCTCATAGTCACCTCCCCAGTCGTAGTAGACCGCAAGTGTCTTGAGTGCTTCGAAATGATCCGGATTTATTTCCAGGGCATGTTCGATGAAGGGTATCCCTTTGGTCTGGTTGCCGGAAGAGTAGAGTTCAGTACCCTGGGTATAAAGAACCTCGGCCTTCTCTAGTTCCGCGGGACCAGGGGATCTTTCATCTACGGTTGTTGATGTAATCCTTGAATCCGGATCAGAAGAATCTTTTTCAATGAGGATGTACCGGATCATCAGGATGATCAGCACTACTGATACTGAAACGGCCAGGATAGATGTAAGTTTCCAGCCGAAGATGTGGCTGGCTCCCGCAAAGAACGTTTTCCCGGTTGTGGTATCGTCAGGCTCTCCGAATAGAATATTCCGTACTCCGACAAGGTCGTTCCGTAACTGTTCCATCGATTCGTATCTGTCATCCGGTGATTTCTCGAGGGTACGTTCGATTATGGCGCCTATCTCAGGGGGCAGGTCGGGAAAGGCTTCGGCTGCGGGAATATGTTTGTCATTTACAATGCTGTACAGGACGGATGCGTCATAATCCCCTTCAAAAGGTCTCCGGCCCGTGA
This sequence comes from uncultured bacterium, assembly GCA_964457905.1. GTDB lineage: Bacteria > Krumholzibacteriota > Krumholzibacteriia > Krumholzibacteriales > Krumholzibacteriaceae > JAUWCL01. Next base: position 8,671 of record CAYWGA010000030.1, on the reverse strand, counting down.
GCATCTGGTACATCAGTACGCCGAGTGACCAGATATCCGAGCGCGGATCGACATGATTTCCCCGGACCTGCTCAGGAGACATATAGGCCAGTGTTCCAGCGCCGGCCATCGTCATGCTTTTTGTTTCCGCTCCAGACTGCTTGGCAAGTCCGAAGTCCATTATCTTCACTTTACCCTTGTCGGAAACGATCACATTCGCCGGTTTTATGTCACGATGGATTATTCCCGCTTCATGCGCGGCGCCTAGACCGTCCGCGATCTGAATGAGGATATCGAGTGATTCTCTGAGGCCGGGTTTCTCGTCCCTGATCAGTGTGCCGAGGGTTCTTCCCTTGCAGTATGCCATGACAATGAAGAGCTGCTCATCGAACTCTTCGACTTCATGGATAGCACAGATGTTCTGGTGGTCGAGAGAGGCTGCTGCCCGCGCTTCTTTCATGATCCGCTCGCGCGTGGAACCACCGAAGACGGTAGAAGGGGAGAGGAACTTCAAAGCGACGGTTCTGCGGAGGTTTATATCCTCCGCCCGGTAGACCACGCCCATTCCGCCCTCGCCGATCTTGTCGAGGATCCTGTAATGAAAGACGGTTTCGCCGATCATGATCTCACGAATCAGGGTTCGGGTTAAATTATCCGGAGTCGTTTTATTATGTTGCCGCTCGAAATATCATACCGCAAAACTAGGTCATTTTCAAGGGAATGCGCGTTAAGCGCCGGTGCGCCTGATAACGACCATCGTCATGTCGTCCCTCTGCGGGGCTCTGCCGGCATGACTGACTACGTCGGAGATGACGGTGTCAATGAGGTTCATCGCAGAGGCGTCTTTATTCGCAGTTACGATTCCGGGAAGGGGATCTTCGCCGAATTCCTCCTCCTCGGGATTAATCGCCTCGCTGATCCCGTCGGAGAAGATGAGAAGGGTATCCCCGTCATCCAGACTGACCGTGTCTTCCGTATAGGTCACGTCCTCGATCGCTCCCAGGACGAGGTTGCCGGTTTCAAGCCGTTCAACCGCTCCTGAGGCTCTGACGATGAAGGGGAGGTTGTGCCCCGCATTACTGTAGATAAGTTCGGAATTGCCAGGGTCAAGAACTCCAAGGAAGAGAGTGGAGAAGCGTTCAGGGTCGGTATTTCTGAACATGTGCTCATTTGAGTGGTTCAGGATCGATCCGGGGCTTGTAAGCTCCAGATTCTGGCCGCGAAGCGTCGCAAGCATGTTCGACATAAGCAGTGCCGCAGGCATACCTTTACCTGAGATATCTCCAAGGCAGAAGAAGAGCCTTCCGTCCCCGAGGCGTATCAGGTCAAAATAATCTCCGCCGACAGATTTTGCCGGAATGCTTTTTCCTGCTATGTCGTATCCGGCGATCATAGGCGCGCCCTTGGGGAGAAGCCCCATCTGGATATTGTATGCGATTTTCATCTCTTCCTGCATCAGCATCAGGGACTGTTCCTCTTCGTACAGTCTTGCGTTCTCGATGACATGTGCGGACTGTGTCGAAATGATGCAGAGGAGGCGCTTGTCGGTCTCGGAGAAAGAAGTGCCGCCGCGCTTGTTGAAGACATTCAGAGATCCGAGTATACGACCCTTGAGAATGAGCGGGACGCTGAGGAGGGTCTTGATCGGGTTCTCTTCCGATTCAAGGGTCCTGAAACGATCATCGCTGTCGAGGTCGTCTATTATGAGCGGTTTCTGGTTCTTTAGCATCCAGCCGGTAAGCTGGGTGTCAAGGTGGAAAGGCATATAGCCGCTGCTCTGGTCCGCCTGCCGCATGATCGTCTTGAACTGGTCGTTCTGTCCGCCGGCCTCGAGGAGTGTGACGGTGCCCTGCTCTACTTTCATATGCTTGATGCATTTCTGGACGATCAGTTCGATGATCTTTTCGAGGGACAGCGTAGAGTTGATGGCGGTGGAGATGTCGTTGATTATTGACAGCTCCTCGACCGCGTTTTTCAACTGCTCATTCGCGACCTCGAGCTTGTTCATCTTGTTGTTATCGTCAGCCATGATCATCCCCCGGTTCCGAATAGTTCCGGATGTAAATGTATAATGACACTTCCAGGTTGTCATAATATTGGAGCAGAGTCGTTACCTGCCTAATTTTTATATTGATTAGAGGGTTCCGGTCAATCAAAATCGAATCAGGGACAACACGAACCTGAATATTGGAAAATCGCCTGGAGGCATACTTGGCGTATATCCCTCTTCACGTACACAGCAAAAACAGCCCCGGAACCGGGATGATGACGACGATCGAGATAGTGGAGCGTGCTGCGTTTCTCGGTATGCCGGCGGTCGCTCTTACCGATCAGTGGAACACCTACGGGCACTTCGAGTTATGCAAGGAGGCGCTTGCCAGGGGGATAAAGCCGGTCCTCGGGGCCGAAATACAGCATCTCTCCCTGACAGGACATGACGGGCTGTTTCACCTGACCCTGCTCGCTGAAAACAATGCGGGATACACCAATCTTACAAGACTCATCAGCCTGCATTACGAAAAGGATGGTCCCCCGCATGTGACGGTAGAGGAGCTTTTCCTTCATCACGATGGTATTATCGCCCTGTCCGGATGCATTCGTGGTGAGGTCAATCAGGCGGTACTGCACGGAAACCTCGCTATGGAGAGGGAGGCGGCGGAGAGGCTGCTCGAGATATACGGGAGAGATAACCTCTTTCTCGAAGTGATGACCCATAACGACGAGCATGAACAGCTGGTCCTGGACAAGACAGTTCTCCTGTCGAAAAAGCTCAATATACCCATGGTAGTGACGAACAATGACAGGTACATAAAAAAAGAGGACTCAGGCTATTATGAGGTCCTGCGCATACTGGCCGAGGACAGGAGAAGGGAAGAGACCCCAGGGACATTTTCCGAGTATTTCCTCAAGAGCAGGAAGGAGCTCGAGCCGTATTTCTACTTTATCGAGGACGCGCTCGAGAGATCGGGAGAGATCGCCGAAAGGTGCCGTGTTGATCTCATAGAAGGGACGACTATTTCCTTCATCGGTGACAGCGGCGGGGATGTGACCCTCTCCGAGAAGTGCAACAGGCGCTTTGATCTCGATTTCCATGCGGATGGAGACGGTACTTCTTTGGACCTGAAAAACAGGATGATGAATGAACTGGAGCGTGCTTCCATAGAAGAAGTATCAGGCTTTCTGCTCTTTCTTGAGAAACTGTTCCGGAGATGCAGACGCGGAGGTGAATGGATCGAGATAGTGGGGAGCGACCTGTGCGAAAGTGTAGTCGCGTACCTGCTCGGAATAGTGCCTTTGAATCCGGCGGAGCATGGAATGGTATTCGAATCATTCGGAGCGCCTGCGCCGGGTGTTCCGCCGGTCATCGAACTGCTCCGGTCCAGAGGTCCCCGCGACAGGTTCATGCGCATCCTCGAAGAGCTTCTTCCCGGGTACCGTTTCTGTTTCCAGCTGCAGAGAGAAGATTCATCGTTTTCAACACTGGTTAAGGAACTCAGCGAAAAACTCGAGATCGGAGAAACTCTTTCCGGTGAGCTGATGCATGCACTCGGTTCCGCGAGAAAACGAGGAGGACTTGCTGATATCCTTGAGAGTTCAGAGAGCCTTGCCCACCTGTACAATGCCGACACAAAGGTGCGGAAGGTCCTGCATTCAGCGGCGGCTCTACACGGCCACGTCTCGCATTTTATTCACAATACATCGAGGATCGTAGTGCTTCCGCCGGAAGCTGACAGGAAGGTTTCATCAGTAAAGGGTGACGGGGGCGATGAATTTCTCATGCTGGAGACTGAGGCCGTAGCGGCGCATGGAGGATGGATGCTGGTGGTCCAGCAGTCCCATTTCCTCTCGGCGCTCGCTGACACTGTTGCCAGGGTCAGGGATCCTGATGCAGAAAGAAATCACGATAAACAGGAGGAATGGCAGCCCCGGGATCTTAATGACGGCAGTACCTTCGAGATGATATCCGAAGGAAACACTACTGGTGTCTATCTGCTGGAGAGCAGGGGGATACGCGACCTGCTGACGACCATAAAGCCGGATGGCTTTGACGATCTGGTCAACGTGATATCTCTTTACAGGCCGGCACCCCTCGAGGGGCGGTTGTGGCAGAAGTATGTCGAGAACCTGGACAAGAAGGGAAATGTCTACCTGCCGCATCATTCTATCGCCGGTCCGCTCGAGATGACCAGGGGGCTTCTCCTGTACAGGGAGCAGGTCAGGGAGATCCTCATGGTCTCGGCCGGGATCACCGGGCAGGATGCGGTATTTATCGAGAGGGCGCTCAGTGCGAGGAAGACTGCCGATCTGCAATCGGCCAGACTGACCTTTATACGCGGGGCAATGGAGAACGAAATCGATGAGGAGGATGCCCAGAAGATATTCGATTACCTACTGCATAATATGGGATTCACATTTGACAAGGCCTTCAGCTGCACCCAGGCATATATCAGCTACAGATCCGCCTTCCTGAAGGCGCATCATCCTGTGGAGTACTTCGCCGCCCTGCTCGATTCATCGGAGGATGTTAGGGACAGGAAGAAGAGGTATCTCGATTATCTTGACCGGAAGGGACCGCATGTCTTTTCTCCCGACGTCAATTTCAGCGGACGCGGATTTATCGCCGAAAACGAAGCGATCCGTGCCCCGATGTCCGAAGCCTGCGATATGACGATCGAGGAGGTTGATACGGTACTGGAGGAGAGAGCCAGCGGACCGTATCAGTCCCTTGAAGGATTCCTGGGCAGACTGAGCGGAAAGCTCGCTATGGAAACTGCTGTAAATATGGCCGAATGCGGTCTTTTTGATTCATTTGGAAGGGGAAGGACGGAGGCAAGGGAAGAAGTGCTTGCCTTCTATGATGAACACGCGCGGGCAGGCGAGTTCTTCCGCGCCCCTGGCGATACAGCGAAGCCCAAGAAAGGGGCTGACGGGCAGATGTCGCTGTTCGACGATTAACTCCCCTTTTTTCATTTGACTTGGGCGCTTCTCGTTGCTAGATTCCCCTAGTCAGAAATTTATATCTTCACGCATTTTTGCGTCCCCATCGTCTAGCCAGGTTAGGACACTGCCCTTTCACGGCGGCAACACGGGTTCGAATCCCGTTGGGGGCGCCATTTTATGCCCCGAAGTGCCTGTTGTGACGATTCCTTGACAATTATCCGATCTCATAGTTCACTGCGATTTAGACAATACGACAATCTGTTAAATCATTCAGGCTTCGAAGATCGAGGTGTTGAAGTGAATCCGTATGATCTTCTGTTAGAAAACATCGAGCAGCTGGTCGAGCAGCACGGAACGCCCATCTACATAGTCAGTAAAACGAAACTCATAGAAAATTACCGACTTCTCGACAATGCCCTGCCCGCCGTGAATCTTTTCTATGCGATGAAGGCGAATCCGCATGAGGTTATCCTGGAGACATTGTCGGGAATAGGCGCTGGTTTTGATGTCGCTTCAAAAGGCGAGATACTCGGTGCTATCAAGGCAGGAGCCAACGCGAAGGAAGACCTGATTTTTGCCGATACGGTTAAAGATCCCAAACATATCGCATATGCGTACAGCATAGGGCTGGATGACTTTACATACGACAACCTGTCTGAGATCACACAGATCGGCAGGCACGCTCCCGGTTCGAACGTGCATCTCAGACTCGCTGTTTCCAACAAGGGGAGTGTCGCGCATCTCAGCAAGAAGTTCGGAGCAAGGATCGAAGAGGCTGTTCCTCTCCTGCTAGCGGCACGTGACCATGGATTGAGACCAAGAGGGATAAGTTTCCATGTTGGCAGCCAATGTCTCGATGTTCATCGGTATGTAGAAGCACTGGACTCAACAAAGTTAATCTTCGATCGCTCCAGAGAGGAAGGTCTGGACCTTGAGATGATAGACATCGGCGGAGGCTTTCCGGTCAGGTATATTGATGAGAATATCGACCTGGAAAGTATGTGCAAGGTGATTGTAGCCCATTACAGAAAACTCTTCGGCGACGAAGTGATGCTGGTCGCAGAGCCAGGCAGGAGCATAGTGGGCGATGCAGTGATCCTGGTCACCAAGGTGATCTCAGAATCGGTGCGAGATAGCAGGAAATGGTTGTATTTCGACGACGGTGTCTACGGAAGTTTCCTTGAAGTGCTGCTCTACAAGATGAAGTTCCCTATGAGGACGAACACATCCGGCAGCATGACGAAATATGTTCTGGCGGGGCCTACCTGTGACTCTATTGATATATTCTCGAGAGATGCGAAAGGGGAAGTATGTGAGGTAGAACTTCCCGAGATGCATCTGGATGACCTTCTTATCGCTGGAAGTATGGGTGCCTACACCTATTCGGAATCTACGCGATTCAACGGTTTTGACCCTCCGAAGTTTGTGTATATCGATTGACTATAGATATTCCCGTCAGGGGATTGACATGAGAAGCAATGATGCCCCGGAGTAGCTATCTCGTGAACGTGCCGATACGGGACCACCACTCGTTTACATCCATCGTAAGAGCAAGCTGCCATAATTTCTTCGCGCTACCTGTCTTCAGGTGTTCAGGAGCTTTCTCCATGAATAAAGAGGCACTCTTATGGCCGTGCTCATGGTACTCCTTTGCCTGGATGAGGCACTCGAGTATGTCGCTGTCCCTGGCGACTATGCTTTCCTGGGACTCCTGACCCCTGTATTCCTCCCGCACGTCGAGTAGTTCCTGGCTGATCTCTCCAGGCAGCGGCGCGACCTGCTCCTCGAAAGAGGCGTCTTCGGCAGGTTCTGCTTCTATGTACTTCTGCGCCATCTTGTGCAGATCGGTGATGCGCGCTTCGTGAATATCACCGAAAAGGGTCATGAGAAGGGTTCTGTAGACGGACACCTTCTCCATGTGCGCGAGAAGGTAGCCGATGACTGCGCATCTGAAGCTGTGGTCCGCGACACTTTCAGGATCCGATATCCCGAGTACCGACCATCCGGAACGGGGGACACGCTTGAGAAGACCCGCCTCAAAAATAAATTCCATAATATTTTTCTCGGTCATCGATACTCCCGGCTATTGTTTCCGTCTGGTTATCTCGTGGCAGAATATCCCGGTCGCCATGCTGACATTGAATGACAGCGGAGCGCCGCGCATGGGAATGAAGGCTCTGATATCGAGGCGCTTCTGAAGACCCTTTCGTATCCCGCCGCCCTCTGAACCGAGAACCAGTCCGAGGGGGAAGAGGAGGGCCAACTCGGTAATATCCTCGGCGTTTTCGTCGACTACCGCTCCCGCGATCCAGAATCCGAGTTTCTTGGCGTCGTCTATGACAGGAGCGAGGTTGTTAACACTTGATATAGGAACGTAGTTCTCACCACCCGAAGCGACATGGAGAACGGTCTCGTTCACCTGGCATGCCTCACGGCTGGGAATTATCAGGGAGAATCCTCCGAAACAGGCCGTCAGCCTGATTATCACTCCGAGGTTGTGAGGATCATGCACACGGTCGAGGAAGATCACGGTGCGACCACCCTCGAGGGCGTCATTCAGGAGTTGATCAGGGGGTGTGTATTCATACAGTCCGACTTTAGCGACTATTCCCTGAAGGTCCTTCTGGGGCCGCATCTTGTCGAGCTCGGAAGCTGACAACCGTTCAAACTGGATCTTGTTCCTCGCGATACCTTTCTCGATGGCAGGTAGAGAGAGACCTTCTCTCAGGTAGACCGTTCTTATCGACCCGGGATCAGTCTCTATCCGTTCATGTATTGAGTTCCTGCCGTACAGGAACATGTAATTCTTAGCCATAAATACCCTTTCGGGGGGAGTGTAACACATCAATGATGCGTCTGCTCAATATTTTAGAAGCATGGTTGGACTTGACTGGGAGGATTTATAAGTGCAGAATGTAAGAGGATCTGCGTCTCCCGTATCTGTGCAGGGTCATAATCCACTTTCGATTCAGTGACAAGGCATGGAGAGGCAGTAATCGGCTGTATCCTGGGCGATTATACACGGACCCCGTCGCGTGATCTGGGACAGATTGCCTGGCCGGTCGTCAAGGAGGCTATGTCCGGTGTGATCGAACGGGCCATGATCGATCTCAGTATCTCAGAAGGTGCGGGGGAAACAGCATCTGGCCTTGAAGCTGTGGTTCGTTGAGTGAAAGAAACCGGATCGTCCTGATGCTGCACATGGCGGCTGAAGTTTGATGATCCTTAGAAATATACAGGGAGAGAAAATGCGACTGCTTCTTATTAATCCACGAAATCCGTTGGTGAATGTAAACAATACAACGAATTACTGGAACAAGTATCGCGTCTGGAAACCACTTGGGTTGCTCGTGCTGGCAGGACTTACCCCGGCTGAGTGGGAAATTACTGTCGTGGATGAGAATACGGGTGTTCCTGAGTATTCTGATATGCCTCGTCCGGACCTGGTAGGGATCACAGCGTTCACATCTCAAGCGCCCCGCGCATATGCGCTGGCCGCGTCTTTTCATGACAGGGGAGTGCCTGTTGTGATGGGCGGGATACACGCCACGATGCGACATGAGGAAGCTTTGGAAAAAGTAGACACCGTAGTGACTGGTGAAGCGGAAAGTATCTGGGCACAGGTAGTGAGAGACGCGGAACTCGGAGAAATGAAGCCCCTGTACAGGGGCGGCCATGCTGAGATGGACAGAACGCCTCCGGCACGTCATGATCTCCTCCCGACCGGCTATCATTTCGGATCCATACAGAC
>CAYWGA010000029.1:3498-32536 GCA_964457905.1 uncultured bacterium | reverse complement strand
GAGAAGCTGATGAAGAAGGCCCTGAAGATCCACGACAAAGCGATCGTGATAGACACGCATGTCGACACGCCGCTCAACATGAGACGCGGCCTCGACATCTGCGTGCGCAACGACAAGGGTGAAGTCGACCTCCCGAGGATGAAAGAGGGCGGCCTCGACGCGGTATTCCTCGCAGTCTTCGTCGGAAACGGCAGCGATTATGACGATCCTTCGAGACAGGCGTTCGCGATACTCGACGTGATCCACCGTCAGATAGAATCATGTCCCGACCTTGCTGAACTGGCCGTGTCGACCGATGACATCAGGCGGATACACAAGACAGGCAAACGGGCGATGCTTATCGGGATGGAGAACGGCGGGCCGGTCGAGGAGGACCTCGCGCTTCTGCGCACCTACTACCGCCTCGGGGTGCGCTACGTCACCCTGACACATAACGAGAACAATCCGATATGCGACTCATCGACAGACAAGCCCGAATGGGGCGGCCTCAGTCCTTTCGGCATCGAGATGGTCGCCGAGATGAACAGGCTCGGCATGATGGTCGATCTCTCGCACTCATCGGACGAGACCTTCTACGATGTGATCGAGCACTCGAAAGCTCCGGTAATCGCGTCTCACTCTGGCTGCCGCGCCCTCTGCGATGTCCCGCGCGACCTGACTGACGATATGCTGAAAGCTCTCGCCGAAAACAACGGCGTCATCCAGATAGTATTCTACTCGGGATTCATATCGGACGAGTTCGCGAAGAAGTCGGCTGAGGCCCGCGAGAAACTCGAACCCGAGTTCGAGAAGATCCGCAAGGAGACAGCGGGCAACAGGGAAGAGTACTGGAAAAGAGCCAGGCCACTCTGGATCGCAAGCCAGCCCGAACCGGCTGATATCAGCGTCCTGATCGACCACATCGACCATGTCGTTGAGGTAGCGGGGATAGACCACGTCGGCCTCGGCTCGGATTACGATGGAGCGGGCGCCTGGCCCAAAGGGCTCGAGGACGCCACAGGCTATCCGCTGATCACATACAACCTGCTCAAGCGCGGCTACTCCGAGAAGGAGATCAAAAAGATCCTCGGCGAGAATCTGCTGAGGGTGTTTAAAGCGGTGGAAGAAACTTCAGGAGACTGATCACCTGACGGACGAATGCACCTTCGCCAGAGCGACCGCCGACGTAACAGTGACCACGGTCAGGATCACAGCTGGAACGGTATTCCCGTATATCCAGAATCCCGTCGCAAAGAGGGCCCCGTAGATAGCAAAACAGCCGAGTACCATTCGCAGGATCCCTGCGGGAACCTCCCAGGCCCCGTCGCTCAGATCATCCGCTCCCGTTTCGGCTGCTGCCTTTTCCTCCAGCTTCCGCCAGCCCGGCCCGCCCGGCCTTACGAGCCTGCAGAACGAGATCAGCGTCTTTTCATCTGATGGCTGTGTGAGGAAAGTGACCGCTACCCACGCGACAGTCGTTATCCCGACGCCCATTATGAGCATCAGGTGCGTCGACAACTCGGGCAACCCGGTGTGCGGATGCACGAGCTGAAAGTAGAGCGCTATTACAAAAGAAACAGCCATCGCTGCGATCTCGCTCCAGGGATTGATCCTCCACCAGAACCATCGCATGATGAATAGGAGACCGGTGCCCGCCCCTATCTGGAGCAGGATGTTGAATGCCTGGAGAGCGTTGCTGAGAAGAAGCGCGAGGATGCCTGCGAGCAGCATCAGTATGACTGTAGACATCCTTCCGACCAGCACGAGCCGCTTCTCCCCCGCACCCGGATCGATGAAACGATGGTAGAAGTCGTTGACGATGTATGACGAACCCCAGTTTAAATGGGACGATATCGTCGACATGAATGCAGCAATCAGCGACGCGACTACGAGTCCGAGGAGCCCGACCGGCAGGTAGGAGAGCATCGCGGGGTACGCGAGGTCATTTCTCACCACACCGGGATCGATATTTGGAAAGGCTGAACGAAGAGATGCAAGATCGGGGAAGACAACGATTGAACAGAGCGCGACGATTATCCATGGCCACGGTCTCAGGGCATAGTGCGCGATGTTGAAGAGGAGCGTTGCCTTTACCGCTCCTTTTTCGGTGCGCGCCGAGAGCATCCGCTGCGCGATATATCCGCCTCCGCCAGGCTCGGACCCGGGATACCAGACGCTCCACCACTGCACAGCGAGCGGTATCACCAGCAGAGAGATAACCATCGAGCTGTCGGAGAAGTCGGGAAGGAAGGATGTCTTTCCTGCAAGGAGAGGATTATCGAGCAGCTTCGAGAGCCCCCCGACCTGCGGCATGCGCAACGCGACAATGGCCGCTCCGACCGCGCCGGCCATCGCGAGGCCGAACTGCAGGAAATCTGTCAGCACTACGGCTCTCAGGCCGCCCGCCGCACTGTATGCTACCGTGACTATCGAAGCGATGATCAGTGTCTTTGTCGGCGAAAGGTCGAGAAGTACGCCAGCGATCTTGATCATCGCCATGCTGACCGCCGCCATGATGAGGACATTGAAGAATATCCCGAGATAAAGCGCGCGGAATCCCCTGAGAAAGGCCGCGCCGCGGCCGCTGTACCTTATCTCGTAGAACTCGAGGTCGGTCAGGACCTTCGAGCGCCGCCAGAGGCGCGCGTAGACGAAGACAGTGAGCATCCCGGTCAGCAGGAAGGCCCACCAGACCCAGTTGCCCGCTACTCCGTTCTGCCTGACGATGTCGGTGACGAGATTTGGCGTGTCTGCGGAGAATGTCGTAGCGACCATCGAGACGCCGAGCAGCCACCACGGTATGTTGCGTCCCGACAGGAAGAATTCAACCGAGCTCGAACCGGCCCTTCGCGCTGCCGCGATTCCTATTCCGAGTGTGACGGTGAAGAAAGCTGCGACAATGAGCCAGTCTGTCGTCCCGAGCATCTATCCTCCTGTTCCCTATCAGGAATCACCGCTTCATGATGAATACTGTCTGCGCAGTAAGGCTGCCCCGGCCGGACCTGAGAAACGACTTCGCCTTCAGGATACATCCGCCAGTTACCCGGATCGGCTCCTCGTAACGAGCCGAATCGATCCCCGGCTCGGCACCATCGAGAGTATATGTTACGACAGCGCCGGAAAAGGGGATGCCGAGTCGAACGATCACTGGTGACGATATCTCCCGCGTGCCGCCAAGGCCTGAAGGGGGCGGCAGCCTGAAGTTGATGCCCATTTCGTCGAGCCTCTCGTAGTGAGCGGCCAGCCTGTCATTGAAATCATCAAAGCTGCGTTTCTCCTGCGGCGTCCATACGAGCTCGCTGAGCGCGCAGAGCCTCGGCAGCAGCATGTACTCCACATGATCGGTGGTGGCTATATATTCTGTCCAGACGTTGACCTGGGCGCCGAGGATATGCTCCGCCTCTTTATCTGAAAGCGCAGCGGGAACCGGATCGAACGAGTACACCTTCTCGATCGGAAGGAACCCCCCGATCGCCTTTGGCTCATTGTATTTCGCCTGGTAGTAGTCGAGGTAGCAGTACGAAGTCGGTGACATCACGACATCGTGCCCAGCCTTTGCCGCAGCGATACCGCCTTCGGTCCCTCGCCAGGACATCACAGTCGCGTTCGGAGCGAGCCCTCCCTCGAGGATCTCGTCCCAGCCTATCAGCCTGCGGTCGGCGGCGAGGAGGTACTTCTCGATACGCCTGATAAACCAGCTCTGCAGTTCATGCTCATCGGCGAGCCCTTCGTCGCTGATCCTCGCCTGGCACTTCGGGCACTTCTCCCAGCGCTCCTTGGGACACTCATCCCCTCCGATATGGATGAACGTCGAGGGGAAGAGCTCCAGCACCTCATCGAGGACGTCCTCGATGAATGCGAATACTTCATCGTTGCCGGCACAGTAGACATCCCTGTGGACGCCCCACCTCGTCATCACTTCAAAGGGTCCGCCCGTGCATGAGAGCTCGGGGAAGGCGGCAAGCACAGCCACTGAATGGCCTGGCATCTCGATCTCGGGTACGACCGTAATGTAACGCTCGGCAGCGTACCTGACGATCTCCGCAATCTCATGCTGTTTGTAGTATCCGCCGTACGGCTTTCCGTCGCCCATCGTCTCGGCCCTCTTCGAGCTGATCTCGGTCAGCCGGGGATACTTCTTTATCTCGATCCGCCAGCCCTGGTCCTCTGTCAGGTGCCAGTGGAATGTGTTGATCTTGTGCATCGCGAGGATATCGATGTACTTCTTGACGAACCTGACGGGGAAGAAATGACGGCAGACGTCGAGATGTGCGCCGCGCCATGTGAACCTCGGCCTGTCCTTTATCCGCACGCAGGGAACGGTAATGTCCCCGTCACCAGTTGATACCGGCATGAGTTGGCGCAGGGTCTGGATACCGTAGAAGACGCCGGCTGGGTCGCCGCCGATAATCTCGATAGAATGCTTCCTGACGTTCAGAGTGTAGCTTTCCCGCCCGATATCTTCAGATTCTGACAGGGAGAGCAGGATGACGCTGCCTGATTCATCCGGACTTATCTCACTCGCGACAGAGAACTCGTATCCGGTCAGGTGGCGGAGATCGAAAGCGAGCCTGCGGGCAATATGCGCCAGTTCCTCATTGCCGCCTGCCGCGACGATCCGTGTCCCGCTGTGAAGAACAAACTCCCCGCGGGTCCGGGTCACTGAGACAGGTTTCGGGATGATGCTGATCTCATCATTTCGGCCCGCCGAAACGTCTCCACTCGAGAAAGCGAGAACTGCACCCATAAGCAGAATCACCAGGACCATTAATCCAGTGCGTATCATAGACCTGTCACCTCGCATCGCCGTTACTACCGAGAAGGATATTTACTCTCTGAACACCAGTCTGCCAGGGTCCAACAGGCATCGGGCGGTCGACAATTTCATCTTTCATCCTGAAAGTCACCGGCACCGCTTCCGTCTTGCTTCCGGCTACCAGCCACGCCGATATCTTTCCGTCCCAGGCGGATGCTCCTTCCCCGGGAACGACGACTATTTCTGCTTCATGCGAACCGCCGGCTACAGGAACGGAAAACCATGCCCATGGGGCCGCACCTCCCTGGTTGTCCGGGATAGCGATCTCACCGTCGATAATTATCTCGACATCCGGAGTAATGATCTCTTCTCCCTCCACATTCCACTCCACGAGAAAAGAGAGGTGAGCGTCGACAGCGGATGGTTCGACATCAAACCTGACAGTCGCGTCATCGTCGGCATTGACCGTGAACTTCACATTACCCGCTATTCCCGCACCGGAGCCATGGGGCAGGTCGAGTTTTCCGAGCTTGACCACCTCGCCGCCAGCAGTCACTTCTTCGACGATGTCGGGATTGAGAAGCTTGACCTTGCCCGTCCTGTTACGGAGGTTGATGACGCATTCACTGCCGTCCGTCCTGACGACGTCGAATACGACACCCGCCGGCAGGGGCCATGTCGCCTCATCGACCGGATATACCTCGTAGACAGCTGTCTCATACCCATCTAGTTCGAGTTCGACAGTGCTGCCGGCCTTGTAAAGCTTCGGTGAGATCCACCTCGTCGGGTAGACCCTCTCGAGCACAAGGTGCTTTGCATCGGGATCGATCCCGTATGCCTCGCTTAGCTCAACCTTCATCGTATTGCCGGCGATATAAGGGTTACGTGCCGCGATGATCCCCTTCGCACCAAGGAAATGAATGTACCCGTAGGGCTCACGCTTGTTCGGATCGCCTCCGACCATCTCTGTCCGCTCAAGGATCGGGAAACGGTCACGCGCCCAGTGGTATGCTCCTGCAATCGCGTCCCATTCAGGATCGGTGAGGATATCGGGCGAGATGTAGAGCTCCCACATCGCCACGCCGCGAGCGAAATATAACAACGCGTTGTCCGTGAACTTGTCGAGCGGCTCCTGCTCGCCGCCGAGCCTCTGAAGATGTCCCTTGATGATACCGTGTGTCATGAGGTTCGCGATCGGGAACCAGAGATCCTTCGTATTGAAATCCTCGTAGAGGACCATGTCGCGGTATGTGATCGCCGCGTCGCGGCGGCTGATCGACGGAACGTCCGCCCAGGAATAATCGTACCCGTCCATCCAGATCGTATTGGCGTACTTGACCCACCAGGGGCTGAGCCATGTGCCCGAGGTGATGTTGAGGAAGACGTCGGGATCGACGTCGCGCACAGCGTCGCACATATCGATGACCGATTCCATCACAGCGCGCCGCGAATGGATACCGATCGGGTGCCCGTGAGTCGGGTCGCTGCACGAGAACTGAATCCCGTCCCACTTGAAATACCCCGCGCCCTGCTCCCTCACGAAATCGACGACTCTCTTTTTGAACAGCGCCCTGTATTTCTCGCCCGCGAGACAGAGCTGATCGTCGATCGTCTCGTAACCGTGCTCTTTCATATACTCGATCCGCCACTGTCTCTTTGAGTAGCCGCCGATAGGACCGAACCAGATCCCCAAGTCGGTATTCGTCTTCGCCAGTTCATCTGACAGCGGCCTCAGCCCCCGGGGGAACTCCTCAGTCCGAAGCACCCAGTCCGACCTGTAGACGTCCCAGCCGTCGTCGAGCACGAAGGCGTCGAGCTCGATACCGTGCTTCTCTATCATGTTCTTGCGGAACTTAGAAACGATCCGCATGAGGTTCTCTTCGTTCATCACGGTGACCGGGTCCTCGGTGATGTCCGGTGAGCGTACGTCATACCAGGTGTTGTAGAGGGTGTACGGCCTGATCGGAGTAACCCTGATCGACCGGACATATTCCATAAACCATTTCTTTACATGCACATCGGGAGTGACGGACCATGCGGCCCACTCGCTCTCGACACCATCGGCGTCGATCGTCTCCCCCATCTCGACGCTGCACGATACGTATGCCTCGCCGGCCTCACCGGTGATGAATTCGTTTCTTGCTGTCGGGTATTCGTATCCGAAGAACGCGCCGCTCTTCTTCATACGCAGGGCGACCGGCTGCCCGAATCCGCCCTCCTTGACAGCCGTATATTTCCCGTCGATCGTCACGAGTATCGGATATACACGCCTCAGGTAATGCAGGCCGTACTTCGAGTCGTTCAGAATGACCTTCCGCCTCGCCACGGGATCGCCGGGGCGAAGGAGATATTTGACGCAGAGGTTTATCGAATCGCGCTTGCTAGAAAAATATAGCGACAGTTCCTTTGCCCCGCAGTCGTATGTCCATTCATCGGCCTCCACGAAGGTAAAGTCACCGTTACCCAGCATGACCGGGTTGTCGGCATTGTTCTTCTTACCCGGCGCCCGCCAGCTCGTCCACATAACGTCGACAGCGAAGCCGGCGTCTGTTCCGAGCGTCGCACCGCCGCCTTCACCGAGCAGTGTCAGCCTGTCGGCTGAGAGCCTGCCGTCGGTGACCTCGATATCACACCTGACGACATCGTTCTCGAGGGTAAATGTCTCCGCAAACAGGGGCGCGGCAGACAGAAATATCATCATTATGACAAGGATTGAGCGTTTCACCAGTGGACCTCCGAATGGATGAGAGCGGTTCATTTACTCGAAAGCTGGATAGTTTTTCCGAATATACCCGATTACATTGGAGATGTCTCCACTCGATGTAAGGTCTGGGACAGATTCCGAGAGCGGGATCGCGTGGAGCGAGCCGGGATGGCTGGAGATCATCATGCGGATAGCCGAGGGCAGTTCTTTCTCGTCCCGGACCTGATCGAACGGCACAAAGCGGAGAATCGGATAGATAATGTCGTAGCTGAATCTGAACACATTCATGCTGACGTTTATGCGTCCCGATTCGTCTGCGGCGCTTTCATACGTTGTGGAATCGGGCTTCTCGATTACCTCGAGGACTTGCCCCTCCGAATCGCTCCTTATCACGGCGAATGTCTCGATCTTCTCACGCAGAAGCCCCAGGGCTTTACTTTCGAATGCGATCATCGAGTTCTCATATTCCGATTCGAGAACTGTTTTCAATGCTGTGACGGGGTACAGGTTGTCGCTGTTGCATACTGTAAACCTCTGCCCTGCCCAGTCGGGCCTCGACTTGAGAGCACAGAGCAGCGCATCGGCCGTTCCGGCCGGCTTCTCTCTTCCCCCGGCGATTTCCTGGACAGTAAATGAAATATTCAGACCATCAGGCAGCAGGATGCCGGAAGGATCCGCATATCGCTCTTGGATCAGTTCGTCGCTTTCTGACACAACGATCACGATCTCGCTGTACCCGGCCCGCGCTACATTCAGTAGAAGATAATCCAGGAACGGCCTCCCGTTCGGCCCCACCGGGATCATCGCCTTGGGAATATCCGGTGATATATCCTGATTCAGGTAAATACCATTATCCGGACTGTCGAGCGATCGCCGCATCCTCGAGGAAGCGCCGGCGGCCATTATCACTATATTGGGATCTTTGCTCATATCTCGTCCAGCCTCACTCCGTTATCTATATTGACAATCCACGCATCGCCGAACTGACTGACAGCCTCACGAACCTGTTCGGGACTATCGGGTGCGTAGGCGAACATACATCCTCCCCCGCCCGATCCGTTTATCTTACCACCGAGCGCTCCCGCCTCGCGGGCCGCCTGGAGCATCGAGTCGATCTTCGGAGTCGAGATGCCGAGGACATCGCGCAGGAGAAGGTGGTGTTCCGTAAGCATCTTTCCCAGCCTCACGTGATCAAGCGGCTTTGCTTCCAGAAGCTCGAGGGCCTCTCTCGTGATGTCACGATTTCTTATCGTTGCGAGCAGGAGCCCACGCTGAGGTCCGTTGAGCAGGTGATTGTATGAGCTGAGTTCGTTTATCAGGACCTCATGCAGTGAGAATTCCGGGTATGCATTGCGAATCGTCTTTACGATCTCCTGCACTTCACCCTTCACTCGCGAGAGAATCCCCTTCGTATCCTTCGGCTCCCCCGAATACCCGAGAACAAACACACCGAAATCGCTGCCGATCTTCTTCACTTCTATCTCGGGTTGTGAGGCAAGAGTGATGGTGTGCCCGAGGGCTATCGTGTACTGATCCATCATCCCGCCCGGCTCGCCGAATTCACCGACTTCCGCCGCGTAAGCGAGCGCCGCGAGGCGTTCGAGTTCCAGCGCTGAAGCCTGATCACTCATCCGGACCAAAAAATCGAGCCAGGCGACGACCAGTGCGGATGAGCTCGAAGTGCCGGCATTTACAGGGATCTCGCTTGTCAGCACACAATCCAGCCCTGATGAGAAGGTGAACCCTTCACGGAGAAGAATGTTGAAGGCGCTTCTGAAATAGTCTCGTTCCTTCCCGTATGCAAGCTCTTCCCCGCCGATCTCGGACTGTTCCTCATCGTCGATATCAGGCAGATCGATTTTGACGAGATTATCACTGCGATGCGATCCCGTGATCCGGAGTCGCAGAGAAATAGCGCTGGCAATCACCGGCAGGCCGAGATAATCCTGATGCTCGCCGAAGAGGCATATCCTGCCTGGAGCCGAAACCGTGATCGATGAACTCATTCTACTCCGATGCCGAGATACGGATTGTATATGTAATCAAGACTGAACTCAGGAAACCCGTCAAGATAGTCATAGACCAGCTTCGCAGGATCCAGCGCGATCATACCACAATCATGCCGATCGTCGATATCCTCCCATCCCCATGGAGGATTTGCCGAGCCGGCGACCCGCTTTCCATTGTCATCGAGTATGACGAATGCCGCCTGCCCCTTCTGGTTTTCCTGGAAGACGTTCGGGTTGTTCCGGTTCTCCCAGAGCCCTCCTGATTCATGGAAATCAATTAACTGGTATCTGGTATGTTTTAACAGGCGTTCCGGGTCATTCCCGTTTTCACTCCTGCCGGTACCGGGGATGTCGCTCTCTGACAACGATGGGTAGTATGGGATGATCTGCCTCTCTGATCCCCATCCCTTCATGTCGCCCCTGATCCCGTGGCCCTTCGCCTGAGCGCACAAAGAGAATCGAATGCGGTCTCCGTCTTCCATGGGCCAGATGCCACCATCGATATCCTCAACAAGACCTGAGATCCCGTTCTCCCACTTATCATCAGGATAGAGATATTCCAGCCCGGTGCGCATCCACCCAGTATGACAATAGAAATGGAGATGGCTGATAGTTATGAAGGCATCGACACGCTCATCCTCCCCATCCTTCCTCTTCGTAACGACAGCCAGCGCACCCTCCATGTCGTGGATGTGCTCATCGAACATCTTCCTGATCTTGTCGGATAACCTGTCGCCGTCATACCAGTCCTGGGCATGATAGAAGGCGTAGAGGATGAAGTAGTGAGTCGAAGTCTCGATGACCGAGTAGTATCCGGCAGCCGGCAGATCGTTCCGTTCATCACTGACAAAGGTCCAGTTATCGACGAGCCCCTCGAGGTCACCGGTGAGATCGACCCGCGTGACAAGATCCCCACGGGGATTAAGCCCGCTCACCTTCTGCTTGAGGACAGGAGCGTGCCTGAAAGCAAGGCTCTGATATCTATTCAGATTCCGGGACATTCACGCCCTTCCATGGCTCTCCGGGTATATGTATCATCAGTTCTTCCATCACGTAACGTGCAGCATCTTCAGCGTCCCAGGGACAATCTGGCGCTATTAACGGAGCGATATCAAAAAGGAACCTGGGATCGGACAGTTTGCCTGACAGGTTCGCCTCGAACTCTGCTCTGGAAACTCTCAATCCCGATCGTTCGATATAACCGTTGAAGCAGTCGACTATCCTCTCCTCATCAACAGATACCCGGCTTGAGGCATACCACATATCGAACAGGTCACGACCTTTCCTTCGCTGGTACAGAGCCCTGAGTTTGGTGCCAAGCAATTCATCCAGCTCATATGTCCTGATAATGGAGCTTCCTGTAAACCACCTGGAGTTCACAGAGAATTCCATCTCTTTGAATCCGAGAATACTGAAATGCTCCCTGGTGTTGATCTCGACCTTGAGCCGAATCGGGATCGCGGGGGATCCCTCCGACTGCACGCGATATACGAGGGCAGCATTCCCATCGTTGAACCTTCGCCTGGGTTCTCCGAGCCATGGATCCAGCACACGTCGAATGGCATCCAGACAGTCACCGATCGGCCCAGCATCCGTCTGGACAAGATCGATATCCTCAGAATATCTGACTGCCGGAGTGAGAAAGAGCTTGAAGAGAGCGGTTCCTCCACGAAAAGCCATTGATTGAAAGACCTCTTCGCTGCTGAATATCTCGACAAGGGCCCTGCTGATAATGAGGTCCTGCTCGACCTGAACATCCTCTACCCAGGGGGCGGCCTTACGCCATTCAGTGATGAAATCAAAGGGAATCATTCATCATGCTCCAGTTTTGTGTTTACAAGCAATTTCCAGCGGGTCTCGTGAGCAATCTCCGCCCCTTTGCTATGCGTATCAAACGGGACCTTTTCGTGAGGTATTCTTGAAAGATAAAATGCCAGCGCATCCGACAACTGATTCAACCCTAGGAAAGCAAAAAGATACGCCAGCCGCTGGGACCAGGGAACTGGTGAAAGCTCTGCCACTGAGATCAGTGCGTCCACATCCAGCGACTCAGACAACACTTCCAGCACTTCTGCCACATTGTCCATTCCACCAGCCTGAACCTGATAACCTATCAAGTCGAATGCAGTCGCTTCCGGACTCGACACAAAGACCTTGCCGCGAGGCGTGTTCAAATCAGCCACCGGAATTTCATCAACGTTCCGGCGTGCGAAAAAATCCACATGCACTTTTCCACATCTGAGTGGAGGGCGGTTCTTCTTCACGATTACTTGAAAGGCCTGAGGCTGCTGGTGAGAAGCACCATAATATCTGGCAGCACTAAGAAGTGCGATATAGTACTTGAGCCCGAGATGTTCCATCAGCTGTCCGATGAACTGATCTGCCGGCAGGCAACCGATAGCTCTGTATTCAGGTGGAACAATGACATGAAACCCGCGGTATGGCGTGGCAATGAGACCTTTTCTTCTCAGCCGCCTGATAGCCGCCCTTGCTGCAACCAACGACAGGTCAGCCATTTGCGCAAACTCCACCGTCGAGAAGTGATACCACCCGCTCGAAGCGAGTTTTATTATGTGGTCTGATGCTCTCAAAGCCACTCCGTTAAGATTTCACTCTAATAAAGTAACATTAAACGTTACTTTGGTCAAGCATAACCTGTTCCAGGCGGCATCGACTGTTCGCCTGAATAGCATCGTTAGTACTATGTCCTTTATCGCCTGGAAAGAAAGAGCGGAATTCCACCTGCAACTATTCCCTCCCCCACCCGTATAAATGAGTGTCGAATAAATTATTGAGGAATTTGGTATATATTATAGATAGACAGTCCGGGTAATTAGAGCAGGGAGCAGAAGTCGATGTCTAAGTTAAAGTTAGGGAAGAAACGTATCATATTTCTGGCGGCAGTTGCAGTCGTCGTAATCGTCATTGTTGTGGTTATGGCGAACAAGAATGGAACAACCAAAACAAGTGTTCAGACCATTTTAGCCGAAAAACAGGGGATCATTGAGACTGTGACTGCCACAGGAAGGATCGAACCGGCGACAAAGGTGAAGATAAGCGCCGATGTCGCCGCCAAGATCATCTTCCTGGGTGTAAACGAGGGTGACTGGGTAGAGAAGGGCGATCTGCTCGTCCGCCTCGACCAGGAACGCTACATCGCCGCGCTCGAGCAGAGCGAGGCCAGCTATCGTTCCGTCCAGGCCAGCGCCGATCTCGCCCACGAGACGCTCATCAAGGCCGAGAAGGACCTCGAGCGGACCGCGACACTGGTAGAACGCAACCTCGAGTCAGAAGCCGTTTACGACCAGATGTCATCGACCGTAAAGATCGAGAAGGCGAGATACCAGTCGGTACTCGAGAATGTCGAGCAGGCCCAGGCCGCGGTCAAGCAGGCCAGGGACAATTTCTCCAAGACAACGATATATGCGCCGATGGCCGGCACAATCAGTGTGCTCAACAAGGAAGTCGGCGAGATAGCGCTCGGTTCGCAGTTCCAGGAAGACGTCATCATGATCGTCTCGAACCTCGGGGAGATGGAAGCGCTCGTGAATGTCGACGAGAACGACATCGTTAACGTCAGCTTCGGCGACAGCGCATCGATAGAGATCGACGCCCTCCCCGACCACGTGTTCAAGGGCATCGTCAGGGAGATCGCCAGCAGCGCGAGCATATCCGGCATGGGCTCGACCGACCAGAAGACCGAGTTCGAGGTCAAGCTCTTCATCCTCGACCCCGTCGAGCAGCTGCGCCCCGGCATGACGGCCAGCTCCGACATCGTTATCGAGACACGAGACAGCACACTCTGTGTACCGATTCAGTGCGTCACCGTTCGCACCCCGGATCAGCTGAAATCAGCGGAGCCGGACGAGAGCAAGGACAGCGGCCTCGGCGACGCGCACGCTGACAGCACCTCCGAACCGCAGTTCAAGCCTGACAAGGATGGATTCGTGACGATCGTATTCGTCGTCAGGGACGGAGTCGCGTTGGCTGTTCAGGTCGAGACGGGTATCCAGAGCGACACACACATAGAAGTCGTCAAAGGAATCGCCGAAGGCGACGAGATCGTATCGGGCAGCTACCGGGCCATCAGCCAGGATCTCGGGAACGAAACGCCAGTGCTGGCGACCAAAGAAGAAAAGAAGGATATTTAAAGCAGCGAATAACGTCACGTCAAGTCCAGGCGACTTGGGCGCTGAACACTGTTACTGATTATGCGGTCATTTATATACCATTTCAAAGAGTCGCTCGGCACCGCCCTCAGGGCGCTTCGGGCGAATATGAGCCGTTCGACGCTGACGACCCTCGGTATCGTCATCGGTATCCTCGCGATAGCCACGACGATGACCGTCTCAAACGGCCTCGGAAACAACTTCAAGGAAAGCATCTCGGCTGTCGGCTCGGACGTCCTCTACGTCTCGCGGATGCCGTGGATCATCACAGGTGACTTTTTCCAGTACCGCAACCGCCCGCAGATCACATTCGATGAAACAGAGGAACTGTCGCGCCGCCTGCAGAGTACGAAGGCGGTAAATCCATCGACAGCTACGACCAGAAACGTCAAGTACCGCTCGACGGTCCTCGAAAGAATCGTGATAATCGGCACGACCGACAAGCAGATGCAGGTCTCGAGCGGCGTCCCCGAATACGGGCGCTTCTTCACCGCTTCGGATGTTCACAATCGCAGGTTCGTCTGCGTCATCGGCAGCGAGATCCGCGAGCATCTCTTCAAGAATACCGACCCCCTGAACAAGGACATCAAGATAGGACGTTACAAATATCGCGTCATCGGGGTGATGGAATCCCAGGGCAGCGGCGGATTCTTCGGCAGCCCGAACTTCGACCGTCACATATCCATCCCGATAACGAGCTTCACGAAAGCATATGGAGGCCGGAACCGCGAATTCGATATAGCCGCCAAGGCGCCCAGCCAGGAAGAGCTCGAAGCGTTCCGTTATGAGCTGGTCAGCGAGATGCGCAAGATCCGCAAGCTGAAGCCGACCGAGGCGGACAACTTCTCGATCAACAGCATGGACAGCCTGATGAACGCGTACAACCAGGTGATGGGCGTTGTGATCCTTATAGGGTTCATCATCACTAGCTTCTCCCTCTTCGTAGGCGGTATCGGCGTGATGAACATCATGCTCGTCTCCGTTACCGAGAGAACACGCGAGATCGGCCTGCGCAAGGCGGTCGGAGCGAGACGCGCGGAGATCATGACCGAATTCATCTTCGAGGCATGCGCCCTCTGTACGGTCGGCGGCCTGATCGGCCTGCTGCTCTCATACGGAATGGCCGCATTGATAAACGCGACCATAATGCCGGCATCACTGTCGCTGCCGATAGTGCTGGTCGGGATCCTCGTATCATTCGTGGTGGGGATCGTTTCGGGACTGCTGCCCGCAATGCGCGCGGCAAAACTCGACCCTGTCGTCGCCCTGTCGTACGAATAGGAGCATTGAACAGAACATGAACTTTCTGGATACATTGAGAATGGCGCTGGCGGCGCTGAAGGCCCACAAGATGAGGTCGTTTCTGACGATGATAGGCATCATCGCCGGCGTAGCCTCGATCATCGCTGTGATGACGGGCATCTCTGTGATCCAGACATCGATAGAGAAAGAGATCAGCGTCCTCGGCACCCAGACCTTCCAGGTACAGAAACAGGCTGCCGCGGGAGCGATCAGCGAGGAAGAGCACCGGAAGATCCAGGCGCGGCGTCCAATAACAACCGATCACGCCGAGGCGATCCGTGAGAATGTAAAAAGCGTCGACCTCGTCGGCCCCGAACTCTGGGGCTACAACCATGTGGCATCTTTCCGCGACAAGAAGACAAACAACACCCTGATGATCTGCGGCGGCTCCCCTGAGTACGCGCCTAACAACACGCACTACGTCAACCTCGGCCGCAACCTGACACAAGAGGATCTCAGCGTCGGCCGAAGGGTCGTGCTGCTCGGATACGGCGTCGCCGAGGAACTCTTCCCCTGGACCGATCCTTTGAACAAGACCATCAAGATCGACGGGCGCAAGTTCACCGTCGTCGGCGTGCTGGAGGACAAGAGCTCGGCGATGGGCGGGCGGTACAACCAGTACCTGATCATCCCGGTAACGACGTTCAAGAAGATATATGGAACGCGTGCTGCAGACGGCAGAGATCGCTCGGTGAATATCACCGTTCAGGCGAAGACGCCGGAACTTCTTGAGAGAGCGGTCGACGAGACACGGGCCGTAATGCGCAGGGAGCGCGGGCTGAAGCCTCACGAAGAGGACGACTTCACGATCTTCACCAATGACAGCAACATCAGGACCTTCAATGAACTTACGGCCCCTATCAAGACCGGCGGATTCGCGATTGGTATCGTCGCTCTTATCGTAGCCGGCATCGGGATCATGAACATCATGCTCGTCTCGGTCACAGAGCGGACCAAGGAAATCGGCATCCGCAAGGCGCTCGGCGCAAGGGAACGAAGCATCATGCTCCAGTTCCTGCTCGAAGCGATCATCCTGTGCAATATCGGGGGGTTGATGGGCGTGGCTTTGGGATTCGGGATCGGGAACATCCTCAGCATCGTGACACCGTTCGCGGCGCACGTACCGATGGAATGGGCCGTGGTAGGATTGTTGTTCTGCTCCGGCGTCGGACTGACGTTCGGCTTCTGGCCAGCAATGCGCGCGTCCAAACTCAACCCTATCGACGCTCTGCACTACGAGTAAGCCCCGGAACTGAAAGCTCCAGGGCCACTCACTCTCTATTCAATTATTCAAACGCATCTCTAATCAACGTACGAGAATCATCTTCTTGACCGAGCTGAATCCTCCCGATGCGAACTTCGCGAAGTACACACCGCTGGAGACTCCTGCGCCCCTGTTGTTGTTGCCGTCCCATGCCACCTCGTGCCTGCCTCCAGCCACGGGGCCGTTGACGAGCGTCTTCACGAGGGCGCCCTTCACATCGTAGACATTCAGTATGGCGTTCTGTCTCGTCGCTGAATCTCCCGGTATCGTGAATACGATCTTCGTTGAAGGGTTAAACGGGTTCGGGTGGTTCTGGTACAGCCTGGCGCTCGATACGGGGACCTCGATCGGTCCGGTCTCGACCGAGTTCAGGCCGCCGTCCGATTCGAGACGGTACTCGTAGAAGACGCCTTCCTCCACCGTGCCATCTGTCCAGGTGACCGTGCCTGAGCCGTCATCACGAAGACCCCTTGCTGCCAGTACGTATTCCTCTCCCCTGGCGCGGCGGTAGAGGTCCCATTCCTCATCATCGCCGGAGACTGCCCATGTGAGCTGGAGATTTCTCCCCGACAGCTCATACATCCACGCAGTCACCGCGGCGTCGGTAGAGGTCACGAGTTCCTTCCAGCCGCTGTTGAAGCGGTTACCGTGGAAGCCGTTCCACTGGACGCAGCCTCTGTAATAAGTCGATTCGAGGTCCCAGACGTAAACATTCTGGTCCCAGCATGCGGCGATCAGTTCGAGATCACCGTCAATATCGATATCCTTTACCGAAGGTGTTCCCCTGATGAAGTTCTTCAGCTGGATCGGGAATCCCGCGATGTAGTTGCCATCGATATCCCACCCGCTGATCCTGCCGTCTTCGCCGCCGAGGAGGATATCAAGCTCCCCGTCGCCGCTGACGTCCGCGATCACTGGTGAGGATTCTGTTCCGCCGATCGTCGAGTACTCCTGCGGCCAGCCCGGCAGTGAGGAGCCGTCATAGCGAAATATGTAGCACAGCCCGTCCATCCCCGGGATAACGACCTCGAGCCTTCCATCACCGGTGAGATCGGCCAGAGCGGCTGAACCGGCGAAGAAGCTGTTACCGTTTACCCATTTCGGCCAGCCGGTCATCGGGGTCCCGTCGTGGTTGAGGCCGAGGACCCTGGCCAGTGAGTTCTGCATTATGACTTCGGGGAAGGTGTCCCCGTCGATATCGCCAACGACAGGGCTGGCGCCGACGCTGGCTCCTTCGTCTCCGATGTGCACGGGCCAGCCTGCTACTGATGACTGGTCCGCATTGAGTACATATATGGAATCTGACGGCGCCGCGACAACGATCTCGACGATACCGTCGTTATCCATGTCGGCAAGCGCCGGAGTGGAGACGTGCCAGCCGTCCGATGCGAGGCCGGCGGCGAAGAACGGTCCGTTCGTTCCTGGATTGCTGTCCCCGTCGAGTAGTTCCGTCCCGTCGTGGTGCCAGACATATACGGTACCATCGACATCGTAAGCTATGATCTCACGATCGCCGTCCCCGTCGAAGTCCCCGATGACGGGGCTCGCCCAGCACAGATCTGTCGTAGTCTGCGGCCACCCGGGCAGGACACTGCCGTCGGGGGCCCAGACGTATATCTCCTTCGTGTCCCATGACGCTCCCACTATCTCATGCCCCTGGGTCCCGCCAAGATCACCCAGCGCGATCGAGGCGGTGTAACTCGATCCTTCAGTCGCGAAGACGCCCCAGGTCAGGGGCAGGTTGTCGCCATCGATAAGTTCGATTCCCTGGTGGTCCCAGGCGAAGACATCCCCTGCGCCGAATACGATATCGGGACGAGTGTCTCCATTGATGTCGGCAACCGCCGGGCTGCTCGATGAACCCTGGTCGACAGTGTTCGGCCAGCCGGCGAGCTGCGGCGGACTGGTCGTTTCCGAAGACTCGTCGCTGAACTCGCCGATGTTGCCGCATGAATCGACGGCTGCGATGACAAGGTAATACCGGGTGCTGAATTCGAGATTGCGGTCCCGGAAGAGCGTGTGAAAGACCATATCCGAGCTGGCCAGTTCATACGGCCCGCCGGAGATCGTGGAATGAAACACGTGGTACCTGTACGTCTCCAGTGAATCGGGTCGATACCACGTCGCGTGGATCTGGTCCGGCCCGATGCTGGAGTCGAGCAGCAGGTTGTAAGGGGCAGCGGGCCCCCGGAGCTCCATCCTGCTCGAAAAGGTGTTGCCGTGAACGTCGGTCAGCTCGAAGGTGAAATGATTC
Source organism: uncultured bacterium (assembly GCA_964457905.1). GTDB lineage: Bacteria > Krumholzibacteriota > Krumholzibacteriia > Krumholzibacteriales > Krumholzibacteriaceae > JAUWCL01. The sequence goes on along the minus strand of CAYWGA010000029.1, from coordinate 14,099 downwards.
GACAGGGCCACATCCGCCTCGATGAGGACAAATCCGCTGCCGTACCACTTATCCATAGATACGAGATCGATATATGAGGCGGTGCTGTCGATAACGGTGATCCCGGCATCCTCCGCCCGGATCTTTCCCTGCAGGCCGGTCGCCGTTCCCGTCCCGAAGTTCTTCACTCCGACACGCAGCAGGAACTGTTCCCCGCTTTCGATCACGCCGTTCCCGTCTCCGAATGGAACGCTGTCCGTCACCATGTTGACAAAGAGCTCCAGCTCGGGCGCATGGATCTCTATGGCGAACTGCTCCGTCCAGTATCCTCCCGAGGAGTCATGGATCCCGATTGTAAATTCTACTGGTGTCTCATCCGCTGCGACCGGATCGACAGTTATCATGAACGAAGTGTTGTTGAATGCTGTTGCTCCTGAAGATATGTCCGGATATGTGGAAGTGCCGTTATTCAGGATCACGGCCGGATCGGGTGTCGAGATCTCGGCCCAGAGATCATGGCCCATCATGTCGCCGGTGCCGTAAAGTTCGATCCAGAGCCTGATGACCTCTCCCGCATCGATGATACCGTCGCCGTTACCACCGGTATCGTCGTTGGGAACGACCCTGTTTACCCTGAGGTAGGCGCTTGTCTCGGCATCGACATCTATCGAGGTCGTATAGAGGCAGTGGTCGATTCCAGTGACCGTCACTGTGATCGTCCCGCCCTCCCTGACGAGGAAATCATCGAAGGTGACCTGGCCCGTCATGTCGGTGTACCCGTACTGGTAATCGTCGCCGTCTTTGTAGAGGCACACATAGGCCGAATCAAACGGAGCTCCGTCACTGTCGACCTGGATGGTGATCTCGTTATGTCCATACAGTACCGACATGGGAGCTGTCACATCGAACACTCCAGGGCTGCCGCGGTACATGCTCGTCTCCGGGTCACCGAGCCAGTTCGTGATGAAGTGCGTCCACCTGTCCGCCGTCTCACCATACGCGGCGGGAGTATACGGCTCACGCGCCGCGACTATTATCCTGCCGAACTGCATGACATCGTTCTGGAAGAGCTGCCCGTAGTATTCGTCGAGATAGATCCTCGACACACTCGGAAATGCCGTCCTGCTTGACCCGACAACCCCGAATGCGCCGCCGTCGCGGTTCAGCATGAAATACTCCGCGATGCAGTCGGTGTCGAACGAACCGTTGTTGCAGTTGAGCAGGTACATCGAAAATGTCTCGGTACCGTTAGTCAGGTCATCCGCGTCGGCGTTCACCATGCTGGCATCCCCGAGAGACATGTTGTACTTACCACCATGTCCCACGTGGACAACGTGGTTGAATCCCGCGTTCATGCTATCGAGGGCAGCGGACATCGTGAGCGCCTGGGAGCCGGGATAATCGGTAAGATTTTCGAAAAGCCTCACTGCCCGGATGTCCGGATCGGAAACCAAATACTGGTCGTAGACGAGCTGGAGATATTCAGCTCCGTCGTTGACGATATTGTCGCCGGGGGTGTAATCGGACGGGTAGATCACTTCACCGAGCATAAGGAAATCGGACTTGTACGTCGTATCCGAAGGCGTTTCGTAGTTGATCGTCTTGTCCACGAGTAGCTGCGCATCGGCCATATTAACAGCGGGGAGCCTTCCGACGTAGATCTCCGCGTAAAGGTCCACGTCATCCCCGGGATCGGCCAGCGAATGGAACCCCTCTCCCCAGAGAGAATCCCCGTCCGCATTCCATGACCCGTCGAGACACCCGTAATACATATCTGTCGGAATGAAGTCACCGGTATAGAATCTCACGTACGCCAGCCGCTCAGGGATGATTGCCGTGTCGCCGCCGATGAGCACATACTCAACGCCCCATTTCTCATACGCGTCACGGATGAAATTTCTGACCGTCTCACCGAGGTCGGCGCCGGCGCGGGTGTTCTGCTCGATCCATTCGATCGTCCTTACGACGGCGGGGACACCTTTCCGCGTCTTCCAGTCGGCCAGCCGCTGGAACTCGGGCTCCATCTCCTCGTTCGTGACGATCAGATACTGAACCTCGCTTCCCTCCATTCCAGGCATATAGGAAGGAAGGAACTCGCGGCTCGTCTTCGGAACCACGATATCTGAAAAGAGGTAGTCCGAAGCGGCCTGCGGATTAATGACCGTTCTTCGGACTCCTCGACGTGACGCTTCCCTGAAACCGTCGACATGCCTCTGTCGCTTTGCATCTGTGCCGAATTCTCCCGGCGCGGTCTCGACTACCAGGGTCATTCCCTCTACAGCGGCAAGCCTCCCCGTGGAAAGATCGTATCTGACAGGATAGACCTCGAAGGTCGCGATCCTGTAACCCTTCCACCCCGATGTACCAACGTGCCTTACTCTCCAGGCCGGGAAGAGCGAATCCTCTCCAGTGGCCTCACCTGGCTGCAGCGCGACACCCCTGGAGGTGCCGTCACCCATCAGCTGCCCGTTGAAAGCGGCGAGCGATATCGAACCTGCCAGCTCGATCTCCCTCCCACCCTCAAGACGGAACGAGACGACATCCGCTCCCTGCGGCAGCAGTACGCTTACCACACGGTACGGAAGAGATGGCAGTTCGAGGTAATTCGTGCGGTTCATCCCCGCGGCATCGACCCTGAACAGGCCGCTGCCGTCCTCGATGATATTGTAAGAAGCCGCATCCACATCGACCGCGATCGATAGTGTGGATGCAGAAATACCGCCGGCGGGCAGAAGAAGAATTGATGCGCAGATGATAAATAAGGAAATAGTCCGACCCATGCCTGAACCTCCAGGTGCAGTGACGCTTTGTTAAATCCAGGGGGTTTGAATCAACATCTGAAGCAGTTGGGTCAGTAGGGTGCATCTCCTGTAGAAGTCGAATCTTTTCAGCGAGTATCTATAGTAATCTGTATTTTATCCTATTTAGAGGACAAAATCAAGGAATATACGCCGCGGTTACCCCTGTCGCAGCATACCCTCAGGCATCCTGACAGCCACGACACGCCCTTTAGCGCAGATCTTGCCATTGGCGGACAGGGTCTCGCTCACGACGACCTTCTTCCCCTTTATCTCCTCCACTGTGCCGCGGAGCTCAAGGGGCACACCCATCGGGGTCGGGCGCAGGTAGTCGACATGCAGCGAGGCGGTCACATAGCGAAGCGGTGGCTCGCTCGACATCTCGCGCCCCTCCTCGCGGTACCCGGCGGCTGCCGCGGTGCCGGTCCCGTGGCAGTCGATCAGCGAAGCGATCAGCCCGCCGTATACGTAGCCGGGGATGGCCGTGTGATACGGCTCCGGTGTAAAGACAGCGACAGACTCATCGCCGTCCCAGTAACTCTTGATATGGTGACCCTTCTCGTTGAGCTTCCCGCATCCGAAGCAGTGGCTCACATCGTCGGGGTAGTAATCCTGAAATGCCTTGTCAGTCATTGAACAGTACCTCCCGGCACGGAGATTAATCCCTGCGCCCCGTTACTGCAACCTTTTGATAGCGGTACCGTTTGCGCTAAGACACGAATCAGGTTATTATTCAGCGCTTATTCCGGCTGCTACGGAAACTGATATGAAAAAGTCACCAAAGAATAAACTCGGAAACGTGCTGACGATTTCGTTATCGCACCTTTTCCACGACATCCCGGGCGCGTTCCTCGCCCCTATACTGCCCCTTCTTATAGACAAGTTCGGGATGACCGTCTTCATGGCGGGTCTGCTCGACGTTTTCAGGAGATTCCCCGCCCTCGCCAATCCGTTCCTCGGACTTCTCGCCGACAGGATACGGATCAGGTACTTCATCATCTTCACTCCGGGCATCACCGCCATAATGATGAGCCTCCTCGGCATCGCCCCGACCTATACCTTCCTGGCCGTCCTGCTGATCATTTCGGGGATAAGCTCGGCGATATACCACGTCACCGCCCCGGTGATGGTCAAGAAGGTCTCGACCGGCAGGCTTGGCCGAGGGATGTCCTTTTACATGCTCGGTGGGGAGCTCGCACGCACCATCGGCCCCCTGATCATTCTCGGCGCGGTCTCGCTCTGGGGCCTTGAAGGGACCTGGCGACTAGTCCCCTTCGGCATCGCGGCTTCAGGCTTCCTCTGGGTAAGGCTCAAGGATATCAAGGTGAATAGGACCCGCACGGAAAAGGGAGACGTCCACGCTGGAAAAGTGCTGGCGCACCTCGCTCCCTTCTTTATATCGCTGGCCGGGATCCTGCTCTGCACCGGCGCCATGAAATCGGCCCTGACTATCTACCTGCCGACCTACCTGACATCGAAGGGATCTTCGCTCTGGCTTGCGGGTCTGTCGCTCTCGGTCCTGCAGCTTTCCGGCGCGGCCGGGACTTTTCTCGCCGGCATCATCTCCGATAAAATAGGACGGAAGAACGCCCTCCTGATAATCACGGCGGTGGGACCGCTGCTGATGTGGCTCTTTATGTCGGTGGAAGGGATCTTCGTCATCCCCGTACTGATACTTAACGGACTCTTTCTCTTCGGGAACGGTCCGGTGATGCTCGCCATGGTCCACGACATAGACTCGAAACACATGTCGTTCATCAACGGCATCTACATGACCCTGAACTTCGTACTCAGTTCGATAATGGTCCTCGTCGCGGGCTTCGCCGCAGACCGTATCGGCCTCGATCTGACATACAAGCTGTCGGCAGTAGTGGCGATCGGCTCGATCCTGTTCGTGTTCTTCATGAAGATACCCGCACCAGTGGAACAGCAGCGCGACGGATAAACCGATCCCGGCCCCGAACACCTTGTCCCGCAATTCATTATGCGCCCCTGCACCAATCTGCACTAAATTGGTAAAGTATTACCGCCATTGCGCTTGCATGCGTCACGCGCTACGTGTATAATTTGTCTGCGGTTAATTGCAAAAAACTCCCTGGATAACACACCTCCAGGCCGCAGAGTCTCTTAAGCGGCGAGGTCAGCCATGCGTATCTCGAGCAGAACCCTTGCGACGGTCACGGTCCTTCTCTCTTTGATCTCCATTATATCCTGCAGTAACGATGGGTCCGGTCCATCACTACAACCTCAGCCGCAACCACAGGGCCCGGGGCATCACCTTTTCTACGACGCCTTCTCGTACGAGACAGGGAAATATTCCCTGGGGATCACCTCTTGTGATTTGAACGGCGATGGTCACCTGGACCTTGTCGCGACAAATATAAACATCGACAACGTATCGATACTGCTCAACAACGGTAACGGCACCTTCAATACCTCCTTCTGGAGCGAGACCGGATCCAAGCCCTATTCGGTGTGCGCGGCGGACATCGATGATGACGGTAATATCGATCTCATAACGGCGAACAGCGGGGCCAATAATGTTTCTGTCCTTTTCAACCAGGGAAACTGCAACCTCGAACCGCCGGTCCATTTTGACACGGACGGGTGCCCATACTCCGTAGCCGCCGCGGACCTTGACGGCGACGGCGCCGTCGACCTCATCGCCTCAAACAAAGATTCCGCCTCCGTATCGGTGCTGATAAACAACGGAGACGGCACGTTCAAGCCTCACGTCGATTATGATGTAGCCGAGAGTCCATTTTGCGTGGTCACCGGCAACCTTAACGGAGACGGCGTCATCGATCTCGCGGTCGCGACCATCGAGGGCAATGATCACGCAGGATCGATACTCCTCGGCAATGGAGACGGAACCTTCCAGCCGACCATTTATATCGAGGCCTCCTGCTACCCGACATGGATCACTGCAAGCGATCTTGACGGAGACGGAGTCGACGATCTCACCCTTGCGGATATAAGCGACATTCATGTTCTTATGAATAACGGCGATGGATCATTTCAGCCTGTGGTCACATACGGCCCGTTCTCGGGCGGCGGGCCGAGCTGCGTCTTCTCCCGCGATCTGAACGGCGACGGCGCCAATGACCTGGCGATGGTGACCGCAAAACGATTCATACAGGATGCAGAGGATGTCGCGATCCTGATCAACAACGGCGACGGCACCTTCGGGCCCGCGGCCGAATACGAGGCCGGCGAGATGGGATGGGCGATATGCCCCGGCGACTTCGACAACGACGGGAACATCGACCTCGCCGTTTCGAATTATAACAGCGAGGGCCATGTCGTACCGCTGTTCAACAAGGGCGACGGCACCTTCCCGCGCATGGGGCAGTATGCCATGGGTGAATGGGCCATGAAGGTCTATGCCGGCGACATGAATGGAAACGGCAGTAGTGATCTGCTGGCGATATCTCAGTTCCACCCGCAGCTCTGTGTCTTCATGAACCATGGTGACGGCACATTCGCGTCCTTTCTCACGACCAGGGTAGACGGCCTGATCATCTCTGTCGCTGTTGGTGACCTGGACGGTGACAATATCAGCGATGTTGCTGTGGCGACCAACCTCGACGTGTCTTTCCTGTCTAACAACGGGGACGGATCGCTGAAGGACCCAACTCTTATCCTCGAGAGAGAATCGTACGGCATCGTCTCCTGTGATCTCGATGGAGATCTTGATAACGATCTGGTTTTCACTGGAAGCGACACGATGTATGTGCTGCTCGGCAATGGAAACGGCATCTTCGATGCACCCGTCGAATATGAAGCGGGGGGTTCCCGCGACCTGATATCGAGTGATCTCGACGGAGACAGTGACATCGACCTGGTCGCGTTCTTTGACAGCATCTCCATATTCCTCAACGACGGGTACGGGAACTTTACCCGGTCCTCTTCATTTGGCGCGCAAGGCTGGACCTATTCGCTCGCCGCATGCGACCTGGACGGAGACAGCGACAACGACCTCGCGTCAAACACGGGATGCATCTGGCTCAATAATGGAGACGGGACATTTCAGCCTCTATTCAACTGTGGATTAGGCTCGGGGTATGTGTCCATTAATTCAAGTGATCTTGATGGCGACGGCGATTTCGATCTGGCGGCGGTAAATTATAACAGTATGTACAGCGACGATAATTACGTCTCGGTATTCCTGAACAACGGTGATGCGACCTTCACACCCGCGTACAACTACGGGCTGACCGGTATGGAGTCATGGTGGGGGTGTCTCAGCGACCTGGACGGAGATGGTGATGAGGACATGGCCGTCGTAAGCGTTCATTCCGGTCATGTCCTGGTGATGTTCAACACGACGATCCGCTGAATCGGGAGTAGCGCCTTGTGTGTTCCTGCACGCCCCGTAATCTGAAAATTCCACCTTTTAGTGATACAACGATTAGTGGAGCGATGACGTATTTACGGCGGCCGAGCCGCTACGGTCTTCTGTTGGCCTTCAGTTCCTTATCGATCCGCTCGGCCAGAAACATCTTAAGTAGCGACTGGTACGGGATATCCCTCTTATTCGCGAGCAGCTTGATCTCAGCCAGCATATGTTCCGGCAGACGCAGGGAAATCGTCTTCAGAGACGGCTTCAGCTTAGGCAGCACGACCTTCCTGGCATTTCCCCAGTCGATGTACTCCGCTGAATCTTCCTTTGCCCAGAATTTCCGCTCTTCAGCTACCGACTTGAACTTCGGGATCTTCTTTTTCTTCATGGCTTATCAAAGACCTTTCTCTCCCTGCGGATCATATCCCTTGCCGATATGATCCGTATGAGGTTAGTCCTTACTGTGAATGCGAGAAACAGCTTCCTCCCTGCATCGGTGATTCCCAGGGCGTGATATCTTGGTTCTCGATCCGAAGGTCTCTCATCGAGGCCGGCGATCAATGGATTATTGAAGAAGACCTGTTCACATTCAGATGCCGAGACTCCGTGCTTTTCCCAGTTCTTTACGAGGTTCCCCTCATCCCAGTCAAAGCCTTCCCAATCGAGAAATCTGTCTTCTTTATCCATGATTTATGTATATTATGAACATATACATTTGTCAAGAATAATCCGGCCCGGATGAACATCGATGCCTCGTCACCTTCTCGCACATATAATATAACCTCCCGACTGGGAGATTAAGCGCTGCAACCCGTTCCTGCAGCCATTCGATACCGAGACTCCGGCACACATCCGGATAATGGCGATCCCGGCCGCGAACACCTTGACCTGCAATATACATCCGTTTATTCGGGTGATCTTGATGGCGACGGTGACGAGGACATGGCCGTCGTAAGCGTCCATTCCCGTCACGTCGTGGCAATGTTCAACACGACGGTCCCCTGAGCGATTAAAGCATCCTGAAATGCCTTCTCCGTCATCTTCTCGGCAACAGACCCTGGCACGCCGAACTGCAGATTCCACTTTCCGCCGAAAAGGTTGAAAAATGTCCAGTTAACACTGTATTTCCCATGATTTCTTGACTATATTCCACGCTAAGTGGTCAGGGCCGCTTCAGAAGAAGCAATTGCTGTCTTGACCGCATCCATACGCTGCACGCGCAAAGATGAAGGAACGGGGCTGGAAATGGAACTTTCTGATTACCTTACCAGGGACCGCGTAATAATTCTAAAAAACGACACGAAAAGCGCCGTCATCGATGAATTGATCGACGTACTGACAAGCTGCCTTGAAGGTGTCGGAAGGGAACAACTCGCCGAATCCGTCTATAAACGCGAAGGCCTGATGAGCACCGGAATCGGGCTCGGGATAGCCGTACCCCACGTTCGGCTGGAAGGTCTCAGCCAGGCTTTCGTTGCGGTCGGGGTAAGCCACGAGGGTATAACCGACTACGAAAGTATCGATGGAGAACCGATACACATCATCGTACTCATCGTCGCCCCGCGAGGCCGCCACGATCTCTACATCAAACTCCTGGCAACGGTTGTCAGCACGCTGAAGGAATCATCACTTCGTTCCAGGATAACCGAAGCGGTAACTTCCTCTGAAATATATATGACTTTGACTGGTGGCGATGCATGATAGATTTCTTAAACCTCCATCTTGAGCAAGGCCACCTGTCCGCAATGGTGGTAATCGGCCTGGCGGTCTTTTTCGGTACGGTCGGCGGCAGGATTTTCGAGCGCTTCAGAATCCCTCAGGTCGTCGGGAATATTTTCATCGGCTTACTGCTCGGCCAGAGCGTTCTTGGCCTTATCGGCAAGGAAACGATCCAGAGTCTCGAGCCTTTCAATTTCTTCGCTCTGAGTGTGATCGGCTTCCTTATAGGTGGAGAACTACACCGGGATGTATTCAGGAAACACGGCCGCAGGTTCATAACTATCCTTCTCGCTGAAGGGTTGGGAGCATTCATCGCGGTCGGACTGCTCGTCGGCTGGGCCACATGGATGATAACAGGGGATCTTGCGATCGCCATCGCTCTTGGATCTGTTCTGGGCGCCATTTCCTCGGCTACCGCCCCGGCAGCAACGGTCAACGTGCTTTGGGAGTACAAGGCCGGCGGGCCTCTCACCACCACTGTTTTCGCCATTGTCGCCATGGATGATGCTCTCGCCCTGATCCTTTTCAGTTTCGCGGCTGGAGCGGCGACAATACTGACCGGTGAGGGCACGGGAGGAATAATGGCCTCCCTGGGACGTGTAGGATGGGAACTTGCCGGCGGACTGATACTCGGAACCGCCACAGGCTTTCTCCTCAACCTTGTTCTGCGTCGGGCAAAGGATCGGGACAGTTCACTTGCCTTCACTATCGGTGCCCTCGCCTTGATCACGGGAATAGGGAAAATGATCGGAGTGGACACTATCCTCGCCTCAATGGCGCTTGGATTCACGATAGTAAACGTTGCTCCTCACCGCAGTGACAAGGCATTCAAGATTGTGGAAGAATTCGCTCCTCCGATCTTCGTACTCTTCTTCGTCTCGGTCGGAGCGCAGCTCGACCTAGGCGGCATGGCCAGATGGATGTGGATTCTCGCGTTCGTTTACGTGATAGCGCGAACTGTGGGGAAATTCATCGGGGCGAACATCGGCTCAAAACTGGGCAGAGCAGCGCCATCGGTCCGTAAATACCTCGGCCTGTGCCTTTTCAGCCAGGCCGGAGTAGCCGTCGGACTGTCTATCTCGGCAAGCCATCGCTTCAGCGGTGATTTAGGGACAGCGGTTATCATGATAATCGCCCTCACTACATTCATCGCACAGATCATCGGTCCATCGAGTGTCAAGTATGCCGTGAAGAAGGCAGGCGAGGTCGGGATGAGGATTACCGAGGAAGATCTGACCGAATCATATCGGGTCGCCGACATGGTCAATAAAACCACTAAGACTTTCCTGCCCGACACGCCTCTCGAAACGGTCCTCGGCGAAATTGCTGAGACCGATGAATTAGCCTACCCTGTGGTCGATGACACCGGAAAACTCCTCGGCATCGTAACACTCAACGAACTCAGGCGCAGCTTCATGTCGAGAGAATTAAATAAGTTCCTTGTCGCTTATGACATGATGGAACCGCCCTCAGCTTCCGTCACAGAAGAAACTCCTCTTGCGGAAGCCGTCTCGCTGATGAAGAAACTCGAAGTAGAGTTTCTTCCGGTTGTCACTGCGCATGACGGAGATAAGCTGGTGGGAATGGTGGAGCGGCGCGAGGTCCACCGGGCGATCTCACGTGAAATACTGAGAAGACACCAGGTTGCCGAAGGAGATTCGCCTGAAGAGGTCCAGGCATAACAGGGCTAGAGCGTAACTCGATCCCGGCCTCGAACACCTTGACCTGTAAAACCCCTTGACGCATCCCCCACAAAGTGTTAA
>CAYWGA010000029.1:0-3398 GCA_964457905.1 uncultured bacterium | reverse complement strand
CCTGATCGAAATTCCGGATGACTCGGGCAACACCCCCCTGCATTTTGCCGTCGCCTACGGCCAACCGGACATTGCCAGATTCCTCATAGAAAAAGGCGCGCCGATCGACGCCCAGAACCAGGAGGAGTTCACTCCCCTGCGCTACGCCTCCGTTCGCAACCAGCACGAGGCCGCCAGGGCCCTGCTGGAAGCGGGCGCCGACACTGAGATTCCCGACGATTACGGCCGCACTCCCCTGCTCATCTGCGCGCGGGAAACGGGCGACGTCGAGATGGCCCGCCTGCTACTCGACCATGGCGCCAACGTCAACGCCAAGGACCGATTCGAAGACACGCCGATCGTGCTGTCGGCATGGCGCGGCTTCGAGGACCAGGTAAACCTCTTCCTCGACCGCGGCGCCGAGACCCCGATCGACGGGGACTGTGGCGCCCCGCTCGTCGAGTACTCGGTCAAGAAGGGCTTGCCCAGGCTCTTCGCTGTTCTCGAAGCGAACGGCGCCGACTTCATGGAAACAACCGACACAGGCTGGTCGAAGCTCCATTCGGCCGCGTTGGGCGGCTCGGCAGAGATCACAGGAACACTCATTGAACGCGGACTCGACATTAATGCGCAGGACATGTACGGATACGCCCCCGTTCACTACGCGGCCAAGAGGGGCCGCAACGAAGTCATCCAGCTTCTCGTCTCAAAGGGAGCCTTCACCGAGGTCGTAACGGTGGCAGGCGAAACGCCCTGGAACATCGCCGAGTCCTGGCACCACGATGAAGCCGCAGGCATTCTCGCTGACGCGGGCGCCCCTACCACTCCTCCACAGTTCCCCGAACTGAAGGGTAAGTATCTCGGACAGAAGCCGCCGGGCATGGTGCCTGAGGTCTTCGCCCCCGGTATCGCCTCCACCTGCGACGGCGAGCATGGATGCGTCACCTTCTCCCCCGCCGGCGACGAGGCCTACTGGTCGACATCGTTCATGCTGAAAGACACCGGTTACTCGAGCGGCTCGATCATGGGAACAAAGATCGAGGACGGGAAGTGGACGAAGCCGCGCTTCACCCCATTCTCGAAGACCGACGAATACAACGGCGACGTGCCCTTCTTCGCTCCCGATGGAGAGACACTCTACTTCATATCGAGAAGGCCGATCGAGGGAGAAGGCGAACGCGGCCATGAGAGGATCTGGTACGCCAGGCGCGAGGGCAACGGCTGGTCGGTCCCGCAACTTGTCGAAGGAAAGCACGGCGCGATGGACATCCACTGGCAGTTCGCAGTCACGGACGACGGGACAATCTACTTCGGCGCCCGAGGTGGCGACTCGAGGGGCATGGGCGATATCTACGTGATAAAGCTGGTGGGCGACACATACGGGGACCCGGTGAATCTGGGCGAACCGGTCTGTACCGAAGCCAGCGAAGGCTCTCCCTACGTCTCACCAGACGGAAGCATGCTGCTGTTCAGCTGCCACGGCCGCGACGACAGCGTCGGCGGATCGGATATCTACATCTGCAGGAGAAAAGAGGACGGCACCTGGTCAGAACCGGTAAACCCCGGTGAGACGATTAACTCCGGCACCCACGAGCAATGCCCGATGCTCTCCCCCGACGGAAAGTATCTCTTCTTCATATCCCAGAAGAGTCAGACCAGCGATATCTACTGGGTAGACGCAAAGGTGCTCAACGGATCGTAATGATCCGCTGAGCAACCTTGATCACTACCTGTTCCCGGACCGTATGCTACATCACCAGCTCCGGATCGCCCGGTTTCCAGGACTTATCATAGAACGTCTCAAGCGGGCCATAGAGACGGAAGATAGTGTTCCACCCCTTGCCGGGAACGCTCTGCATCCAGTTGCCCTCCCAACCTTCGGGCGCCTTCGGACCGATGTAGATGTCGTAGGATCCGTCGTCGTTCTTCTTCAGTCCCTTCCCGTTGTTGTCGAGACCGGGGAGGCGCTCGTCAGTCTGGAGCATGGAGCGCGTCTGGTTGTCATAGAGTGTGAATGACCAGAAATCCTTGGCCGGCACGTCGGGCGGCAGATGGATCTTGTATGTCTTGCTGCCGTCAAGCATGTTGCCATCCTTGTCCAGATAGGCGATAGCGTACTGCGAACCCTTGCCCACGTTCCTGATCGCCATGGCTGGCGTAATCCCGGTGGCGTAGAAGTGCATATACACGCGGGAGTCGAGCAGGATCCCGCCGTTCATCAGGAAGTCATAGTGCCCCTCGATGAACGGGTTCGTCCAGACGCGCTCACCTGGATAGAGATAGTGGCGCTGATCTCTCGGACGTGCGGTCAGGGCCCGGGCCGTGACGGAACCGACCATGGCCGCCTCGGTGAGGATCTTCTTCATGCGGGCATCGGGCTTGAATTCCTTGCCCTTCTCGATGCCTATCGACGTGAGGAGTCCACGGATCTCCGGATCGAGTCCTGCAAGAGGTTCGGCCTGGACCTGCGCGTTGATCTCTTCCCAGTAGCTGAAATCCATGCTGTGGATGGTGCAGTTGAACTTTCCCGACATATCGATGAAATTCATCTTCGGCGGATCGTCTTTCTTCGACAGGGGATACATGCGGAATAGCTTCTTCGTCGCATCGATCGCCGTTTTGGTCGAACCATCGACCTGGAAACCGCGCCAGATCACCCAATTGCCGTAGGTGTTTGTGCGGGCCACGTAATAGCCTTCCGGCACCTCACCCTTGTATCCGGGTGGAAGAATGAGGAACTTGCCGCCTTTACCCTTATCGGGGCCGGCATTGCCGAAATCGACCACATACTTGAACCATGCGTCATCGATAAATCCCAGCACGTTGGGCGGGGTCTCGATGACCATCGGTTCGTCACCCAGCTCCATCCAGCACGCCATGTAGACAGACACCGTGTTCGGAGTGAGCCACAGGGCCTTGGAGTCCAATAGTTCTTCGTAGAGCAGAGCCGTAGTATTGGCCGGGCCGAACTCGATTATTCCTCTTTCCATTGCGTACATCGAAGCGATCTGAATGGTCGAGAGGAAAGCCTGGGTGGCGCGCTGAAGATCGAGATTGTCGTATACGAGCTGCGTGGTCTTCGCATCGGGCACACCGTCAAACGAGGTCAGTGTTCCAAGATGCGTCTCGAGCTTGTCCGGAGTGGAGATCCCCTCCGGGATATCGGTGGTCATCTTCATCCTGGGCGGCTCCTCCGCCCAGGCGTGAGACATGAACAGGGTCGCGATCAAACCGAACAGGACCATTTTGAAAAGAAGCGATGACTTCATTTCTCCGTACCTCCTTCATGAGTAAATGGGTTTTGTGGTGATTGTAACCGCTGCCATCCGTCGCCAAAAATGAACCGGCCGGACGACGAAGTCATCTTCATTCAATCCAGAAAGATTTACAACGAGTTTCCTGACGGGGATTGCCGGCAA
>CAYWGA010000028.1:0-32839 GCA_964457905.1 uncultured bacterium | reverse complement strand
GTTGATTACAAATTACCTTACAATGAAAGTCTCTCGTTCCCCTCTCGCTTCAATTCCTGATGGTGAAAAAAGAGAATTAGACCATGCTTCACTTGTCTATATTTTTGACAAGAAGTATGAAGCATACAGAGAAGAAAAAAAACGACTTGAACGCTTTGTTGTTATTCAAGCTTCAATGCTCGCATTTGCAATCGTTTATGCTTTGCGCGGTAATGCCGCTGAACCAATTAATATTCTAAATAACAAGATACCAGCGCTTGCTTTCAGCCTATTCGTGCCAGGTGTACTACTATATATTTGGGGACGATTTGGGATTACTTTGGACGCCATGATCGATGCTCGTCTCTCATTAATTGCTTTATTGAAAAAGATGGATGGAGTTAATACTCTCAATCCTATATTGAGGGATAATGGTGTCGTCGATTCCTATTTGGCATGGCATGATTCTGACGATTTAGGTCTTCAAGACAGTGAACCTCAATGGCTGAGAAGATTCTATATGCCGGTCTATATTATTTTCATTTCCGCTGCTCACGGGGCAGTCTTTGGCACGCTATGGAATGCCATAGTAAGTTGGGAAAATGCAATATATCAAATCTTAGGAATTCTGCTATTCATTATTTATGGTATTATTATCTGCGTTACTCATTATCACTTTGCTATACACCGTGGCTCAGGCAGAATTAGTAGATCTATTGCGATTACAACTGTATTCATGACCTTGTTGTTTATTTTGTGCTCAAGGCTTTGTCATGGAATACAAAGTTCGGTCTAACCATAGCTCGCAGCTGGCGGTATTGCCTGTCACGGCGGCTGCGGGGCACCAGCCGCGCCAGCCTGGCGACCGCAGCTGAAGATGACGTTGGATATTGGACTTCCTGTCCCTTGAAAAGAAAGGTGAAAACAGTGGCTTGTCTAGCTGGAAATCCGAACTGCAAAGGTAGTTCTACGTACGTCGAGAGATGCAAAAAATGCAAACAAATCCTAAGATCTCGTTGTTACACATGTGACGCTATTGT
Organism: uncultured bacterium; assembly: GCA_964457905.1. Classification (GTDB taxonomy): domain Bacteria; phylum Krumholzibacteriota; class Krumholzibacteriia; order Krumholzibacteriales; family Krumholzibacteriaceae; genus JAUWCL01. The sequence continues at coordinate 31,820 of CAYWGA010000028.1, read as the reverse complement.
CCCTGGCTCTGAAAAGACTTGTTCGTGTAGGCACTGACAAGGATTAGATGTAGTGCTAGAAGTGTTCTGATAGCTATTGTATTTTTAAACAAAACTAAGCGGAATGTTCGCAATCTAGTGAATGGAAATCCAATATTTAGACGAAGCTTGCGGCTGGCGGTTTTGTCTGTCACAGAGGCTGCGAAGCACCCGCCGCACTAGCTTGGCCCGTAGCTGAAGCATACGTTAGATAGAGTGTTTTGAGAAAACAAATGATGACCGAACCAAAACGACTTTACAAAGGTAAAGAATTTCACAAAGTTGTTCAGCGTGAATGGGAGAAAGAAGCGTCTGGAGACATTGCCGCTGAAAAGAGCACAATTAAATTGAATGGTCGTCGAGGCCGCATTGATATTCACGTAAGCGAGGAGAACAATCCGATTGCTGTCGTTGAGATTAAGTTTTCAGACTGGGATGCAATGACACCCAAGGCAGTGAGACGGAATGTCAAACGCTATTCAAGACAAATATTCGACTATATTGATGCAGAAATGAAACAAGACACGACTATTTCTATTGGAATAATCTTTTCAAACCAGCCTGATGTAAAAGAAAGACGAGATTTTGTTGAGCAATTGTTTTGGGATGAAGGGATCCCGGTAGTATGGCAAGATGAGTCCATTGAGGAGAGTCGTAAGCGAAATCTTGCAAACGGACAATAAATAACCTATCTAGCACTCGCTTGCAGCTGGCGGTCTTGGCTGTCACGGCGGCTGCGGAGCACCTGCCGCGCCAGCCGGACGACCGCAGCTGAAGCGTACGTCAGTGGTAAATTCCCATAAACACGATTTGATCAAGATTCGGATTGCAGCCGGGGGAATGCCTGCTATACTGCCGGGGAGAGAAAATTTCGCGAGGGCATATCTGACAGCCGGGACATGGGCCCATAGGAGCTACTGGAATGGACGAGAATAACCGTACTGCCAGCCTGGCGGTATTCTGCGATTTCGAGAATATCGCGATCGGCACGCGTGAGTCGAATTACGAAGAGTTCGATATCGAAAAGGTCATCGAGCGGCTGCTGCTCAAGGGTACGATTGTCGTGAAGAAGGCATACTGCGACTGGGAGAAGTACAATGAGTTCAAGCAGCCGATGCACGAGGCTGCTTTCGAGTTGATCGAGATCCCGCATATTCGCGTCTCAGGCAAGAACTCCGCAGACATCCGGATGGTCGTCGACGCGCTCGATCTCTGCTATACCAAGCCGCATCTCGATACGTTTGTCATCCTCTCAGGGGATTCCGATTTCTCGCCGCTCGTGAGCAAGCTGCGGGAGAACGACAAGACAGTCATCGGGGTGGGCGTCAAGAACTCGACCTCCAACCTTCTCGCCGCGAACTGCGATGAGTTCATCTTCTACGACGACCTTATCAGGAAAGAGGAGAAGCGGGAACGTGCCGGGAAGAAACCGCCCGCAGCAAAGGGGAAGGCGAAGAGGAAGTCCAAAAAGCAGACAGAGGACGAGAAGCTGCAGCATGGGCTCGACCTGCTCGTCGAGACCCTGGACGCTCTAATACAGGAACGGGGGGGAGAGGAGAAGATCTGGGGATCGATGATCAAGCAGACCATGAAGAGGCGCAAACCGGGCTTCAATGAGTCTTACTACGGTTTCCGGGCCTTTACCCAGATGCTCGAGGAGGCGGAGCGTCGGGGGTTGATCGAGCTCGAGCACGACAAGCGTTCGGGCGGCTATATCGTCAAGCCAGTCTACCTCGATACGTAGCCTATCTCTGTGCTCCCAGGGGGCCATAATTAACCTTGATTGCCTGCGGTGCTTATAGGTATATTGCCAACCGTCGACGGGGCTCTCTTGGGGCTTCGCGGCATCGAAGAGCGGCTTGCGCCGCAATCCAGCCAGGAGCTGAAGATGAAGAGGCGGAAAGCACGGCAGATATGCCGGGCCATCGGAAAATCCTCGGTAGCAGTGGTCGGCGACCTGATGCTCGACCGATACTTCTGGGGCAGGGTGGACAGGATCAGCCCCGAGGCTCCTGTTCCTGTCGTGAACGTTGAGAGGACCGGTCAGCGTCCCGGCGGTGCTGCAAATGTCGCCTGGAACCTCGTCTCGCTTGGATGCGACGCGAGGCTCGCCTCTGCTATCGGCAGGGACCCCCAGGGTGCCGAGACGAAGAAACTCCTGCGCAAGATGAAGATACCGACCGGTTACATCATGGCCGACGGCGGCCGCGTTACCACCGAAAAGATAAGGATACTCGCTCACAACCAGCAGGTGGTTCGTGCCGATTTCGAGACAGGCACTGAGGTCAAGGGCGCTGCTCTTGGGCGGCTTAAGAGTTCCGTAAGGAAGGCAGTCTCGGGCGCCGGTGCCGTTATTGTATCCGATTACGGCAAGGGCGTTGTCACGATGGCCGTCATGGATACTCTGCGCGATATCTGCGGTGACAGTATCCCGATTATCATAGATCCGAAGGTAGGACACTTTCCTTTATATAAGGGCGCGTGGGCGGTGACGCCGAACCTCAACGAGGCGGGTGCCTTCTATAATGTACGCATATCGGGAGAGAAGCAGCTTGAGAAGGTGGGGTGTTCGCTCCTTAAGGATCTCGAGGCGAAGGCCGTGCTGATCACCCGCGGTGAAGACGGGATGAGTCTTTTCGAGGCGGGTAAGGACTCTCGCCATTTCCCGACCAGGGCCAGTGAAGTATACGATGTCACTGGAGCCGGTGACACCGTGATAAGCGTGCTCGCTGCCGGCCTTGCTGCAGGAGCGTCGCTGTACGATTCGATAGAGCTGGCCAACGCGGCGGCCGGTATCGTTGTAAGAGAGATCGGAACTGCCGCGGTAACATCCGAAGAACTTGCCGGGGCATTCCCGGCCTGATAATATGAACAACCCTTCAGGAAGAACGATCGAGAGAGACAGGCTGGGTGCCTTCCGTAAGGAGAACTCGGGCCGCACGATAGTCTTCACGAACGGATGCTTCGATATCATTCACAAGGGGCACGTATCGCTGCTCGGCGCCGCAAGGGCTATGGGCGACTGCCTCGTCGTCGGTATCAACAGCGACGACTCGGTGAAACGTCTGAAGGGTGAGGGACGGCCGCTCAACGTCCAGGAGGACAGGGCCGAGGTCCTTCTTGCCTTGCGTAGCGTAGATTACGTCACCATATTCGGCGAGGATACGCCGATAGAGACGATCGAGGCGCTCGAGCCTGACGTCCTCGTAAAAGGGGCCGAGTACGGGAGCGGAGAGATCGTTGGTGAGGACTTCGTCCTCTCAAAGGGTGGCAGGGTAGAGCGGATAGAGATGGTAAAAGGATATTCGACGAGCGGGATCATAGAGAAGATGCCGCCGAAGGATCAATAAATCGTTTTTTAAACCAGATTGTTACTTCAAGTCACAGAAAGTGGAGGTCGGAGAAGAATGAGCAAGAGAAGAATCCTTATAATGGGTGCGGCAGGAAGGGATTTTCATAACTTCAACACCCTTTACCGCGGAAACGACTCGGTGGAGATCGTCGCGTTCACGGCGACGCAGATCCCCGACATCGCCGACAGGAAGTATCCGGCCGTTCTCGCCGGCGAACTTTATCCTGACGGAATTCCCATCTACGACGAGGCGGATCTCGAGGACCTGATCGTCAACAAGGATGTCGAGGAGGTCGTGTTCTCATACAGCGACGTCTCGCATCAGTACGTGATGGAGAAGGCCCAGATCGTCAACTCGCTCGGAGCGCACTTTACGCTCGTCGGCGCCGAGCCCACGATGGTCAAGTCGACCAAGCCCCTTATCTCGATCTGCGCGACCCGTACGGGCTGCGGCAAGAGCCAGACGACACGCCGTGTCGCCGAGCTTCTTATCGAAGCGGGCAAGAAGGTCGTAGCGATCCGTCACCCGATGCCTTACGGCGACCTCGCCAAGCAGGCCGTCCAGAGGTTCGCGACGCTCGAGGATCTCAAGACTCACGAGTGCACGATCGAAGAGATGGAAGAGTACGAGCCCCACATCGTCAGCGGCGTCATCATATACGCCGGTGTCGACTATGAGGCGATCCTTCGCGAGGCGGAGAAGGAAGCGGACGTCATCCTCTGGGACGGCGGCAACAATGACCTTCCTTTCTACAAGCCTGACCTGGCGATCACGGTTGTTGACCCCCACAGGGCCGGACATGAGCTCGAGTACTACCCCGGATTCACCAACCTGCTGATGGCCGACGTGATCGTCATCAACAAGATCGACACGGCGGACCTCTGCGGTGTCGAGGAAGTCAGGGAAAATATAGCGGAGTGGAACCCCGAGGCTGTCGTAATCGACGCGGCTTCCCCTCTGACGGTCGACAATCCTTCGCTGATCAAGGGCAAGAAGGTCCTCTGCGTCGAGGACGGACCGACACTTACTCACGGCGGGATGAAGTACGGCGCCGGTGTCATGGCCGCGCTGAAGTTCGGAGCTGCCGAACTCGTCGATCCGCGCCCCTGGGCAGTCGGCAAGCTGGCGAGGACGTTCGACAGGTATCCTGAAGTCGGACAGCTTCTGCCCGCGATGGGATACGGCGAAGAGCAGATCAAGGACCTCGAGAAGACTATCGCCAAGGTGGAGTGCGACACAGTCGTCATCGGAACGCCGATCGACCTCCAGCGGATCATCAAGATCAAGCAGCCCACGGCGAGGGTCACCTACTCCCTGGCTGAGATCGGCAGGCCTGACCTCAGGGACGCGCTGGCTGACTATCTGAAGTAGAGGGTTAATAGTCGGAGGTTTGCATTGAAGATTCACGAAGCGGACGCACGGGGGATATTCGCCGGTTACGGGCTCCCCGTCCCGCCGAGCATTATGATAACGGATGCTGCTGACGCAAAGGCCGCAGCTGCGGAGCTGGGGTGCCCCGTCGTGGTAAAGGCCCAGGTGCTGGTAGGCGGCAGGGGCAAGGCCGGCGGCGTCAAGCTGGCGTCCACTCCTGAAGAAGCTGTCGAAAAGGCTGAGGGTATCCTCGGGCTCGACATCAAGGGACTCACCGTCGAGAAGGTCCTCATCGCGAAGGCCGTAGACATCGACAAGGAGTTCTATGTCGGGATGATAACCGACCGCGGTTCGCGCAGGCCGATGATGATGGTCTCGCCTGCCGGCGGAGTCGATATCGAAGAGGTCGCGAAGAGTACGCCTGAGAAGATCCTCAAGCTGCCTGTAAATCCTGAAGGAGGGCTCATGCCCTTCCAGGTAAGGCGTCTCGCCTCGTTCCTCAGCGGTGACAAGGCTGTCGCGAAGCAGATAGGTGCGGCGCTTTCAGGGCTGTACGATGTCTTCATGGGCTCCGATGCCTCGCTGGCCGAGATCAATCCCCTCGTAGAGGACCCGGACGGAAAGGTCTGGGCGATCGACGCGAAGATCAACATCGACGACAACGCGCTCTTCCGGCATCCCGATATAGAGGAGATGAGGGACGACGCGGTCGAGGACCAGGGTGAGGTTATGGCGAGGGAGGCCGACCTGTCATTCGTCAAGCTCGACGGAAAGATCGGCTGCATCGTCAACGGCGCCGGACTGGCTATGGCCACGATGGACATGATCAAGCATTTCGGCGGGGAACCGGCGAACTTCCTCGATATCGGCGGAAGCTCGAGCCCCGAGAAGGTCCTTTCCGCGATGAAGATCATCCTCCGTGACAAGAACGTCAAATCGATCCTGATAAATATATTCGGCGGGATCACGAGGTGCGACGACGTCGCTAACGGGCTGGTCGAGGCGAAAGAAAAACTCGGCCTCGACATACCTCTCATTGTCAGGCTCACAGGGACAAACGAGGAGCAGGGCAGGCAGATCCTCGGGAAGACCGAGATGATCGCTGCTGATGACATGGAGGACGCGGTAAAGAAGGCTATAGAGGCGGCCGGTTAGAACCGAAAGGAATCTGGTCTTGAGTATTCTTGTAGATAAAAACACGAAGTTGATCGTCCAGGGGATCACCGGCAGGGACGGCGGGTTCCACGCGAGCCAGATGGTCGCCTACGGGACGAACGTGGTCGGAGGTGTCACTCCCGGCAAGGGTGGACAGAAGACCGATGATGGAGTTCCTGTCTTCGACTCTATGGCCGAAGCAGTGGACGCGACCGGAGCAAACACATCCGTGATCTATGTCCCCGCAGCATTCGCCGCCGACGCGGTATGTGAGGCCTCGGACGCCGGATGTAAACTGGTCGTCTGTATCTCCGAGGGCCTTCCGGTAAGGGACATGGTCAAGGTCCTGCCTTTCGTCACGGAGCGCGGGACGAGGCTGATAGGGCCGAACAGCCCGGGGATCATCTCTCCGGGACGCTCGAAGGTCGGGATCATGCCGGGCGATATCCATGCCGAGGGCAACATCGGTGTCGTCTCGAGAAGCGGCACGCTGACATACGAGATCGTTTACCATCTCACGCAGAACGGCCTGGGCCAGTCTTCATGTATAGGCATCGGCGGAGATCCTATCGTGGGCACGAACCTGCTCGATACGATGGAACTCTTCGCTGCCGACGATGAGACCGAGGCAGTGGTGCTGATCGGTGAGATCGGCGGGAACGACGAGGAACTCGCAGCCGAGATGATCAAGAACGGCTATCCCAAGAAGGTAGGCGTCTTCATAGCGGGGCATTCCGCACCTCCGGGAAAGAGGATGGGCCATGCCGGCGCCATCGTCTCCGGCGGAACGGGTACGGCAGCCGAAAAGGTCGCCGCATTCGCGGCTGTCGGCGTAGAGGTCGCTGACACGCCCGCACAGATAGTGGATATAATGAAAAGACTTCTCTGATTGGAGCAGCAGTGGCCAGTACATATCTGATGATAAAGCCCGAGGTGGTCGAGGCAGGCCTCCAGGGACAGATAATCGATTTCATCCTGAAGAACGGGTGGACGATCAAAAGGATGAAGATGTTCAGGTTCGATGACGCTCAGGCTGGCGAATTCTATGGGGTGCACAAGGATAAGCCCTTTTTCCCCGACCTGATGAAATATATCGTCTCCGGCAATGTGATCGGGCTCGAACTGGAGAAGGAAGGGGACGTTATTGCCTTGACCAGGGAGCTGGTTGGGGCCACGAACCCGGCTGACGCCCGTCCGGGAACGATCAGGTACATGTTCGGCACTTCGCTTCAGGCGAACGCTGTCCATGCCTCAGACGCGCCCGAGACGGCTGAAAAAGAACTTGCTATAGTCTTCACTGAAGACTAATATAAACGCTTCATGGAAAAGGATTTTCCAAGAATGGGAGTGGATCTCGGTCACAGTGCTGACAGGGATACATTTACATTCGAGGCGGAGTTTCCGGTCCGCGGCCCTCTGGGGGAGGACATCCCCTGCAAGGCGGCCGTAACGGCCGATTCGACCCGGACGGGCGGTAACTACCTGCTCGAGGGAAGAATAGAGGCAGATGTCAGCGGTGACTGCAGCAGGTGCCTGAAAGCGTTTGATTTCAGGATAGTTGCGGAATTCAAGATAATGCTGCAGCGAGGCGGCCGGATACCGGAGGGCAGCGAGGGAGAGAATTTCGTCCTTCTGAACGAGGCTCAGGAGTTCGATTTCGATATCTTCCAGCCTGTCCGCGAGGCAGTAGTCCTCGAAATGCCCATAAAGTATTTGTGCGCAGATAGTTGCGCTGGTATCTGTTCCAGTTGCGGAGCGGATCTGAACGAGGGAGCCTGCGGATGCGGGGAGAAGTCAGTCGACCCGAGATGGGGACCCCTCAAAAAACTGTTGAAAGAGGAAGACAAGAAGTGAATATTCCCGGGAACCGGGAACATAGCGTAGGGAACCGGAGCAATATTGCCGGGAACCGGGAGGATATTCCCGGGAACCGGGAGGAGTAAGTAATGGCAGTCCCGAAGAGAAGGACATCGAAATCCAAAAAGAACATGCGTCGGGCCCACTGGAAAGCCCAGCCCCCGACAGTTGCCAGGTGTTCGCACTGCCATCAGCCCAAGCAGCCCCACGTGGTATGCCCCAGCTGTGGCTACTATGCGGGACGCGAGGTAATCAAGCCCCAGGTAGAAGAGAGTTAGGCCTGTCGGCCGCCCTCTACTTCAGAGGCTTTAACCGGACAAAAGGTCCGGGGCGGGTATGGCGATGAAGATAGCACTTGATGCCATGGGCGGCGACAAGGCGCCCGAGGCTATTGTAGATGGAGCTGTCGAAGCTACGCTGGAAGCTGATGGTCGCTTCGAGCTGATTCTCGTCGGGCGGCAGGATGAACTCGAGAGATTAATTTCCGAAAACGGTTATTCCAACGGAAATATCGAGATCGTCCATGCTCCTGATGTAATCAGTATGTCGGAGAGTCCCGCAACCGCTATAAGGCGGAAGCGGGAGGCTTCTATAGTCGTTGCGACAAGGCTGCACAAAGAGGGAAAAGCGGATGCGGTGGTAAGCGCCGGTAATACCGGGGCCGCCGTCGCCAGTTCGCTTCTTTCACTGGGCAGGATGCCCGGCATCGACCGGCCCGCAATAGCGCTTTTCTTTCCGTCTCGAAACGGAGGGACGATCGTTCTCGATGGTGGAGCGAACTCGGACAACGTTCCGATGCACCTCGAGCAGTTCGGCTACATGGGTGCCGCCTATGCGGAACTTGTCCTCGGAAGGAAGAATCCGAGGGTCGGCCTGCTCAACATAGGTGAGGAATCGTCGAAGGGCAGCGAGTTGACCAGGGAAGCTCACGAGCTTCTCGCCGCGAGCGGCCTTAACTTCGCCGGAAACGTCGAAGGCATGGATGTTATCGCCGGCAAGGTCGACGTCGTCGTTACAGACGGATTTACCGGGAACGTCCTTCTGAAGTTTGCCGAGAGTGTAGCTCACTATTTCGGCAACATAATAAAGGAAGGCATCGAGGACAGTTTCAGGGCGAAGATCGGCGGTGCTTTTCTGAAGCCGGTTCTGAACAAGATGAAACAATCTCTCGATTACGCGGAGTACGGCGGCATGCCGCTCCTCGGGATCGATGGCGTGACAATAATCGGTCATGGCGGTTCAAACGCCAAGGCTATCAAGAACGCCGTACTGGCAGCGGAAAGTTTTGTGAAACGCGACGTGAATGGAAGCATTCAGAGTAGAATAAAGGAAACGCAGTGACAAAGTCTCGCAAACTCAAAGGCGCCAGGATAGCCGGTATAGGTCATTACCTTCCCGAGAGGATCCTGGACAATGCTTATTTTGAGAAGATAGTCGATACGAGCGATGAGTGGATCCTCACCCGTTCGGGTATAAGGGAAAGACGTATAACTGCCGAGGGCGAGGTCTCAAGCGATATGGCGTTCGAAGCGTCAAAGATCGCTCTTGCCGAGGCGGGAGTGGACCCGAAGGATCTCGACCTCATCATCGTTGCTACGGTGACTCCCGATATGCCGCTTCCTTCGACCGGCTGCCTGCTGCAGCACAAGCTTGGAGCGGTAAACGCCGCGGCATTCGATGTCTCGGCTGCCTGCTCGGGATTCATATACGGGCTCTCGGTGGGATCGTCGATGATAGAGGCCGGGAAGGCGAAGAAGGCCCTCGTAATCGGAGTGGAGACGCTCACTAGTATTACCGATTACACCGACCGTACCACCTGTGTTCTCTTCGGGGACGGATGCGGCGCCGTGGTCCTAGAGGAGGGGGAGCCGGGCGATGGAGTACTCAGCACCTTCATGCAGAGTGACGGAGGCGAGAAGGAACTGCTCTATATCACCGGTGGAGGATCGCTGACACCGCTCACAGCCGAGGGGATCGAGGCGGGCGACCAGTACATAAAGATGAAAGGCGACGGCCTTTTCAAATATGCTGTAAAGGCGATGGTCGATGCGGCGAAACGTACGCTGAAGGAAGCGGGCATAGGAATAGAGGATATAAACTACCTCATACCGCACCAGGCGAACATCAGGATAATCGAAGGCGTTCGCAAGCGCCTGAAACTTGAGAAAGAACAGGTCGTAGTAAATATCGACCGTGTTGGAAATACATCATCGGCGAGCATTCCGATCGCGCTCTCCGAGTTGAAAGAGAGCGGGACCCTCAAGAAGGGCGACCTCGTTATCATGGTCGCGTTCGGCGGCGGACTCACATGGGGCGCCGCGTTGATAAGGTACTGACCGCGGAGAATACTGAGGAGACACAATAATGAAGACAGCAATGTTGTTCCCAGGTCAGGGATCACAGTTTACAGGGATGGGAAAGGATCTGGCCGAACAGTTCCCCGCAGTCGCGAAGATCTACGAAGAGGCCGACGAGATCCTCGGATTCAGCATATCGAAGCTATCGTTCGAGGGTGACACCGATATCTTGACCGAGACTAGGAACGCCCAGCCGGCGATCCTCCTTCACAGCCTCGCCGTAGCGCGGGTCATGAAGGACGAGGCAGGCTTTACACCGTCGATAGCGGCGGGTCACAGCCTCGGTGAATATTCGGCACTTGCCGCGGCAGGCGCCATCGCTGACATGGACGCCCTGAGAATAGTGCGCAGGCGCGGAGAACTGATGTTCGAGGCGGGGCTCAAGCAGCCCGGTACCATGGCGGCTATCATCGGGATGGAGACTGCGGACGTACAGGCCGTCTGTGAAGAGGCGAGCACCGGTGGTACGGTCGTTGTCCTGGCGAATATCAACTCGCCCGGGCAGATCGTGATCTCCGGCCATATCGAAGCGGTCGAGAGGGCTATGAAGCTTGCCGAGGAGAAGGGTGTTCGCAAGGTCGTCAAGCTCAACGTGAGCGGGGCCTTTCATTCGCCGCTCGTCGCTCCGGCGCAGGATGAGCTGGTAGAGTATATAAAGAGTTTCGAGATAAAGGATACGTCAGCCGGCGTCGTATGCAATGCCGACGCGAAGATAGTGACCAGGCGGGAGCAGATCATCGACGCGCTGTCGAGACAGCTCACAAGTCCGGTCCGCTGGTCCGATTCGATGAAGCTTCTCACCTCCGAATGGGGCGGGGAGATACTCGAGATCGGCCCGGGCAAGGTACTCACCGGCCTGATGAAGAGGATAGACAGGGCCAGGACAGTCGAGCCGGTCGGTACGGCCGATCAGCTCACCCAGGCCATAGAACGCGAGACCGTAGCGTAAAGATTTCCTTTACGCACGGATTCGTATCTGATATAGAGGTTTCCAAATGACCGTACTGAATGGAAATACGGCGATAGTCACAGGCGCCGGTCGGGGTATCGGAAGGGACATAGCCCTTTCGCTCGCCGGGCATGGCGTTGATGTTGCGGTACTCGATGTCGACATCGAAGGGGCTGCGGAGACAGCCGGCTTAGTCAAGAAGGCCGGGCAGGACTCTATCGCGGTCAAATGCAATGTCGCCGACTATGCCGAGGTCCAGGAAAGTGTGAAGGAAGTGCTCGGCTGGAAGGACCAGGTCCATATACTGGTCAACAATGCAGGGATCACTCGTGACAATCTTCTCCTCCGCATGGGTGAGGAAGAGTGGAACACGGTGATAAGCATCAATCTCACCGGCACATTCAACATGACGAAGGTCGTCACGAAGCATATGTTCAAGAAACGTTACGGACGAGTAGTGAACATCGCCTCCGTGATAGGCCAGATGGGTAATGCCGGACAGAGCAACTATGCGGCGAGCAAGGCCGGCATTATAGGGTTTACAAAATCGGTGGCGAAGGAGTTTGCTCCACGGGGAGTTACCGCCAACGCTATCGCGCCGGGATTTATCGACACGCCGATGACGGCTGTCCTCCCGGAGGATGTACAGGAACGGATGCGCAGCATGATACCCCTTGGAAGATTCGGAACGGGAGACGATGTCGCTAATGTCGTCCTCTTTCTCGTATCTGAGCAGGGCGGATACGTCACAGGACAGGTTATCAACTGTGACGGCGGCATGGTCATGGCGCGCTGACTGGGGAATCAAGACAAGGAGGTATTCGAGGTATGAGTACAATCGAGGAAAGAGTAAAGAAGGTCGTTGAGGACCAGCTTTCAGTCAACCAGGACCAGATCACACCTGAGGCGTCGTTCATCGATGATCTCGGAGCAGATTCGCTTGATACCGTCGAACTCGTGATGGCTCTCGAAGAGGAGTTCAGCGTAGAGATTCCCGACGAAGAAGCCGAGAAGATCACGAAGGTCGGCGAGGCAATAGATTACGTCAAGGCGCACGTTACCGAGTAACCGGCGCTTTTGACCTGACAGAATAGCTACAGTCCTGAGATCAGGGGGAGAAAGTGTCCACTGATGGCAGAAGAGTGGTCGTTACAGGCATGGGTCTGATCAGTTGTTGCGGGAAGAACGTCGAGGAGAACTGGAAGAACATCTCGGCTGGGATCCCGGGCATCGATACGATCACAGCATTCGACGCAAGCGAGTTTTCATCGCGTGTAGCTGGCGAAGTCAAGGATTTTGACCCGCTGGAGTACATCGACCGCAAGGAAGCAAAGAGGATGGACCGCTCCTCGCAGCTCGCCATGGCCGCTGCCGTCGAGGCGATGAAGACATTCGAGGGAGTCGACTTCGACGGGAGGGACGTTGGAACGGTCATCGCCTCCGGAATCGGCGGGATCAGTACCTTCGAGAAGCAGCATTCCAACTTCGTCCACAAGGGACCGTCGAAGATCAGCCCCTTCTTCATCCCCATGATGATAGCCGACATCGCTTCGGGACTTGTATCGATCAAGTACGGGCTCAAGGGCCCGAACTTCGCCACCGTGTCCGCGTGCGCATCGGCGGGCCACGGTATCGCGACATCTTACATGATGATAAAGCAGGGCTATACCAAAGCTGTCCTCACAGGCGGCACAGAGGGGACGATCTCCCCGATGGCGCTCGGGGGATTCTGCTCGATGAAGGCCCTGTCCACGCGAAATGATGATCCGAAGGGTGCGAGCCGCCCGTTTGATGTCGACCGTGACGGCTTCGTCATGGCAGAGGGATCAGGGCTCGTTATGCTCGAGGACCTCGAGTATGCCAAAGCGCGCGGCGCGAAGATATATGCTGAATTGGTCGGAGTCGGACTGACCGGTGACGCTCACCACATCACTTCTCCGGCGCCCGGTGGAGCGGGTGCGGTGGAAGCGATGAAGATGGCGATCCGTGACGCTGCTGTGGAACCCGCTGCTGTACAATATGTCAACGCGCACGGGACCTCGACACAGTACAACGACAAATCCGAGTCAGCCGCCATCAGGACGGTATTCGGTGATGTAGATCCTCTGGTAAGCTCAACGAAATCCTGCTCGGGCCATATGCTTGGAGCGGCCGCGGGATGCGAGTTTATAATGTGCGTCAAGGCTATCCTCGAGAAGACAATACCGCCGACGGCAAACCTTGAAAATATAGATCCGGAATGCCAGCTCAACCACGTGCCGAATAAATCGATCGGCAAGGAGCTCGAATACGTGCTGAGCAACTCTTTCGGTTTCGGCGGCCACAACGTCAGCCTTCTGGTTAAGAGATTCGAGCAGTAAAGAGTAATCAGGACATATGGCCAGGTTCGCCGATATATTCAGGAGATTATTCAAGCCGGCCGAAAAAGACGGGCCTGAACACATCACCCTGCTCGAAAAGAAGATCGGTTACCACTTCCAGGACAGGGCTCTCGCCATAGAAGCGCTTACTCATCGCTCGATGCTCGGTGAGCTCAAGCCTGGTGAAGAGGGTATTACCTACGAAAGACTGGAATTTCTTGGAGACTCGGTCCTCGCGCTGGTCACTACCGATTTTCTCGTGCGGAACTTTCCCGAAGAGAATGAAGGACAGCTTACACAGAAGAAATCTCTCCTCGTAAGCAAGACCGTCCTGACGAAGAAAGCCGACGCGATAAATCTCAAGGAGCATGTCATTCTAAGTGACAATGCCTTCAAGGGAGGCGTCCACGGCCAGGATTCGATCCAGACCGCGGTACTCGAGGCGGTAATCGGCGCCATCTATCTCGACGGCGGACTCGAACCATCGGGGACGATGGTGGAGAAAATCGTACTCGACGATGTAGACGTGATCTTCGAACATACCGACCATGTGAACTATAAGAGCCACCTCCAGGAATGGACCCAGAGCAAGTACAAGACCTACCCCAAGTACAGGATAAGATCGACGACAGGGCCGGAGCATGACAAGATCTTCGTCGTAGAGGTGCGGGCGGGACATGGTGCCATGGGTAAGGGCAGGGGCAAAAGCAAGAAGGACGCGGAGCAGATGGCAGCCAAAGAGGCACTCAAGAAGCTGAGGCGCACTCACTAGGAAAGAGGGAAAGATGGGAGACGGTTCAAAGGGTACGGAGCTTCCCTTCACTTTCGGCGGTGACGCAGAGGCCTTCTGCGAGGAATGTGCTCTTCCATGCAACCTTGATAAGATGACGATCGACTGCCACAGGCGCCTCTTCCTGCAGGGGATGCTCAACTGTTCCTATTTCGTTTACGGGTACTGCTTCCTCATAGATGAACCGGGCTGCGTGTTCGACAATGGAGGAAAGCACGATACGTACTGGCTGCAGCTCCTTAACGATTTCTTCCACAATACGTCGCGCAAGGAAGAGGACGAAGCTTTCCTGGCGAACAGGGTGGAGGCCGTGAAGCTGATCGACGCCCAGATAGAGCAGCAGAACGTATACCTCTGCAGATACATTGAACAGTACTACACGCAGATAATGGCAAATGGAGGGGGGCTCTCCGAGGAGATGCTGTCGAAACTCGACGATGCCTATCTTTCCATCCTCAGAGGAATCAGCCGCAAGACAGACTGATGAAAAGAGCAGCGGCCGCATTCACCATCGCACTAATCACCGCATCGATCCTTGTCCCGGTCTCATCCTCCAGTGCCGCGGACTACCGTAGAATAATCTCACTTGCGCCCAACATCACGGAGACTCTTTATGCGCTCGGTCTCGGGGAAGATGTCGCCGGTGTGACAAGGTTCTGCACGTGGCCGCCCGAAGCGGAAGAGAAGCCGGAAGTAGGCGGATATTTCGACCCCAACCTGGAAGCGATCGTACTTCTCGAACCGGACCTCGTCATCATGCTTCCCGCGCATGAGAGGCTTGTCTCATTTCTCGATGAACTCGGGATCGAGCACCTCACAGTATCAAATGAGACGATACCGGAGATAATCGGGACGATAAGGGCGATAGGCGAGAAATGCGGGGTCGCCGGGGCAGCCGGGGCCCTTGCGGATTCGCTTGAGGCAGCCGGCGCTGAAAGATGTCCCGTGGATGATGCCGCCGTGCTGCCCGGGGTACTCATCGTCGTAGACCGGCAATACGGGAAGGTCCCTGATGAGGTCTATGCCGCAGGAAAAGGTACCTGGTACGATGAGCTGCTGACAGCGGCCGGTGGACGGAACGTACTTAACGAAGTTGTGCCGGCATATCCGATGCTTTCACCGGAAAGCCTCGTCCATCTTCAGCCGGACCTGATAATCGAGATCGTTCCCGGAGCAGTGGACAGGGGGATGGATGTCGGGAAGATAGCGGCTGACTGGGATTCGTTCGATATGCTCGAGGCTGTCAGGGAAGGGAACCTGCATATTCTTACCGGCCGGTACGCGGCGGTGCCCGGTCCGCGGTTCGTTCGATTACTTGAAGAGTTCTGCTTTATAATCCAGGGCGGCGATAAAAAAAGGGACGGCCTGAACCGTCCTCTGGATCTGCATTGATATCTTTTCAGGATCAGAATCTGTATGCGGCCGAGGCGACAAATTCCGTCATGGTCCTTGTCTCGGTCAGCCAGGCAGTCGACCGCTCGAAACTTCCCACTGAGACGGCCACGTCGACGGCGAGCGCGTCATCGAATACATACCCGGCGCCGGCCGTGTAGTAGTGCCGGTCCTCCTTGATAGTAGCGAAATCCCACTCTGTATTGAGCCAGAACTGGTTCTGGTCTTCGACTACGTAAGTGAGCTCTTCCATCCCCTTGTACGGCATCGGAAGGTACATGTAACCGGCCCTGACAGAGAGAGTCGTCCAGGGAATCGTGAGTTCGGCGCCGGCCCTGTAGGACCAGACCTGCTTCATGACATCGATCGTCGGATCGTTCTCGTAATAGATCTTCTGCCCGTTGTATTCGGTCTGTCTGTAGTCGGCGTATGAGACGTCGAGGGCGACTACGAGGTTTTCGGCCTGAAGAGACGTGCCCATCTTGAAATTCATCGGCAGCGTATATTTCTCTTCGCCGTAGAACGGATAGGGCTCAGTCGTCCATTCGTCGCCGTCCTGATACGTTCCATCATAATACTCCGAACCGGATCCCTGGTAAGTGATCCAGGCAGGTGTCGAGAAGACGAGTCCGGCATGGAAGAATGTGCTCAACCTGGCGAGCACGCCGAATTCGAAGCTGACACCATCGAGGTCAGCGGTGACATTGTCTGTGAAGACGTATGATGAATCACCGGGCCCTGAGTATGAGATCTCCTCTGTGAAATTGGGAGATTCATCCCAGATCACAAAGGTTCCGCCGACCGAGATGTTCCGGGTGAGGTTCCCCGCTACAGCAAACTTGTAGTGATAGATATTTCCGGTCTGAAGGAAGACGTTTCTAACATCCCCGGCGAGGTCCGTTCTCTGTGCATCCTTGATATACTCGAGGTTCGAGGAGCCTACCCTGAAAATGCCGAATCCGAACTTCAGGGAGGTAGTATATGTCTCGTACGGGAAGATAGCGGCTATATGGCCGAAGGTTGTATAGGAGCCCTGCGTGCTGGATATCGTGCCGTCGTAGTTCTCATCGACATCCTGCCAGAGCTGGTGCATGCCGAAGGAGATCTCCTTGCCATTCGATCGGGCGATACCGGCAGGGTTGTATATAAGGCCGAGTGCGTCATCGCTTATCGATACGTAAGCTCCGCCCATTCCCCAGGCTTTTGCTCCGGTGCCCCACGTGTCCAGGGTCGACAGCCTTTCGAGAGTAAGCGCTGCCATAGTCTGTGCCTTCGAAGCAGCGGGTATGCCGGCCAGCAGCAGTATCACCAACGCCGCAGTCAGAGTCTTTCTCATGTCGATCATTATTATTCCTTTCGGGGGCTGTCGTTTCTCGTTTATACAGCACTTGAATTATAGGAGATAGGATGCTTGATGTCAACGAATCCGGCCCGATGCCATGCTTCCCCCGGTTCGTTTGTTTTTGCCCGAATGGTCCTGGTCAGGTATAATAGGAAGTATGAATACACTTCAAAGATATCGAATAGTGTTCCTCGTCGTTATCCTCGCCTGCTCAGCAGCCTCGATGGTGTCGGCAGGAGAGACCGTGGACCGGGATGCGCAGGGCTACTATATGCGCGGATCGTTCATGGAAGCGGGCGGCGATCTTGTCCTCGCATACACTTACTACACTTACGCCGAAAAATATGAGCCTGACAACGCGAGGATCTTCTATGCCCTCGCGAGGGTCACACTCGAGATGGGTAAGTACGACGAGACCCGCAAGTATGCCGGCCGGCTGGTCGAGAAGGGGATATACGACGCGAACGCCCGGCTGATGCTTGCCGAGGTCGAGTACGAGGAGAACAACAAGGACAAGGCGCTCGAACTCCTTGACAGTATAAAGGACAGTGAAGATGTCCCCCGGTTCGAAGTCTACAAGTTTATGGCCAGGATACATCTCGAGAACGAGGACTACACAGCGGCCCGCGGCGCACTGGAAAAGGCCCGGGAAATCGATCCGGGCGACCTGTTCGTGCACTACAGGCTCGGACTGATCTATGCCGATACGGGGAATCCCGATAAGGCTGTGGAGTCCCTGAAGGAAGCGATCGCCGTCAACCCGGGGTTCGCCGGTTCACACCTCGCTCTCGGAACGATCCTGCTACATTACGGGGACCCGGACGGGGCGATAAAGGCATTCGAGGACGTAGCTTCCCTCGACCCGGGAAACCGGACAGCCGTTACCGAGCTGTCCAGGCTCTACCTCGAACGGGGAAGGCTCGAGGAGGGAGTAGAACTTCTCGAACCCCTCTATAATGCGCGTGATCTGGGGGAGAGCGGCAAACTGATGCTCGGACGTTTTTACTACGGGCTCGGCAGGGATGATGACGCGCTCACGGTATTTCGCGCCTTGCTTGCGACTCTTGGAGAGAAGCCTCAGATAATGCGTGCCATCGCCGAGATCGAGATGGACAGGGGTAACTTCAGGACAGCGTACGAATATCTCGACAGGCTCATCGAGATCGAGCCGGACCGGTTCAATAATTATGTCGGGCTCGTCCTGATAGCGAACGGCCTGGCGGGCGATCCGTCCAGTCCCGAGGAGGACAAGAAGTTCTCCAGCGTCGAGGGCACGATGTATCTCAAGGAAGCGGTGCAGAGGATGGACCGCACCCGCTATTCTGATAATTTTATTATCGGCACGGTCTACAGGAAGATCGGCGATCACGAGAGGGCGGAACATTTTCTGACAGCGGCCGAGGAGCTCTCACCCGAAGCGAGAGACGTCCTGGTCGAACTGGCCGCGCTGTACGAGGATATGGGAAGACTGGATGAAGCGATAGACCGGATCAGGATCGTTCACGGCAATGAACCTGAAGACGCCAGCATCAATAACTTCTACGGATATCTTCTCTCTGTCAGGGGCGACAGCCTCGATTTTGCGGAGGAGCTTGTCAAAAAGGCTCTTGCCGGCGATCCGGCGAATGGATACTACCTCGATTCCCTGGGCTGGGTGAAATTCAAAAAGGGAGAATTCTCCGAAGCGCTGAGGATACTGGTCGGCGCTTCCGAGATAGTCGTCGACGATCCCGTGATCTGGGAGCATATCGGAGATACATACATGGAACTCGGACAGCCCGAGCTGGCTGTCGAGTCGTATACAAGGTCGGCCGAGGTCGATCCGGACCGCCCGGTCATCGAGGAGAAGATGAATGAGGCGCGGAACGCGGCTTCCACGGCGGAGAAGAAAGTTGACTAGGCTTTCAGGAATCCTTCTTATCCTCCTTGTCGCCGGCTCGTGTGCTGATTCACCGCCATCCGGCGAACCTCTTTCTACAGACGGCGGGACGCTTCTTCCCTGGTTTCCTCCACAGGCTTCCTCGACAGGATCCCACACAGAGATTGCCGCACGGGTAAGGATGGAGCTGCCGAAATACCGGGTCAAGGGTACGTGCGCGATCTACAGGTCACCGGACGGTTCAGTTCAGGTCGATTTTTACCATTCGAGCCTGTTCGGCTCTTACAGGGAGGACGCCACCCTCTTTATCACAGCCGATTCCATAGCTATCCAGGATAACGAGAGAGGGATATACAGGGGGAACGATGAGACGCTGTCCCACCTTTCGGAACATTTTGTTTTCGATATCGTACCGGAAGATGTGATCGTTTTCATGCTGCTGGGTGCGCCCGCCCTTGATGAGCTCGATGATGTCGCCTCCTCCGTTTCCGGCGGGAAATGGGTCCTGGAGGCCCTGTGGAGGGAGCGGCAGCTGCGGATAGAAGGCAGGGAAGGGTTCGGCCCTGAAATGATGCGGATATGCGCTGTTGACGGAAAAGGTTGTTACGAGGCAAGATACAGCTATAGATCGGATGATATGTTCGGTGGTTATCCGGAGAAGATAGTCTGCGAACGCAAAAACGGCACCGAGAAACTTTCGATCACTGTCGAGTCCGTTGAAAAAATAATCGATTGAATTGGAACAAGTATGGCCCAGCGGGGTAACAGACGATGAAGGACAAGGAAAAGGGAGAAGAAGGTTTGAATCTGCATGAGCCGCTTAAAGGGAACCGCCAGAGGTTCTCGGAGAAGACCGACGAGGAGTTGATCCTGATGGTCCAGGAGGGCCAGAATCAGGCATACGACATACTCGTGGGCAGGTATAAGAACCGCCTGTACTCATATTTGTACCGGCTTCTCGGCAACGAAAGCGAGGCGGAGGAATTCGCCCAGGAGACTTTCGTCAGAGCGTACATGCACGCGGATAAGTACAAGACGATCGCGAGGTTCTCGACCTGGCTTTATACGATAGCGACAAACCTCGTGAGAAACAGAATAAGGAATATCAAGAGAAGGCCGAGGACGATCAGCATGTGGACGGAAGACAGTGGCGGGGAGGACGGACGATGGGTCGACGTCAAGGACGATGGACCCAACCCGGAGGAGACGATGGACCAGATAAAACTCCAGGAGCTGATCCAGCAGGCTATAGAGAAGATTCCTTCCAAGTACCGCCCGTCATTTGTCCTGAGGGAGATGAACGGGTTGAGTTACGAGGAGATCGCTGCGACTACCGGGCTGAAGCTCGGGACGGTCAGGTCGCGGATCAACCGTGGAAGGATGCACTTCAAGAAGGCGGTTTCACCCCTTCTGGGTAACGATTTGAGATTCAAGGGGAATTGACATGAAATGCAGGACAGCTAAGGATTACTTCTGCCGGAACCGTGACGGAACACTGACTGAATCGGAGAGGATGCGTCTCCAGGAGCATCTGAACGAGTGTCCGGAATGCGCCGGCTTCTGCGGCGAGATGGATGGATGTCTCGAGATGCTCGGTGACCTGTGCGAGATAGAGGTCTCGGAAAACTTCGAGTGGAATCTCAAGCGCAGGATCGCGATGGAAAAATCGAAGGCGATGCGCAGCCGTGCCGGCGGAGATGTAGGCGGATTCGTTTGGGGGACAAAGTTTGTTGCCGCTACGGCAGCTACCCTCATCATAGCTCTTGCCGGAGCCTGGATGCTGATCGGCGCCGATTCGGGCGATCTGGCCGCCGGAGAGAAACTGGCACAGGAGACGATCAGGACAAGCGCTCCGAGACAGCAGGGCGAGGTCCGGTTCACTCAGACAGGATATCCCGCTGGGATACAGTATGTCTCCGACGATTATCTCGGCAACGTCAATCCCGGGGAGAGTTCGAAACAGCTTCCGTTCAGCATGACTTCGGACCCGAGAATGGATTACCTGCTGAGGGAGAACGAACTCCTCAGGCGGCAGGTCAAGCGGCTCAAGCTGGAGAACGCCTATATGCAGAGGCTCATCGTCAAGCGGCGAGCCGTCACTAGAAGTAAAAAGAAATAGACGGGAGCCTGATCTTCCCGTCAGCGATATGAGGCGCTTCCTGGTGGGGGCGCCTTTTTTCTTGCCCGTTTCAGCGGTTGCCCGTATGTTTCTCGCAGGAGGTGGATATGAGATTCGGATCCCTGAGAGCAGCATTGCTGATATGCGCCGTATTGTTTGTACCTTCCTGCGGGAGCAGATCGTTATTTATCCCGCCCGGCTCGTACAGCAATATCGTCCTGGTCACCGAAACAGGTGAACCGGGAGGGCCGAACGACGATATCATCAAGGCCCTGCAGCACCCTGTAGACTACTATTCAAAGCTTGAGATACAGTTCAGGCTCCGGCTTGTCTCCGCCTACGATTTTGAGAAAGAACCTCCCACGAAAAATATGGTCATATTCGGTGTTGTCCGGGAGGGCCGCACCGGACAGTTGATAGAAAACTTCATCGGGACAAACAGCGTCAGAAAGGTCCTCGAGGGCAGGAATCATGTGTTCAAGAGAATGAACTATCCGGTAAAGGGTCAGCTTACCGTGATAGTCACAGCTTCGACGCCTGAGAAGCTGAGGGAAGTGACCGAGGAGAAGGGGCAGCTGATCCGGGATATAATAGAAACGGCAAACAGGGAGAGGTTGAGGGATAACCTTCTTCTGAGGGAAAATACCGAGGCAGCGGAGGACCTGAGGATCAAGTACGGGTTCGTGATGCGCATACCGGATGAGTACAAGGTGAACAGGGACTGGGGCGATTTGCCCGGTATCGAGATAATGAGGGATTACCCGCACAGGGGGATCACCATCTCCTGGCGTTCATGGGACAAGAAGAGTCTTTCGATGGCGGATTCCACCCTTCTGTACGAGTTCCGTTCGAAGATCGTGTACAAGATACACGACAAGGAAGTCATGCGGCCCGAACTGGTATCATGGAGTTTCGGGGATTTCGGCCCGCACAGTGCTGTCAGGATGGACGGGTACTGGGAGAGCAGCGTCGACATGTACGGCGGACCGTTCATCTGCTTCTTTGTCCACGACAGGGTGAGGGCGAAGATATGGATGATAGACTGTCTCGTCTACGCTCCAGGTTTCAACAAGCATACACTTTTGAGGGAGGCAGTCGCGGTCGCCGAGTCGTTCAGAGTTAACTGACCGGTTCAGGGCCTCACTGGGCTTGACATGGGAATACGGCCTCTGATAGCCTGACAGCCGTGTAGATAAAGGAGCGGAAAGGCTTCATATGAGCGAAGAACTCAATGCTGAGATAAAGATGCTGCAGGAGAGATACGACAGGGCCCCGGAGTCGAGGATCTTCGCGCCGCTTGCCGATGCATACCGTAAGAACGGGGATGTGGACAAGGCTATAGAACTCTGTGAGAAGGGCCTCGAAGGTTATCCTGAGTACGCAAGTGCCCATGTGATCCTCGGGAGGTGTTTCTACGACAAGGGAGCCACCGAGCGTTCCCGCGCCGAGTTCGAGCGCGTGCTCGAGATCGATCCGGAGAACATGGTCGCCCTGAAGTTCATGGGAGATATCCTGATGTCCGAGGGCGACAGGGATGAATCGATCTCCTGTTATCGCAGGATCCTCGCGATCGATCCAACGAATGAAGAGGTCTCGGACAAACTCAAGGGTCTCGAGAACGAGTTCCGTGAAAGAGAAATCGACCTCGATGACGCCGACACGGTGAAGAAGTCCGGGCAGCCCGGCGAACTGGCCACCTTGACTCTTGCCGGGATCTACGCCGCTCAGGGTTACTACAACAAGGCTCTGAAGATCTACAAAGAGGTTTTTGATTCAGAACCCGATAATACGGAAGCGGCAGAGATGATCGTGAAGATCGAGGAAATGATCGAATCCTCGAACAAGGAACTTGAAGAGACATTCGATGAAGAAGTGATGACGATAACGATCGACGATATCAGTGACGACCTGCTTGAGAATACGTCGGGGCCCGGTACCGGCGCGCCGGAGCATGAAGAAGAGGAAGATGATGAGCCGGAGATAGAGGAAGAGGACGGGGAAGCCGGACCGATACCGGATGGCTCGGTCCTTGGAGATGAAGATGACCTCGAGCGGGTAGCCAGGGAGCTGGAGGAAGCTGACCGGAGAGAAACTCCGGAAGAAGAGGCTTCCGATGGAGGCCCGCGCAAGGGAGCCGCCCGGGAAGGCATGGACAGCTTCACGCAATGGCTCAAGAAGATGCAGGACGATCCCGAGGATGATAAACAGTAGAGGGAAGGAATACCTTGGCAGACACCAGTGATTTCAGAAACGGCCTCATTCTCAGGATGGAAGGGAAGCTCTATTCTATCTCGGAGTTTCAGCACGTCAAACCCGGCAAGGGCGGAGCGTTTGTAAGGACAAAGCTCAAGAAGATCCCCGAAGGTGCCGTCATCGACAAGACCTTCAGGGCGGGGGAAAAGGTGACTACTGTGCGCGTCGAAAGGCACACCTACCAGTACCTCTACAAGAGCGATGATTTCTATTACGTGATGGACACCGAGACTTACGAGCAGTTTCCCCTCGTGGAGGGATTACTGGAGGATATGCTACCATACCTCAAGGAGAGCATGGAGATATCTGTACTTCTCGACGGCGAGACTCCGATAGCCGTTGAACTGCCGAATTTCGTAGAACTCGAAGTGGCCCAGACGGACCCCGGCCTGAAGGGCGACACTGCCCAGGGCGGCTCGAAGCCGGCGAAACTCGAGACCGGAGCGACCGTTTCCGTACCGTTGTTTATCGAGACCGGCGACATACTGAAGGTCGACACACGGACTGGCAAATATATAGAGCGGGTATAATGGCTTTATCAGACAGAATACGAAAGCTGATCGGGATCCTGAAGGAAGAGGATCTCAACGAGATAGAAGTGAGGACCTGGTTCTCCAGCATCAGGGTCGTCAGGCGCGGGGGAGTCTCATCCGCCGCAACTGCGAACGAGCCGCAGGAGCAGCCGGTACCCGAGCCGGTTCCCGAGAAGAAACTTCCTGAGCCTGAGCCGCAGTTAGCGGAAGTCCCTGCCCAGGAGGATGGCCTCGAAGAGATCGTCTCTCCGATGGTCGGGACCTTCTTCAGGTCCGCCGGCCCGGAAAAGGATCCTTTTATCGGTGTGGGGAGCAGGGTGGAAACGGGCCAGGTGCTCTGCATCATCGAGGCTATGAAACTGATGAACGAGATCGAGGCGGAGAAAAGCGGCGTGATCCGCAAGATCCTCGCCGAGGATTCTCAGCCCGTAGAGTTCGGCCAACCCCTTTTTCTGGTGGAATCGGCCTGATCCTTGCAAAAAACCTTCCGGCAGACCGGAACAGACGTGATTCCGGTTCCATGACATAACTGGTTTATTACTAATGCGATAGACGCAACTGGCGGGCTGCCGCAGGTTCTATACGTTGTTTAAGGGAAGGTGTACGGGATGAACATCAAGAGCATCCTCGAGGCAATGATCGCAAAAGGCGGCTCCGATCTCCATTTGAAAGCAGGTCTTCCGCCTGTGACAAGGGTAGACGGGAAGCTTATTCATCTTGATTTTGACAGACCCTCTCCGAAGGATATGGAAGAGATAGCCGATCAGATACTCACTCCTCCGCAGAAGGACCGTTTCAAGAACACCCGTGAAGTCGATTTCGCCTTCGGCGTCTCCGGCCTGGCCAGGTTCAGGGCCAACTTCTACGTACAGCGCGGATCGATAGCCATGGTATTCAGGCACGTCCCGGTCGAGATCAAGTCTATCGACGAGCTCGACCTCCCCGATATACTCAAGGAACTCGCGATGAAGCAGAGGGGCCTGATGTTCGTGACCGGAACGGTAGGAAGCGGTAAATCGACGACCCTCGCCGCGATGGTCAGGGAGATCAATGAACAAGCGAACAAGAACGTCATCACTATCGAGGATCCGATCGAGTTCCTACACCAGGACAAGAAGAGCATCATCAACCAGCGAGAGATAGGGAGCGATACATCCTCCTTCCACGAGGCTCTCCGGCACATCCTCAGGCAGGACCCGGACGTTATCCTCGTTGGTGAGATCCGTGACGCGCTGACTATGGAGATCGCGCTCATGGCGGCCGATACCGGCCACCTTGTCCTTTCCACGCTGCATACTATCGATGCCACACAGACGATAAACCGCGTTATTTCGTTCTTCCCGCCTCACCAGCACCAGGAGATAAGATATCTCCTCTCTTCGACCCTTCAGGCAGTCATCTCCCAGCGCCTCATTCCCGTGAAAGAGGGAAAGGGCAGGGTACCCGCAGTGGAAGTTATGATTGTAACATCTACCATTCGAGAGTATATTGTTGACCCTGAAAAGGCACTCATGATTCGGCAGGCGATCAGGGAGGGAGTGACATCCCACGGGATGCAGAGCTTCGACCAGTCGCTGATGCAGCTTCTCAGCAACGGAAGCATCAGCATGGAGGAAGCGCTGAAGAGCAGCTCCAATCCTCACGAGTTCGCGCTGCGTCTCAAGGGTATCCACGCTACAAGCGACAAGACATGGGATACCTTCGAGGGTGCCGAGACGACCGGTGGTGCAACCGTCGGCGAACTCTAGAACGGGTCGATGTACAACAAAATACTTATAGCCGCCAGGGGCGAGATCGCCCTGCGGATAATCCGCGCCTGCAGGGAGCTCGGGATCAAGACGGTCGCTGTCCATTCGGAAGCCGACACCGAGTCTCTCCATGTCAAGTTTGCCGATGAGGACGTATGCATCGGCAAGGCACAGCCTGTAGAGAGCTATCTCAATGTACCCAGGCTTATTGCCGCCGCCGAGATAACAGGCGCCGAAGCGGTCCATCCCGGATACGGCTTCCTCGCCGAGAGCCCTTACTTCGCCGAAGTCTGCCTCTCCTGCAAACTGGACTGGATCGGTCCCACGCCATCGCTGATGGAGAAGATGGGGCACAAGTCAGAAGCGAGACGTCTGATGAAGGAAGCGGAGCTGCCAATCATTCCGGGCAGCGACGGTATTGTCGAAGGCGAGGAAATAGCGCTGAAGCTGGCCGGCGAAATAGGCTACCCGGTAATGATCAAGGCGGTAGCGGGTGGCGGCGGAAGAGGGATCAGAATCGTACGTGGAGCCGATGAACTCTCATCGCTTTTCCACGCGGCTGGCGCCGAAGCGGAGGCCTCGTTCGGTGACGGGGGCCTCTACCTCGAGAAGTACCTCGAGACCACGAGGCATATCGAGGTCCAGGTATTTGGGGACGGCAAGGGCAGAGCGGTCCATCTCCGCGAGCGCGAATGCAGCATCCAGAGAAGGCATCAGAAGCTGATTGAGGAATCGCCCGCACCGGGGATATCTGAAGAGATGCGTGAGAGGATACTCGATTACGCGGTCAAGGGCGCTGAATTTGTAAAGTACGGATCACTCGGAACTGTAGAGTTCCTGGTAGATCCGGAAGGGAACGTCTACTTCCTCGAGATGAATACGAGGGTCCAGGTCGAGCATCCAGTCACCGAGATGGTTACCGGGGTCGACCTTATAAAAGAACAGATAAGGCTCGCCTCCACAGGCGAGAGTCCGCTGCTTGACGGTAACCACGATGTGACGGGGCATGCGATCGAGTGCCGGATCAACGCGGAAGATCCTGAAAAGAGCTTCAAGCCCTCTCCGGGACTTGTCACTTTCTACCATCCTCCGGGTGGCCCGGGAGTAAGGGTCGATTCACACCTCTACGCGGGATATACCGTTCCGCCTTACTACGATTCGCTTCTCGCCAAGATAATAACCTGGGGAGAGACGAGGGAAGAGGCGCGGGTGCGTATGATCAGGTCCCTCGAAGAGTGCGTGATCGAGGGTGTACCCACGACGATCCCGTTCCACCTCTGGATCCTTCGGCACGAAACGTTCATAAGCGGAAATTTCGATACCTCTTTCATAGACAGGATGGAAAGATGAGTCCGACAGGAAGCGCGATCCGCTTCTATGCCACCGCGGGAGAGGCTGCCGGGGAGAGTTTTCACGGAGCGGTCGTAGTGGTGATCGATGTCCTCAGGGCCACGAGCACTATACTGGCCGCGCTGGAAAACGGAGCGGCGAGGGTCCTGCCCGTGGAGAGCATCGAGACTGCGACCAGGCTTGTCAGTCTTTCCGAAAGAGGAGACAAGCTTCTCGCCGGAGAACAGAAGGGTCTTCCGATCGAAGGTTTCGACCTGTTCAACTCGCCTTCGGAACTGGACAAGAAGACGATCGGTGGAAGGACGATAATACTCGCCACCTCGAACGGGACTCCTGCGATAGCGGCAGCCGCTGCCAGGGCTGACAGGCTGCTCATCTGCTCGATCCTCAACGTAGACGCCGTGGCGGAGGAGATCTCCGGCAACAGCGATATCGTCATCATATGCAGCGGAAATCATGGAAGACTGGCGGCTGAGGATCTTTTATGCGCCGGTCTTCTTCTCGCAACTCTCACGCCTCCTGTCGATCCTGTCATTCTCGATGATTCCGCTTCGACAGCGTTGCTTCTGGCCGAGACATACGGGGAAGATATAGAAGGATTTCTGCGAACTACCGACAGGGGACAACAGCTGATCGGACTTGGATACGGCAAGGACATCGACTACTGCTCCCGCCGGGGCAGTGTCAGCAGGGTCCCCGAACTCCTGCAGGGACTCATCGAACCCTGACACCGGGGATATTTCCAGGAAGATCCGTCATGCACGAAAACGATTCCAAAAATAATTCCGTAGTACTGAGGATAATCGACGCGAATATCAACAGGTGCGCCGAAGGCGCCAGGGTGATCGAGGAGATCGCCAGATTCGCGATCGGAGATCAGCAGCTCACCAGGGCGGTCAAGGACCTGCGGCACGAGATAAGGTCCCTTTCATCCCTGTTCCCCGACCGGATGACTGAGTTCAGGGACAGTGCGGGGGATGTCGGAGGAAGTTTTTCCACTCCGTCGGAGGAGAAGAGAGAGTCACTCGATGGAACGGCACGGGCGAATTTTTTCAGGGTGGAAGAGGGGCTGAGGGTTATCGAGGAATTCGGCAAGCTCGCCTCTTCCGAAGGGGGCAGGACAGCAAAGAGCCTCCGCTTCAGGGTATATGAACTGGAAAAGACGATGATCGCTTCCGGGCCGGCCAGCCTGCCTTTTCCGAAGTCCCCGTTTCTCTATACATTCATAGACAGGTCGATCGTCCCGGAATCCGATGTCGCCTCTACAGCGGCGGCCCTCGCGGAGGGCGGAAGCGGATTGATCCAGTACCGGGCGAAGGATCTGTCCGTTTCGGCGATGAGACGCGACCTCGCTGCATTGATCCCGGTAGCGGAAAAGGCGGGGATCCCCGTCATCGTCAACGACCTGCCGGAACTGGCCGCGGAGACCGGAGCAGGCGGTGTCCACCTGGGAGCTTCAGATGCGGACCCGTCAGGCGCGAGAGCGATGCTCGGTCCTGCCCGGATAATCGGATTGAGCGTGAGATGCGAAGAGGATATCGCCGCTGCTCCCCTCGACGACCTCGATTATATTGCGGTCGGAGCGGTTTTCCCGACATCCACCAAGAGCGACGCCGAAATATCCGGACTCGACATGGTCTCAGCGGCAAAGCGGGCCACAACCCTTCCTGTAGTCGCGATAGGCGGTATCGGGGTGGGTAACGCGGACAGCGTGATTGAGGCGGGAGCGGACGGGCTTGCGGTCATTTCAGCTGTCCTCGCGGGAGATATCGTTAAAAACTGCTTTACCTTCAGGGAAATCATTGATAAAAAAAGGGATGAAAGAGTCGGCGCTTGAGAAATCGGTTTATATGACCGGCGCCAGCTTATAGTTATTCTGTCTTTTACATCGTTGGAGCCAGGGTGCCGGGGAAGAAGAATATAGCGGTCGGACTGATTCTGCTCATCGTCGCGGTCTTTATAGGCGCCGCGCTGAAATCGTTCAACATCGATGATACGATCTCGATGAATGTGAAGAACTCCTGCGGCCCTGTCGGCCATCTGATCGCCAGCGGGCTCAGATGGGGTTTCGGCAACCACTTCTCCTGGGTCATACCTCTTGTACTCCTTTATTCAGGAGTGGTGGCGATCTCGGGCCGCCGCCTGTCGGAGCACAGAAAGCCGCTGATCCTCGCCGGGCTGCTCACAATGATCCTCACCGCCTTTGCCGCATGGTTCGATGCTCCTGATGAATCAGGCAGGCTGGGGGCCGGAATATATTCCCTTCTGGCGACGCTGATCGGCAGGACCGGCTCGGTCCTGGTCCTTTCCGCGGCTCTGCTCGTCACACTTGTCACGATATTTTTCACCCAGATCAGGATAGCTATCGAGAAATCGGGAGGGATAAGGGTCCCGAGGCCCTCGCTGCCCTCACTTCGCAGGAGCGAAAAGAAGGCAAAACCCCGCGCGAAGGCCAGAAAGAAGAAAAAGGCCGCGGCTGCTGCTGACATACCAGAGAAAGAGGAGCGCGAACTGTACGACGAGGATGAACCGGTACAGATCGACATCCCGGAGCGGCGGCTCCCCGCGCCGAAACCGAAGAAGAAGGCCGAAAAACCGGAAGCGCAGCCGCAGCATGCCGGCGCTGTGGCGGCTACGCCGGCCGACAACGCGCCCCTGCCCGACCTTTCTCTCCTCGACGATTATGATGAATCAGCTATTAATTTCAGCAGGGACGACCTCATTGCCAGATCCGAGATGATCGAGACGAAGCTCCTTGACTACGGACTGAAGGGTAAGGTCCAGAAGGTGCTGCCGGGCCCCGTTGTGACGACATTCGAGTTCGTGCCGGCCGCCGGGGTAAGGGTGAGCCAGATAGCTAACAGGGCCGACGACCTCTCTCTCGCGCTGGCCGCCAGATCGTTGAGGATCCAGGCGCCGATACCGGGGAAGAGCGCGGTCGGTATAGAGGTGCCGAATCCTGAACCGAAACTCGTACTTCTCAAGGAGATGATGGAGACATTCCCCGAGAGGGGAGACGGACTGAACATCGTGCTTGGCAAGACAGTCATGGGCGAGCCGTATTATGCCGACCTCGCCGATATGCCTCACCTCCTCATCGCCGGCGCGACGGGAAGCGGTAAGAGCGTCTGTATAAACTCGATCATCTGTTCGCTTCTCTTTACGCATACACCGGCTACCTGCAGGTTTATCCTCGTCGATCCGAAGAGGCTCGAGCTCATTACGTACAACGATATCCCGCACCTCCTCCATCCGGTGATCACGGAGGCAAGGCCGACCCTGAAGGTGCTCAACTGGCTCACGATAGAGATGGACAGAAGGTACAAGCTCCTCGCCCAGTTCGGGGTGAAGAATATCAAGAGCTTCAACAAGAAGGTCGAGTCGGAGGAACTGCGTGATCCGCAGTCCGACGAGATCCTCACCAGGCTTCCATACTACGTTACGATAATAGACGAGCTGGCCGATCTGATGGTCTCTCTCGGTAACGAGATCTATCCGCCTATCACGAGGCTGTCCCAGATGGCCAGGGCGATCGGCATCCATCTCGTGTTCGCTACACAGAGACCGTCGGTCGATGTCGTCACCGGCCTTATAAAGGCGAACTTCCCGTCGAGGATAGCGTTCCAGGTAACATCGAAGACTGACTCGCGTACGATCCTCGATGTGAACGGAGCGGAGACCCTCCTCGGCAACGGTGACATGCTCTATCTTCCCAAGAACCTCCCGTCGCCAGTCCGTATCCAGGGTGCCTATATCTCGGAGCGGGAAGCGGAGAACGTCGCTGACTACTGGAAGGACTTCGGCAGGCCGGGCGCGGAAATCGACCTTTCCGAGGCTTCTGCCGCGGGCGGCACGGAAGATGCCGACGTAGACGACGATCTCTTCGAGAAAGCGCGGGAACTCGTAATAATCCATCAACAGGGATCGATATCCCTGATCCAGCGCCGTCTCCGTGTCGGGTACGCCCGGGCGGCGCGGCTCATAGACATGCTCGAACAGTCAGGTGTAGTCGGTCCCTTCGAGGGCAGCAAAGCCCGGGAAGTCCTCATCAGCCGTGAAGAATATGAGGAAAGCAGATAATATCGCCCGACCCGCGACATACCACTTTTACAATCTGGGTTGTCCCAAGAACCTCGTGGATGCGGAAAGAGTCGCCGCACGTCTTGCGGCCGCGGGCTGGACCGAATCGGCCGACCCTGAAAAGGCGGGGCTGCTCGTAGTGACTACATGCGCCTTTATTGCGGCGGCCGAGGAAGAGTCGGTCGAGCAGATCCTTGAGATCGGCGCCGCGAAGGAAGAGTGGCAGCTTCTGGCGGTGCTCGGATGTCTCGTTACGAGGGAAGGCGAGCAGCTGAAGGGCCTCCTGCCCGAGGTCGATATCTTTCTCGACGTCGAGTCGATGGACGGCCTCGCCGATGAGGTCGCCGGGCCCGTCCCGCACGATCCGGGAAGGCTCCTCTTCACCCCGCCGCACACCGCCTACCTGAAGATATCCGAGGGCTGCTCGAACAACTGCAGTTACTGCACTATCCCGTCGATAAGGGGAAGTCTGGTAAGCCGGACCGGGGATGAGTTGCTCAGGGAGGCCGCTTCGCTGGCGGCCGCAGGCGTCAGGGAACTGATAGTTATCGCACAGGACACTACCGCGTGGGGCAGCGAGAGGAATGGAGATTATGATCTCCATTTTCTCCTCGAGTGCATCTCGCGCATAGACGGGATAGAGTGGATCAGGCTGATGTATCTCCACCCGGCCCGCATAGACGCGGGGAAGATAGCCGGGATCATTCAGTCTACAAATGTTATCCCGTATCTCGATATTCCGATCCAGCACGTCTCTGATCCGGTTCTCGAGAGGATGGGAAGGGGGTATACAGAGAAGGACCTGCGGCTGATATTCGATACGCTTAGGTCCTCGATAGAAGGACTCGTCATACGGACTACACTGATGACCGGGTTCCCCGGTGAGACGGACGAGGATTTCGAGCGCATGACCG
>CAYWGA010000027.1:0-32948 GCA_964457905.1 uncultured bacterium | reverse complement strand
ACCATCTGGTCGACGAGTATCCCGCCGCTCTGGCTTACGATCGCGACGTTGCCCGGTTCGGGCCTCACCATCCTCTCACTCGGCAGGAAGAGAGAGTCGACCAGTCCGGAGGAATATATCCCGAGGCAGTTGGGCCCTATTATCGGGAAATCGGCCTCAGCGGCCAGCTCTTCGAACTGCTCCCGCAGGTCGTGTCTGCCTGTCTCGGCGAATCCTCCCGATATCACCGCTGCCCCGCCGACCCAGGCGTCAATGCACTCCCTGAGTATTCCCGGAACATGCTCGGCCCTTACGGCGATGATCGCCAGGTCGATCTTCTCCGGTATCTCCGAGATAGAGGTATAGATCTTTTCCTTATGATACATCCCGCCCTTCGGATTCACTCCGTAGACCTTCACCGGGTAGCGGAAGTAGTTCTTGTTGTAGATGATATTGGCTGGGTGACGCTCATTGCTGAGCGACAGTCCGATGACAGCCATCGTCTTCGGTTCGAACAGGGTCCTGAAATCCAAGAGTCCTCCTTGTTTTCCGTCAGAACCTAATGTGCAACAGTGCAGTCCCGGTGTCAAGTACCGAGCGTATCGACGCCTTCGACCTCGATGATCTCCTGCCTCGCCTTTTTCTCATCGAAGAACCAGAGCAGGACCGCGCCGCTGATAAAGAGGATAGCGATAGACGAGATGCCGAGCCTCGTCGCCGTTTCAGCAGAGACACCTGCTGACCTCAGTACCAGTCCGGTACCGCCTATAAGCACGGGGCCGATGACCGCTGCGAACTTTCCGATCATATTGTAGAATCCGAAGTATCTCGCCGACTTCTCTGCCGGCACGATCCCGGCAAAGAGAGATCTGCTCAGCGCCTGTATCCCGCCCTGGACCAGGCCGACCGAAACGGCGAGGACATAGAACTCCTCGCGGCTGTTCATCAGGGCCGCCCAGACTGTCACGAAGAGATAGACACCAATAGCGATGAATATCGCGCGGCGCGCTCCGATCCTCGCACCGATCCTTCCGAAAGCGATCGCCGACGGGAACCCGACGAACTGCGTCACGAGAAGGGCAAGTATCAGATCGTTACGTTCGAGGCCGATCGACATCCCGTAGTCGACCGCCATCCTGACTATCGTATCAACGCCGTCTATGTAGAGCCAGTACGCGATAAGGAAGAGCAGTACTGTTTTCAGGCGCCTTATCACCCGGAATGTTCCGGCCAGATCCTTGATCCCCCCTGTCACAGCTTTTACGATTCCGGCTGCCTCCCCCGAGCGTTTCTCTTTCACAAACATGATAAGGGGGATGGTAAAGAGCGCCCACCAGACTCCCACTGTGAGGAAGGAGTACCTGACCGCTTCTTCAGCCCCGGCCAGCCCGAAGGTTCCGGGCCTGAGTGTCATCGCTACATTGAGGGCGAAGAGGAGGCCGCCGCCGAGATAACCGAGCCCGTAACCGAGGGCCGATACCCTCTCTCTCTGCTTCGGCCCGGCGACCGATACGAGAAGCGCGTCGTTGAAGACTAAGCTTCCGCTGAATCCTATCGAAGCGAGAACGTAAACGAATATCGCCATCTTCCAGTCGCCTCGCGATACCATCCAGAGCGACGCCGTCATTAAAGCGCCCATGAAGGCGAAAAAGACGAGGAACCTCTTTCTCGCCGAGCCGCGGTCGGCGATCGCGCCGACTATGGGCGCGAGCAGGGCGACGGCGATACCTGCAAGTGAGTTTGCAAGCCCGAGTCTCGCGGTCGAGACGGTCGTTTCCACCCCCGCGCTCCAGTACTCGTTGAAAAAGACGGGGAAGAATCCGGCCATCACCGTTGTGGCGAAGGCCGAGTTGGCCCAGTCGTACATCGCCCATGAAAATATCGTTCTTTTTTCAGTGCCGTTGGTCATACGGCTATTCTATAAGATTTCATGGGGAATTAAACAGGATTCTCTCTCAGGAAGTGGTCCTGTCTACGGCTCGGAGCCAGATATAGTAGACGGGGATACCGGCGGCCACAGTAAGCAGGGCGGCTGATGACTCCATCGGCCTGTTGATGAAGGCCACGATCATCAGGGCCATGGTCGACACGAGGAAAAAGAGCGGCAGGAGAGGATAACCCGGCACTTTCACCACACCCGACTCTCCTACCGATCTTCTCCTCGCAATAAACAATCCCGCAACAGCGAGCCACGGGAATATACCAAGCGCGAATCCCAGGTAGAGAAGCAGCTGCTCGAACGATCCGATGATCACCATCGCAACTGCCAGTCCCCCCTGTATCATGATCGATCTTCCAGGCACGCCGTACTTCGGATGGACCTTTGCGGCGAAAGGAAGGAAAAGCTTGTCCCTCGCCATGGCAAAATATACTCGCGGCCCTACTATGATATAGGCGCTCAGCGATGAAAGGAGCGCCAGCCCGACCATTATGCTCAGCCCCCGCCCCATCCACTCCCCAAATGTCTTCACCGAGGCCCTCTCTACGATCGCAATCGTTCCCTGTACCTCTGAAAACGGCAGTGTACGGAGGATGAATATGTTTACGAGAAGGTAAAGCACGATAACGATCCCCGTCCCGACCGCCAGGGAAAGAGGCAGTGTCCTGCGCGGGTTACGGACCTCGCCGGCCACATACGAAGTAGCGTTCCAGCCGCTGTACGAGAACATCACGAGCATCATCGCCGTCCCCACACCGAGCCAGCCTCCACTCGTGATCCCGCTGCCCGGCGACCATCCCGCGCCGCCGCCGAGGGCGATCCCCGTTGCCGCGAGGCCCGCGACTATGACGACCTTTACCACGGTGAGAATATTCTGAACCTTGCCGCCCTTTTTCAGGCCGAAGTAGTGAAGCGCCGTAAAGAGTATTATCACTGAAACAGCAGCTGCTTTTTTCATCACGGTGAACATCGCCGGATCGATATGCTCGAAGCGGCCGTTAAGGCCGGCGAATATATATTCTGAGAATCCCATCGCCGAGGCGGCGATCGCTGCGGTGAACCCTACGAAGAAACTGGTCCAGCCGGTGAGAAACCCGAGGGACGGGTGGAAGAGCCTGCTGAGGTAGAGGTACTCCCCTCCCTCATCGGGCATCCTCGTTGCGAGTTCCGCGTAACAGAGCGCGCCTGTCATGGCAATCATGCCGCCGAAGATCCAGCAGGCGATCACCCAGCCGGGACCTGGAAGAAAACCGGAGATGATCCCCGATGCAGTAAATATCCCCGCTCCGACCATGTTCGCCACAACGATACTCGTCGCTGTGAACAGTCCCATCTCCCGCCGTACTTTCGTGCCGTTCTGCATATGGTCCTAATCTTTAAGGCTGCTCTTGGGGATAAAGATGTTGATGTTGTCCTTCTCCAGGAAAGTCTGTATTTCGACGAGGATGAACCCCGCCCTGTAAACTTCGTCGATCAGTTCGTTCTGCGGGGTACAGTGCGAGCCCGCCTCCTCGCCGTACTTGTCGAAGTCATGTTCTATGATAACGAGCCTGCCGCCGGGCTTGAGACATGGGATTACTTTTTCAAGAAGGCCTACCGGATCGTCGAAATGGTGGTAGGTATTTATGACATAAACGAGGTCTACCTTGCCCTCCGGCAGCCGGGGATCTGTGACCTCTCCGAGTATAGTCTCGATATTGTCTATGCCGTCCCGTTCGCACCTCTCGTTGAGGTAGGCGAGATCACGTTCGGAGATATCATTCGCATAGATCTTTCCCTTGTCACCGACCCGAGCCGCCATGTGAACGGCGTACCTGCCCCGCCCGGCACCAATCTCGGCTACCGTCATCCCGGGAACGACACCGATTGCGTCCATGACTTTTTCGGGGGGCTGAGCCCTGGTGTGCCACTCCTCCCACTGGTCGTCCTCGTGATACTGACCGGCAGCGGGAGTCGCTGCCAGAATAGCCAGGATCGAGATCACTATCCATTTTTTCATCTTCCAGTCTCCTTCCCGGGGTCAGTTACGTTACTCTTTATAACGTCGCAGTTATGAGAATGTTCCTTTCTGTTTACTGAACATTTTTTCAGGAACACTATCGGTCCTTTCTGCGTAAGATATTCTGAACGTTATTTTTTCTCGAAAGGAGCCCCGATGTCGAAGATCGTATTGACAGCACTTTCCATTCTCCTGCTCATCCCCTTCGCCGCAACAGCTCAGGAGGAAGAGATCCCCGATCCATCGGCGTATCTCGAGATGAAGGAGAAGTTCGACGGCGCGATCGATTCAGGGAACTTCGACGCGGCCCTGAAGATGGCCGATGAGATAAACGAGGTCGTATGGCCCGTCCAGTGGGAAGCGATGTACAACACGGCGAGGGCATACAGTCTAGCGGGCGACAGGCGCAAGACGTATGAGTACCTCTACTGGGCTATCGATTCGGGTTACTGGGACGCAAGGACAATGATGGCGGACGAGGCCTTCACTGCCATAAAGGACGAGAAGCTCTTCAAGAAGCTCGCCCGGTCGGCCCGCGCCAACGGATATATATGGATGCTCGAGCGCGAGGGCCGCGAAGAGTTCCAGAAGCCGCAGCAGGTCATGGATGCTTTCGAGCTCAAGCCGGGGATGAAGGTCGCCGACGTCGGATGCGGCTCCGGATACTTTACCGTCAAGATAGCCGGTGAGATCGGCCCCGAAGGAAAGATATGGGCGATCGACGCCTGGCAGGACATGCTCGACTATCTCGACAGAAGGCTCCAGATAGAGGGATTCGAGAATGTCGAGCTGATAAAGGTCGATCGTGACGATCCGATGATCCCCAAGGGTGGCGCCGACCTTATCCTCATGGTCGACGTCTATCACTACATAAAGGAAAGAGTGACCTATGGCGAAAAGCTGCGTGAAGGGCTAGCGCCGGGCGGCCGTCTGATCGTACTTGATTATATTCCCAAATCACTTGAGGAACGCCCCTGGGGTCCTCCTCCCAGTCAGAACATGTCGGAGGCCGACCTGACAGCCGATCTCGAGGAAGCGGGATTTAAAAAGGTCAAACAGCACGACTTCCTCCCCGAACAGTATTTCGTCATTTACGAGGCGAAATAAGGAAATACCGATAACAGGTTCTTTATATGGCGGCCGATGATGGCCGCCCTTTTTTTGCGTCACAATTATTCTTGCACAGAACCGGATTTTGGGGGTAAACTGCCCCCAACGTTGAATCCGCTCCGGCATCAGCCGGGGAAAATGAACAACAATCTATGAAAGCCCTGAGATGCGCCGGATAGCTGTCTTTATCCTGCTGTTTTCATTTATTGTCACCGCGCTGGTGCTGGCCAGGCCGTATAATACCCCTGTCATAGACGGAACGATCACCGGAGACGGCGTCGACTGGGAAGCCGACGAGCTCCAGGTCGACGATCCCCCTGTCGGCGCGGACTGGGGCTCAAACCAGATCGAACAGCTCTGGGTCACCCATGACTCACTCGCTCTATATATCGGCGTAAATTACGAGGTCCTCGACAACGCGATGATCGTCTACATCGCTGCCGGTACCGGGACCGGAGCACAGAATGTCAGCGGGATCGACTGGTACGCGAGAAACTTTGATTTCGCGGACGGCACGATGGCCGACTTCTTCATCGCCAACTGGAACGGCGGCGACCTCGGGATAAGAAGGATACCCGACCCTTCCACTACTGAAGATATAACGACCCTCTGCGAGAACGCCAACCAGACGCAGGGCATGACCTTCTTCCGCAACGGTGAGATCAGGATACCGTGGGACGTCATCTACGGCGGCGATCCGGGCACGGTACCCCCTGGCTCGGAGGTCAGTGTCGTCGCGGTGATAGCCGGCGGGGACGGATGGAACGGCCCCAGCTCGGGACCCTGGAACCCCGGCATGGACGGCTCGGGAGCCCTGACGACCCTTGTCAATCTTTACACGGCCTACATCGACAGGAACGGGGACGGTATCCCCGACGCGGGCGAGGGCTCGATATCAGGCGACATCCAGCTGGAAGACGCCGGCGACCTGACCACTGTAGCCGCAGTGGAGCTCTTCAGCGAATATGACGACAGCAGGATAGACTCTACCTCCACCGCACCCGGTGGCGGCGCCTACATCTTCGAGAAACTGGTCGACGGCTCCTACCGTGTCGAGGCTTCGGCTCCGGGATACGCGAGGATCAAACAGCCTGGTGTCGTCGTCGAAGGCGGCGCAAATGTTACGGGAGTGGACATCCTCCTTACGCGGGCCGGAAAGATCACCGGTAATGTGATATACGCTGACGGTCCCGGCACCGAAGGTACGGTGTCCGCCTATGATTCGATCACCGGAGGGCTTGCCGGTAACGGGGCTCAGGATATTCCGACGGCGGGAGGCGCCTTCGAGATCCAGGTACCTGACGGAACCTACTACGTGATCGCCGAGGGACTGGGCTATATCTCCGACACGATTTCGGTCGTGATCTCGGAAAGCGACAGTGTCTATGTAGGCGATCTTACTCTCAACGCTGTCAAGGCTACAGAGATCGTACTCATCGACCTTTTCGGCAACGAACTCGAGAGCGTCAACACGACTGTCAGCTTCCCCGATTCAGGGATATTCTTCTATGCTTCAGCCATGATCGAGGCACGCGATTCTCTCGGCAGGCGCGACTGGTACGATGTAGACGGCTATCTCCAGAATTTGGCCCTTCACGCCACCAAGCTGAACAATACGACACCTCCGAGGGGAGACGTCAACTTCTTCAATCCTGCCGATACTACAGAGATAACCGCCCTCGGGCTCGAAGAGGGGCGCGGCAGTTTCCTTCTCAATGACGACGCTATCGAGGTCCTCAGGATATTTACTGAGACTGCCACAGGCGGGATCGGCGGCAGGTTCAAGTTCGGCATCAGATCTGCCGAGCCGGAGTTCTTCGCCATCTCGGTCATCGACACCCAGCTCGTCGCCGACGGATTCGATGAGATCACTGTATACGGCAGGCTGCTCGACGTCAGCGGCAACCCGGTCCTTCTTCCCGGCATAGGAGCAAGCTTCCTCCTGAAAGAATCGTCCACAGGTGACGGGGCCTTCACCATTCCCTCGGTCGTGACTAACGCCGACGGTGAGGCGACCACGACTATGACGGCGACCGGCGCGGGCCAGATCGATATCACCGCCTCAGTCACATGGCAGAACAAGGAACTTGTGATCCTCGGCGATGGAGAAAAAGACTTCGTTGCAGTTACCGCACTTCCCGGGGCCGCGGCCGCTATCGAATTGTCTCTTCCTGCCGACGTCGTCGGATTCGGAGAGGATCTCGAGGTTGTCGCGCAACTCGTTGACGCCTACGGCAACAGTGTGGCGGAATCAGGCTACAACGTTGCGTTTACCTCGATCCCGATGGACGCCGGGACGATAGCGCCCCAGTTCGCCGATCTCGACGAGACAGGTAGAGGCGTAACGGTATTCACCGCCGGAAACAGCAGGGATATCGTGAGGATAACGGCTGTCTCCACACCATCACTGCCGATTAACGACGTCTCATTCAAAATCGACCAGATAACGACAATATCCGATCCACCGTTCCCCGAGCCCGATCCGGCTCACCAGTCACTCGAGGCTATGGACCTGACCAAGGTACTTGTCAGTAACGATGCCGAGGCGATGCAGTTCCAGATACGCTTCAACACGACATGGGACGGCGCTCATCTTATACTTCTCCTTGAGACCAGAAACGATGTGGCCGGCTCGACGATCGATCCGTTCGAGTTCCCCGTCACCTACGCGCACGACCTGCTTCCTGAGTATGCATTCACCTTCAAGTACTCCTCTGATGACTACGCCGACCTGAGGAGATGGTCGGGATCAGAATGGGAATGGTGGGACACAGACGGAAAGACATGGATACCGACATCGGGCACCTGGGTAGAGGGCATCAACGTCCAGGGTGAATGGACAGACAAGGGCGCGGAATGGGTGACCTTCACCGTCCCCTTTGACTTCCTCGAAGGAAACATCCCCTCGAATATGCGTTTCCAGGTCTACCTGACACAGGACGCGGACATAAAGAGATCGGCGTTCGATTCGGCGCCGCATGACTCGACATTGAACCTCGATTTCGATCCGGACGATCCCGAGATCGACTGGACCGTCGCGGAACAGAACATCGACCTTCATAACTACTCGGCCGATTACGTCATCCAGGGCACCTTCCCTCCCGCACCACTCCTGTCGGATCCTATGGCTGATCCGGATGAAGTCGACGCCGGAGGCACTGTGACATTCACGGTGGATGTCGAGGACAACGGCGGCGGGATCGGCGGAGTGCTGATAGACCTCGCGCCGATCGGAGGCTCGAGATACCAGTTCATGTACGACGATGGAACGAACGGGGATCAGTCACCCCTCGACGGAACCTACAGTTACCTGTATCTCGTAGATCCGGGTATCGCGAGCGGTCCGTACGACCTGGTAGTCTCGGCGAGGGACTCGATGAACATCTCAGGCATCGACTCTCTCCTGACACTGACGGTCCAGGGAACGATTGAACCGATCAGGATACTCACCGATGAACTCGACGATGACTTCGGCCCGAACCAGTTCGGCAGGGAGGGCCTCTACTACCTCTATCCGACGAACCAGGTCTTCGCCAAACGCTCGTTCGACATCGAAACGATGACTATATTCGCGACGTCGAAGATCGTCGCCGGGGAGATCATCCCGAGCCTTGCTTTCGAAGTCAAGATGGGCCAGGTTCCCGATCCTGCACTCGAGGGGAACGCCAACTGGAACCCGCCGTACGCAGATATCAATATCCAGAAGATCGACATAATGATCGACGCCTTCAAGGGAGGCGCGACCGAGGGGCTGCCCAACAGGCAGAACGATTTCGCCAGCTGGGACGCATGGGATTACGCTATCGTCATGGAGGGTTGGTACAAAGGGGTCCTGACCTCGAACAACCAGAACACTCCATCGGCATGGTCAGGGTCAGTAGCCAAGAGCGACAAGGACATCATCCTCCTTGCCGATTTTGTTAATCACACGATCACCGGGGTCGTCTCGATGGAGTCTCTCGGCAATCCTACTGCCGATGACATCATGAAGTGGGACATCACCGTAGTAGCGACCAGCCACGACGGCAACAGTGACGACAACAACTTCGGCGACACGCGCTGGGTCAATGCCAGTGTCAGTGAATGGCAGATAGGCGGCGGGGACAACAGTGACCGCGATCCGAACATCGTGGACCTGATGCTCTCCCCCGGAACGGGCAAGACGGCCGGCAGGACCCAGAGCGAGATACTCGACTGGAAGACCGCCGAAGCTACCGACCGTTCGAACAATGGTATTACTCCGTGCTATATCGATATGACGACCTTCGAGGATCAGGGGCCTCCCGCCATCGACGTGGGAGAAAAAGTCTCCGAGACCGTCCCGTTCGATCCTCTCGTGAACGCGCCTCTCTACTACACCGCGATCGTGGTCGATGACGACCAGGTGGCCGGATCGACCTTCAGGTGGCGCCCCGACTCGACGACGACCGACACATGGTTCGAAGAACTGCCTATGGGATATGCAGGCGAAGATATCTGGAGCGTCGACCTGCCTGTCGAGGACATGCTTGAGAATGTCATCCTTGCCCCCCTCGACAGCACATGGAACATCGAGTTCGAGATCGAAGCGGTCGACCGTTCGGGCAATGTGACGATCACGCCACTGCAGACGATGGAGATCAATCTTCCGATCGAGACCTTCGTTGTATCCGATATCGATATGAGCGAGGATTTCGAGGTGAGGGCGCCGGAAGGCACCCTGATCCAGATACCGACTTCGGCTGTCCAGCAGGATGCCCTCGACGTCAGATACAACTTCAAGCTCACTTCGGAGTACT
The DNA here is from genome assembly GCA_964457905.1 of uncultured bacterium. Taxonomy (GTDB): domain Bacteria; phylum Krumholzibacteriota; class Krumholzibacteriia; order Krumholzibacteriales; family Krumholzibacteriaceae; genus JAUWCL01. Next base: position 23,143 of record CAYWGA010000027.1, on the reverse strand, counting down.
CCGAGGAATTCGAGCCTGAGCCTCCCGGAGCTACGCCGGTTAACGTCTACCGTAATGTAGAGTTTGAAGCGGTATTCAGGATGGTCGAGGAAGGCGGAGATACCGTCGATGTGACGGTGCCTGTCCCTGAGTTCGAGGACAAGATCCAAATCAGTTTCCATTACCCGGAATACAGTATCCAGAATATCGACGAGAACCTCATCGGGGTCTATGAATATACCGAATCGACAGGGATATGGATCTATATCGGCGGCACGGTGAACCCGTACGGAAATCTCATTACCGTTGCTGTCTCGAGGCCGGGCACCTATGCCCTCTTCTACAACCCCGAGTTCAAATACAATCCGGGCGAGGTCTTCTCAGGGGTGGTCTTCTCGCCCAATCCCTTCTCCCCCAACGGCGACGGCCTGTACGAGGAGACGGAGATCAGCTTCTACCTCCAGGCAGAAGCCACGGTCACTATCGAGATCTACGACATGGACGGAAACAGGAAGCGGATCCTCGAGCGGAGATTCTCGATCACGGCGGAGGATACACCCGACGCCGTTCCGAGGAGGGTGACCGGGTTCACCTGGGACGGCAGGGACAACTCAGGATACATGGTTTCATACGGCATCTATATATTGAGGTTCACCGTGACGTACCAGCAGGCGGCCGGGCAGAGGACGATCCGGTACAACGGCGCCGTCGCGGTCATCAAGTAGGAAGGTCATGGCAGCATGAGACGGGTAGTAGCGGCATTTATCATCCTTACAGCGCTCTCCGGAGCGGTGAGGGCCGACTTCCGTCACGTGCGCATGGGACCACGCCCCAGAGCGATGGGCTCGGCCTTTACAGGAGTAGCGGACGACGCCAACGCTATATACTGGAACGCCGCCGGAATGATCATGATCGACAAGTTCGAGATCACCGGCTGCATGTCGAAGCTCTATGACGTGGCGGATCTTTCCAACAACTATGTCGCTACAGCATACAATTTCAACGGCCGCATCGCGATCGGTGCGAGCTGGACGAGACTCGAGCTGAAGGACATCTACCACGAGGATACGATCAACCTCGGTATCGCGGCAGCTGTTCCCCGGTTCGAGGGTCTCTCGATCGGTGCCGCTCTCAAGATATTCACCCTCGGCGCGCCCGGATATGAAAAATACAACGATCCGTCCTACGAGGGGAGCGTCAACGAGGCCAGCGTCGACCTCGGCCTCTACTACCACTCCCCGAGCCGGGTGTGGACCCTGGGATTCAGCGCATACAATCTCAATGAACCGGGGCTCCAGCTCCTCTCGACAACAAACACTCCCGATCCGGTCTACAGGGATTACGCTCTCGGCGGAAGCTACATGTTCAGCGGACTTCTCCTTGTCTCTTACGAGGTAAAGACAAGATACGGGGATCTCGACAATATAATCGGGCGGCTCGGCAGCGAGATATGGATATTCGACGCTGTAGCGCTTCGCGGCGGATTCGAGAGGGAAAACCTCACCGCCGGATTCGGACTCAGGGGCAAGAGGTGGCAGATAGACCTGGCCCTCGAGACACATTACGACCTGGGCAACTCGTACCTCTTCGGACTCACTATAAGGCTGCCTTGATGATGAAACGACTCTTGATAACGGCTCTCATATCAGTGACCGCTCTCGCGGCCGCGGTGCCGTCACGTGCCGTTAACAAGCTCGAGGGATTCTACGAGGTCGAGACATCCTTCCAGCGCCAGCAGAAGATATGGCGGTTCGGCCCTCCCGGCGGCGAAGGTATGCCGAGGCATTATCTCGAGCTTAAATGGCTCAGCTGGCCCTCTGACAAGCTCGAGATGTACTACAAGCTGCGCGCCCAGTCTAACCGCGATGACGGCCTGACCCAGGATGTCGAATACAAACGGCCCGAATACCTCTCCGCTGAAGGACACATCAAGCTCCACGGCGACCTCTGGGAAACATACGTCTTTGCCCGCGAGAACAGGTTCTGGGTTAACGACGATCCGCTCCTCAAACTCGTCGATCAGAACAAGCTGAAGAACGACAACTGGGGCCCGCAGTCGAGTGGTATCAGGGCGGACTTCTGGGAAACGAGCATCGGGCCGGTAACCGGACTCAAAGGCACATTCATTTACAGTGATGACGGCGGCACATATAACTGGTCAAGCGATCAGACCGAGACGGTGGCTAACGGTACCGATAACTTCATACTTAGACTACAGAAGAATTCGTTCGACAGCAGGCTCGAGATAGGCGGGATGTTCCTCAGGAAGGACTGGACGAATACGAGTGCCGGCCGTGAATATACGCACCTCCAGTACAACCAGGTTGGAGCGGTGGACGTCTCCTTCCATCCCCGCAACTTCGTTTCCTCAGGCTTGTCGCTTGGTCCCCTGAATCTCGAGAACTCGAGCTGGATCGTCCAGTACGCGGTCAGCGACGATCCTTACCTGATCCAGACGAGCGATATACGGTCTGATGAGAACAAGTACGCATTCTCTGCCGAGGTTAGGAACATAATCGTAAAGGATTTCTTCTTCCACGCCTGGTACAACGATTTCGGGGAGAATTTCAGGGACTACATGTCGTACCGGTTCGATGACGCCCGGGAGTTCAACCGTGAGCAGATACATGCCGAGGCGATATACCTCGTACCGAAGAAAGCGATCACAGCTACCTTCACATATGACCACTACAGGAAGAAGATCGCGGATGAGGAAGGCGGAGGCCTTCGCCCCACGACGAATCTTTACGCCGATCTATATATCGAGTTCATCAAAGGATTCAAGGGCAGGATTGCGTACGCCAGCTGGTATGGATTCGACGGCTCGGGAGAGGTGTTCGATTTCATCAGGTATCCGAACTGGTACGCCGATCTCTCCGTCGAAAACAGGCTCGTCAAGGTCAGGGTCCAGGGCAGGGTCCGGGACTGGGGTACCTTCAGGCAGGTGTGGGCCTTCGGTTACGACATGGAATTCAACGCGACGGGTAAGCTAAAGGGTTATTTCAGGATCCTCAACGTCAACGAGGAGACAGAGGCCCGCTCCACCCTCTTTGCGCAGATAAGATACGATATCGGATTCGGAGCCGAGATGTTCCTCGAGTACGGCAACGGGGGGCATAGCGAGCACCTCGTAAGAACGGACAATTTCGTTAACGAGGGCAGCAGCGACAGGCTCGATCATGTAATTAAGGCATTTATGAAAATCTATTTCTGATAGATGACGGAGGAAACGATGTTTCCCGTTTTCGCAGCAAGGAGACTGATAGTGAAAACAATCGAAAGGCGCCGCCCCGGTATCACCGGATCCGGCAGGCGAGCGCGTGATCGAAGGCCCGCTTCAGGAAGGACAGTGGCAGCGCTTCTCGCGATGATGATGCTGCTGTCGGCGATGGCCGGCCCCGCCCTCGCTTCCGTTGAGAAAGGTGACGGGGGCACGAAGTTCTCGTACGACGACGCCGAAGCCGGTGCTGTGTTCCTCGCTGGAACGTTCAACGGATGGAACGCGACTTCACACCCGATGGTGAAACAGGAATCGGGGATATGGACGATCACGGTCGAACTCGGACCGGGAACACACGACTACAAGTTCGTGGTCGACGGAGCCTGGATCACCGATTTCGAAAATCCCGCCAGCGCTCCCGATCCATACGGCGGAGTAAACTCGATTGTGACACTCGACAACGAGGGCAATATCATAATCGAGGAGAAGAGCGGGGAGAAGAAGATGGCGAACACCCCGTTCAGTCCGCGTGTCAACTTCAACGGCTTCTTCCTCTTCAGGGCGCCGGTCTACAAGAACTTCGACGAAGACAGCCGATGGAGGATGTACAGGCCGGAGTACGGCTTCGACCTCAATTCGATCATAACGATCAACGAGCAGGTCGAGGGATATGCGAGGCTCAGGGTCGATTCCCCATCAAACCTCGTCAACGTGAACGCCGTAGCGGCGTGGCTCAACGAAGCACACCTGAAGATCACGCCTCCCGACATAATGGATCTGACCGGTTATTACAATATGGAGGCGATCTGGTCGGAGGATCCCCTCACCGTCTTTGGAGACGACGATCTCGAGGGAACGATATTTGACGATCACCTCAAGATCGGAAAGGGAACAGCAGGTATTATCTTCAATACGGACTGGCCCGGTTTCGAATTCACTTCGTTCGCTTCGAACATCCATGACGCCGATATATACAACGATCCGGACCTGTATGACAACACGGGCACCGACCTGGTAACGCTCAGGGGCGCGCGAAGGTTCGGCTGGTTCAAACCGGGGATCAACTACTTCCTCGAGCAGGATATCTGGTGGCTCGATATGACCGACAGGATCGGGAGCACACCGTCCAATACGGGCATCCCCCGCCTTGACGATTATATCGACAGCAGCGGGGATCCGAGTGACTGGTACGAGTTCCAGGACAAGGAATGGTATGCCGGCATCGATGCGTATCTCTATTTCTTCGATGACAAATTCGTTCCCGCTTTCCAGTACATGCGCGGTGAAGCGACCCAGGGATTCGTGCAGAGCAATAACTCCGGAATAGATTTCGACAACAGTCCGATCGATGTGCCCATAGCCACAAGGGACGCCACGATATACCATGCAGAACTGCCTTTCAGGGGCATCGAGAACCTCTTCCTCAACGCCGAGTATACGCGTCGCGAACTTCTCGATCCGGGTTCGGATGAATCACTGATCACACCGGAGTTCCTCCCCAACGAGGATGCCAACAAGCAGATCTATTTCACTGTCGACCATGATCCTCCCGCATTTACCCACGATTACGGCGAAGTGGAAGCCAGATGGACTAAGGGTGATCTTGACGCGAGACTGTGGGTCGAACGTGAAATGAAAGAATACGAACGCGAGGACCAGGATCTTAGTGCCTTCCAGTACAGGCTGTCTGTCACTCCCGGTATCAAACTTACCCTGTGGGACGTCTTCGATTTCGATTTCGAGGGCCAGTTCTCCAATCTCGAGGGCTCGAATGAATTCGACATGGACGGCAATAGTTACGAGACGATCACAAGGGCTTCATGGTGGCTGACGAGCAAGTTCGCCTTCATGTTCGACGTGAGGATAATCCATTATTCGCTCGATGAGACCGAAACTCGCGGAGATCTCAGCGATACATTCTACAATCCGTTCATAGGATTCGAGTACCGCTTCCTCAACAAGGTAAACCTCGTGTTTGCCTATGGCTACGATCCCGTCACATATGATAGGGATTACGCGGGAAGACAGACGGGACGCTGGGACTTCAGACAAGCCTACATGTGGGAAAACGAGGACGCAACGATAGTCGACGCGGAGAATGCCCTCAACGACCTTCAGGCCTTCACGCTCAGGGCGACATTCCGCTTCTAGTCCGGAGAGAATCGAGATGATGTTGAAGAATATATCGGGAAAGAAAAAAACAGCGGCAGCGTGCGTGCTGCTTCTTGCGCTGACAGCCGCCGGATGCGCGGTCACCGACGTTATCCGCAACCGTCTGCCCGCCCCCCACTTGACCGACAAGGGGCTCCTGTTCCAGTACGAGGCCCCTTCGGCCAAGTACGTAAACCTCGCGGGCAATTTCAACACCTGGGGCGGCACAGAGGGAACGGGAAGATTCGATCCTACTATCGACCCGATGACCGACGAGGACGGAGACGGGATCTGGCAGATCTACAAGGAACTGAGGCCGGGCCGTTACCAGTACAAGTATGTCATCGACCGCGGGGTCAGATGGGAACTCGATCCGAGCAATCCCAACCAGGCCGATGAGGGCGGATTCACCAACTCGCTGATAATCGTAAAATAGAGGCCGCCCGGAATATAAATAGAAAGGCCGCACCGTTCATGACGGTGCGGCCTTTTCAATCTTATCCAGCCGGTTCTACTGAAGGACCAGTATCGCCCCGGAGAGCTGCCCGAGCTCTATCTCGACAGCGCCGCCGGTAACGGTATAGGTCCCGCCTCCGAGCTTATCGACGAGAGTGGCTCCATCGGCGAACCCGAATCCTCCGAGTTCCAGATTCAGCTTACTCGTTGCGCCGCCATTGTTCAGCGCGACTACTATCCTGTTGGCGTCATCTTCCCTGATGAACGAGTACAGTTTCCCCTCTGCCAGTACGGTCTGGAAAGTGCCGGTACGCAGGGCGGGATACTCTTTCCTGATCCCGATGACCTTGCGGTAGAAGTCATGGACCTTGACCCGCCTGGGGCTCTCCTCCCAGTTCCACGGGAAGGTGCGCCTGCAGTCGGGATCCTTGCCGCCCCTCATCCCTACTTCGTCACCGTAGTAGATCTGCGGGATACCGACATAGGTCATCTGGAAGAGAGTCGCGATCATCAGTCTCTCCGACTTGTTGCCGGCAGTCGTTAGGAAGCGCTCCGTGTCGTGGCTGTCGACGAGGTTCATCATCACCTGAGTAGCCTGGAGCGGATAGAGCGAACGTCCTGGGGCGAGCTCATTGTCAAGCTGAGCCGCAGAGCCGTGCCCCTGCCCGAAGAACTTGAGGACAGGATCGCGGAAATACTTGTAGTTCATCGTCGAATGGAAACCGTGCGGCCCCATCCACGGCATCGCGTTCCCCCATATCTCGCCGATAAGGAAGGCGTCAGGCTTGACCTCATCGACGACCATGCGGAACTCTTTCCAGAACCAGTGGGGAACCTCATTCGGCACATCGAGCCTGAAACCGTCTATGTCGAGCTCGCCGAGCCAGTACCTCGCTACTTCCCTGAGGTACTCTACGAGGGGCTCGTTCGGCTGAGCTTCGCTGATATCAGTGATCGAGTTCTCCTGGGCGTTCGCCTTCGAGAGATCGAAGTTGAGATTGGGATGGATCCCGAATCCCCACCAGCAGTCGTAGTAGTCGAGCGGATTGGGGATGTCGCCCTCGGGAAGCGGCCAGCGCTTGAACTCGTACCAGTTCCAGTACTCCGACTCCCTCCCCTTCTCGACTGCGTCGAGGAAGGCGAAGAAGTAATTGCCCGTGTGATTGAAGGCCTTATCCACGATGATGCGGATACCGTTATCATGTGCCTTCTTGACGAACTCCTTGAAGGTCGCCTCGTCGGCGAAGTGCGGATCGAGCTTCTTGTAGTCCATCGGGTCGTACTTGTGATTCGACCTCGCCTCGTTGAGAGGATTGAAATATATGATCGTCACGCCGAGGTCTGCGAGGTACGGGATCTTCTCTATGACGCCGGCGATGTCGCCGCCATAGAACGAGTAGTAGTCGGGCTTGCCGTCTGTCCTGTAGGGACTGCGGGTAAGGCCGCTGACATCGTACCAGTTCTGCACGAAGTGGAAATACTCGCCATTAGTCTGCCCCGATTCGGGGAGCTCCGTTACGTCCTTGTAATAGAACTCCTTGAAGTCCGGGTCGTTCGACTTGTCGCCGTTAGCGAACCTCTCGGGGAATATCTGGTAGAAGACACCATCCTTTGCCCAGTCCGGAGTGAAGAACGGAGGCACTTTCTCCGAGTCATAGAGGAACATATCCTCTGTGGCCGGCTTCTCCCCGATGAATCCCTTCGGAGTGGCGAAGAAAAGCTCTCCCCCATCGGCGAAGAGGAAGGTAAACGCTACCTGAGAACTCGCAGGAACTTCGAGGACGTGCCTGTAATACTCGAAGACGACATCCTCGCCATACGGGGCCATCTCGATGATATCCTCGGCGCCGTCGACGACGTAGAGCATCTGGACCTGTTCGACATCGCCCAGATGAGCACGCGTCTTGAACTCGATGCTGTTCGCAGAGAGCGGATTGACCATCGAGTAATCCATAACGAGCGAGATATCCTTGTTCATCATCTCGCCGTCGCCCAGTTCGGTCTTTATATCGTCAAAGCGGTCATCGACGACGATCACCGAGTTCTTGCCGCCGAATCCGTCTTCCTCGAAATCATCGGAATTTTCATCGGTCATCCAGTTGCCGTCTACTACGAACTTGTACTGATGGCGCCCGACAGGCAGCATCAATGTGGCCTCATATGCCCCGTCGCCGTCATCATCCGTCATCCTCGTTTTCGAATCGTTCCAGTCATTAAACGTACCTGCGAGGAAGACATTCGTAACGCCGCTGATAACGGGCTGGAACCTGAAGGTTACCTCCTTCATCCCCTGCCCCGCTGCCGCCGCTCCGGCGCCTGCAGCTCCCGCCGCGGCCGGGGCGACTCCTTCGATCCCGTCAGGGACCGTAGTGTACATCCCGACTATCATCGGCGTGCCCGCAACCACGGTAAGGACCGAGTTCTGCCCGCCGAATCCGTCATCGGTGAATTCAGCGGCGTTCTCGTCGGTCAGCCAGTTCCCGTTATCGACGAACTTGTAGTCATATTTACCGGGAGCCATCTGCTTGACGAGCACATAGACCTCGTCACCATCATCATCGGTCAGCAACTCGGCTGTCGGATCCCATCCGTTGAACGATCCGGCAAGGTAGACCTGGGATGTCTGGCCCTTCTCCACCTCGAAGAGGAAGGTGACCCTGACGTCGCCGCCCGATGCAGGTTCCGCCACCGGCTTTTCAGCGGGCTTCGCGGCCTTGACGGCTCCACCCGCGGCGATTCCCACGACCACTGGTTTCAAGTCCGCGTGGACATCTACAACAGCGTTCTTTCCTCCGAATCCATCGTCGATCTCAGCCGATGCGGCGGGGTCCGCCTGCCAACTGCCGTCGACTACGAACTTGTACTGATACTGGCCTGGCGCCAGCTTCAGCATTATCTCGTATATGCCGTCACCGTCGTCGTCCTTCATCAGGTCCTTGTCAGGACTCCAGCTGTTGAATGAGCCAGCCAGATAGACTGCTCCCGGTGAACCGCCGGGCTGGAAGGTGAATGTGACCTCCGCCTCGGCCGCACTCGCCCCTGAGGCGGCAAATACGGTTAGAATAAGCAGGATAAACATCTTGAATGAACGGGACATGGTTGTTCCTCCAGTCATGGGATCGTTTGATAGAATTCGGATTTGTATGACAGGGGGATTATCGGTAATAAAAGCTACGGATACAAGTTAAAAGCATTCTTCATAAGGAAGGCTCCTCCCCCTTATACAGGGGAAGGAGCCTTTAGAGCCAGATCTTTCAGATCAGCAGAAAACTACCTCAGAAGGATCATCTTACGGCTCATCTCGAGATCTGCCACCCGGAGGCGGTAGAAATAGACGCCGCTTGAGAGCTGCCTTCCGTACTTGTCCGTGGCATCCCACGTAACACTGACCTCGCCGGAGTCGACGACGTCATCGATGAGCGTCTGTACGAGCTCACCCTTCACGTTGTAGACGCTGAGGACAGCCCTCCCCCGCGCCGGCACGCTGAATGTGATCGTCGTTACCGGGTTGAAGGGGTTGGGGAAGTTCTGCTTGAGAGCGAACGGGATCGTCGGGATCTCCTCGGTTACATCGATCCAGCATGTATTGAAGTATGCCAGATCGAGCATCTGGGGACTACCCTGGTCGTCGTACATCTCGTTGAGATATACGCTCCTGTTCGCCTGTGTAGAACACTCGTATGTCGAGTTCATCAGGTACTTGAACTCGACGAACTTGTCCGATGAATCGGGGAACACGATAGAAGTCGTGTAGATCCCGTCATCCGCCGTGTCATCCCAGCCGGTACCGTCATCGATCATCGGGTTGATCGAGGGGATCGCCCAGCTGATCAGGAGCGGAAGCTGATTATTTTCGTTACCATTCACAGCGATCGTATCCGATGCGGTCGGCTTGACCCAGCGGGTGTCGACCTTGAAGACGAGCTCGATCGCCTTTCCGATAGTGCTGCAGCGGTCATAGTACTGCAGAGGCATCACGATCGGGCCCATCGCTCCGCCTATAGTATCGAAGGCCTCGTCGTTGAGCCAGACGTCCCTGTTCGCCTCCACCGCGCACTCGTAGACGTCGTTGTAGACGTACTTGTACTCGACATTCTTCGGCGAGAGGGCCCCGAACCTGACGACAAGAGAATAGATGCCGTCAGCGGCCGCAGCGTCGGGATAGACACCGTCATCAGCCATCTCGTTGAGTGACGGTACGTCGAATGAAAGCGGAAGCGCGCTTCCGTTGATCGCCATGATGCTGTCCAGTGTCGCGTCGTATGTGTTGGCGTCGACTGTAAAGACAACGTCGATAGCGTTTGCCGTAAAGCTGCCCGCGTCCTCGTCGTTCCACCAGTACTCGAGGGTATCCCATGGCTGTGTATAGGTCATCAGGTGAGTCCTGTTCGCTGCCAGAGGCTCATATTCGGAGCACTGGTGCGCGAATTTCCACTCGAGGGTCTGGTCCTGAAACTCAAAGGTAGATCCGGCTTCTTCGCCGAGGAGCGAGAACGAAGCGTATCCGACGTAGATGCTGTCGCTGTTATCGGCAAGGAACATGTTGTCACATAGGCCGAATGTCAGCGGAAGAAGGCTTCCCTCTACCGTGAAGGTATCGACTTCCGGGGAGAACGAGTGCTGTCTCATGTGAAGGCCCATCAGGCCCTTCCACATCAGGCCCTTGTATAAGAATGCACCCATGTTGGTCAGGCCGATCAGATCGTTGACTATCGTGTTGCTGTTAAGATCCTCAACACCTGTCACAACAACGCCGAGACTTCCCGTATCGGGCGTGATCGAAGCGTCAAGCTGGAGCTGAACCCTGTCGGGGAAGCTGACGTTCCTCGTGGCGCTTGTAATGCTGGCTGATGTGCCGGAGAGAGAATAGTTGCCTGCCGTCTCGGCTGTTGTCTCATCGACAGGCTCGCTGAACCTGATTTCAAGGACATCTGTGGCGAGATCGCCACTCGTCTGCCCCTGCTTGCCGTCGGCATAGAAGGCGTCTACAGTCGGCGGAATAGCGTCGGCTGAAGCCTGAATTATATACATCTGCATCGATGTGAGCTCCACCGGTCCAGGAACGTCCCATGTCGTCGGGCCGCCCGCAACGCTCAACTGGTCGGAATCTCCGGCCATAAGGTCGAGCGGACCCTTCGTCGATCCGTCCTGGGTGATCAGTACCTCGAAATAGATCGTATCGCCGATCGCCAGGCCGAGGTCGCTAAGATTGAGGCCCAGCTCATTGAACCCCGTGCTGATCGTCCAGCCGAGCGAACTTGTGCCCGAGTATATGGCATCCCACGTCGCCCCGCCATCGTTCCAGTTCCTCAGCTCCTGCCAGTCGTTGTCAAAATTGACATATGCCTGGTAATCAGGCTTGTGAGGCGCATTTGTCCATGCGATCGCGCGCCCCCAGGAATCGGTCGTCCCACCGGGCTCGCCCGTCGAGATATGGATACCCATCTGTACAGTCGTCCAGCCGCCCTGGCTGTGCTCGACCCCGATATAAAGTTTGTTGGTGTCATTCGTCACAAAGACCGAGTCGATATCGATCTCCGCAAATTCCGTGTCTCCCCCGTCATCCTCGATAAGATTATCGACGAGGAAGTCGTTGACTCCGTCAACGACGATAGTCTGCGGCGTAGCCGCTATGACCAGTCCGGCCACGACGAGCGCCGCGAGAAAAGTGAATCCGAGATGTTTTCTGTATTTCATCTCTTTCCGCCTCCTCCTTTTAAGAGTCCCTGAACCCTGCTGAAACTTTCTCTCTATCTCAATAGCACCATCTTGCGCGTATGGCGCTGTTCTCCCGTTATCATCCTGAGGAAGTATATCCCCGAGGATACCGCTATGCCGCTCTCGCTCTTCCCGTCCCAGGTGACCTCGGCCGGGCCTGCAGGCATAGAATCGTCAACGAGCTTCTTCACGAGACTCCCGCGGACATCGTAGACATTGATCACTACCCGCAAACTGGTCGAGCCGCTCCCCTCTACCCTGCCCGGTACATCGAATCTTATCACAGTCGAAGGGTTGAACGGGTTGGGAAAGTTCTGGTAGAGATGAGCGGGGTACTTGACCGGCCTGCCGTCATCTCCTGTTATCGAACCGCGGATCATGAAGCTGCTCCCCGGTATTATCTCATTGAGGTAGCACGAATCATCCGTTACGCCGCTGACCGAAACGGAGTATCCGTTTCCGACCAGATGCCCCAGCACGAGCTGAACAGTCTTTCCGTCCGGTTGGAGAATCGCCGAAAGTACCGGTACCGTGTTCGACGGGACCGAGGTCTGGTAAACGCCGTAGTAAGCGGAGTTCTCCGCCCCTGTCTCCTCAACCGTTTCACTGAACAGAACGTTGATGAGGCTGTCGCTCGCCGCGTCCCTGCTAGCATATTCGATCACTGGCGGAACAAGATCGTCAGCTTCGTCCGGAACGCCGTCGCTGTTTCCATCGACTACGAACGTATATACGTTATCGATCGTCGGCAGGACGGCCGATATATTGTTCGGCGCTGAATCGCCGCCCAGTTCCCCGTCCGGCTCGGGATCCCAGCAGATCGAAGAGACTATAGAGACAGACGCGCCGGCCGGCACGGTATTATGTCCGAGCCCGAAGAGTACGTCCCACGGTATCGCAAGCTCGCTCCCTCCGAGGTCTCCGTTGATATGCTGAGAGTCAAAGGCCGAGAATATCGAGTCAGCCAAGGACGATGTCGTTGTCGAGCTTGTTACTCGCTCGAACGAGTCGCCGTCAAACTGTCCCTGGTGCTGGTAGCAGCCGTACTGGAAATCGGCCCTGAATCCCGATGCGGTAAAGAGGGCTCCCCTCTCCCAGCTGTCCAGTGCGGTAAGATCGGTCTGGCCCTCGGGGCCGCCCGGGTCGGTGTCGAGGTAGATCAGCCAGCTGTTCTCGCCGACTATCCCGTCGAGTGCGATGTAGAGGTATGTCGAATCCCATGTGACATAGAGAGCGTCGATCTCGTTCGTTGCTGTCCATTCCGAATCGTTTGAATCGGGAACAGCCATGCGGCACTCGTTCCATTCGTCTGTATCGATGAACCCGTCTATCGTCACGAGAGTCTCGGGACCGTATGAGACGGGGATATCGTCCTCGTTAGTGATCTCATAGTTGGGATTGGCGCTCAGGTCGAAGGCCGTGGATGCAGCCATCATCAGCTCCATCGTTCCGATATCGAGAGCCTCGAGCGCGGCTGCATCGCTCGATGTGAGCTGCAGCGTCAGGTGAAAGGAGCTCGAAGTCTCGATGACCGTCGTACCCGACGAGAGTGTCAGCTCCGATATACCGTCGTTGTCATCGTCGATCGAGACTCCAGTTACGACGAACGTCGAATAATCAGTCACCTGGTTGAACTCGAGCTTGAACTTGTCGGAGCCGGGTAAGTATGTCGCCGTCACGGGACCGGGGCCGATCGTATCAGCGAGTCCAGCCAGGGCACGAAGCTCGGCGATCTCACCGAGGCCGTCCGGAGCGCTCGTCGTACCGGCATAGAAGAGGAACTCGAAAACGCCGTTGCCGTAAATCTCGTCGCCCTTCATTATCCGGCCTGAGAAATCAAAGTTGTGTGACGATCCAGCCTGCCCGGCGATGATCGCCGCCGTGGCTCCGTTGTTCGGGTTACGCTGGCCATAGTAGGCTGTGTCGCTGACCCAGACACGGTCCATCTGCGCGTTCCAGAGCAGGTCGATCAGTCCGGGCGAATATCCGTTCTTGATAAATTGGGTCGACTGCCCGACCTCGTATATTATGTCCATATAGGGCTGTCCGGCGGTCAGCTTTACCAGTTTGTGAACTCCCTGGTGAGTCATCTCCGCTTCGACCGTCGTCCCTGTCGGCTGGAGTATCGTTATGTCGTACTGGTCGTGCTGGTAGTCCGGCCCGACATCGCTGAAGAGGCCGACGTGGTTTGAATCGTTGTAGTCACCCTCCGTTCCTGCCCAGTACGCCATGTCGACTCCGACGATAGAGAATCCGTACCCGGACCCTTTCGCGAAGACGTTCGTAGCTCGGCCGCCATTCCCCTCGAATATCGCGAATACCCGGTCGTTGTGCATGACGAGCTCGTTCCACCCGTCGTTATCGAGGTCGGCGAAGTACGCTCCAGTGGTCGCGGCATACTCGCCGTTTGCCCAGTGTGCTGCCTCGGCGTACATGTTCGTGTTCTTGATGTGACCGGAATAGAGGAGCTGCCAGCCGCTGATGTCCCCTCCCAGGCCGTCGTGCCAGCCTGTCTCGTGAAGGTTCATCATCAACGTGTACCATCCACCCTGCGAGATGTTGTTGTCAGGGGCGGCAAGAAGGGCGTTGTACGCGTCGTTCCATATCGTTCCATGATCCTTGCAGTTTCCTCCACGCCCGGCGTCGCAGAGCCCGCTGCCGTCGCCGCCGGAGGAATACGGGATATACCCGGCGTAGTGTGTGTACCAGCCGTTGTTCCCCCCGCCGTAACCGCCGGTCCCGCCTATCTCAGTGTATGTGCCGTATGTAACGTTGAAAGAAGAGCTCCCGCTGAAGTTCGGATTGGTGACCGCGTCGGCGACCTTCCATACCGAGATCCACGCGCTCTCCTCCGAGCATTTGTTGATGAACCAGTCGTACGTCTCCTTGGCGTTCGGCGTGGACACTGCCCAGCTTCCCATCTCGGCCGCCGCCTCCCAGTCCTCTGCATAGAGAACGATACGGTAGTCTCCGAAAGCGGAATTGTGAAGGTCGGTCAGGATCTGAAGGGCCGCAGCGCCATTTCCGCCGACGATATTGCCGGTGAAATTCCGGTCGCGGGGGAATACCTTCAGCGTGTTCCCGCTGAACTGGTGGATCTGGTGATTGTCGTAACCCTGGCAGTGGATGTCGTCATCGAGGATGACTGCCAAGATACCGTGGCTCTCCCAGTTGTCGATCAGGTTGTCGATCACGCCAGCGTTGGGATAAGTCCCCGGATCGAGCCAGACCCTTTCCGGCACCCATGCAACGCGTGGATAATATCCGTACCTCGTATCGGTCATCTGTGTCTGTACATCGACTGCCCAGTCGTTCATCGAATTCTGGACAAAGGGCATCATGTGCTGGCCCCACGCCGAGCTGACCATCCCGACCCAGCCAGCCGTGACGCCCGCTTCGAGCCATCCGTTGAAGTCGCCGGGGTCACCGTTGTTGGCGTCCCACTCTGTCGATGTCTGCAGCGGCCCGCAGAGGTGGAAGTTGCCAGGTATCGATGTCGATTCGTGGACCTGGAGCGCTTCGTCAAAACCGCTGCCGTCGGGATCGTCGTATCTTCCCCAGAAGACGTCGCTGTAAGCGAGCCCCTGGTTTCCGTGATGGACGAAGGCACAATTCGCTCCGGGCGAAAGCGGTGACAGTGCGTCTGCCGAGAGCCTGTCCACTACTCTCCCGCCTGAGACCGAGATCACTTCGAAGGTGACCGGGGTACCGGCAGGCGCCGAAGGCATCTTTTTCGCGCGAAGAGCGGCGGCGGAAAACGCAGGAGTTATGTTGACCGTTCCTTCGAGATACTCCCCCTTCATGTTGACAAGAGCTCTCGTAAGAACGGGAGCGTTGCCCGATCCGGAGAACGACTGCGCCCGCTGCGCGGGATCGTCAGAATGGGGAGAGAGAAAGAGAGCCTCGTCCCAGGCGATCGAGGCGCTGCCTGGAATACCCGCCGGAAGGGTGGATCCTCCACCGTCCTCGTAATCGATAAGGACGATGATCCCGGGCTCATCCCTGCTGAAGAGGTCCACTCCGCCGGCAGGATCGATCATACGGGCCATACTGATCCTGAAAGAAAGCTCCCCTCCCGCCTCACGATAATAGAAGGCGAGGAGATCGGCGCCCTCGAACCCGGCCGGAACATCGAGGACGTCGTCGACTGCCTTGACATGCTCCCGGGTCCAGCTAACAAGGGACTCCTGAGAGGAACCCTGCAGCAGGTTCAGGGTAACCGGCATTGCCGGTCCGGACAGCAGCGATATAAGGACTGGTACAGCGAGAAGACAGGCTAGTGATGACCCGGGTTTCATCGTTCCTCCAGAAAAGCTCTGCCGTGCCCGGCATATCGTTCTGATTATTAATATAAAAAAGGGGATACCTTCAGTCGGTAAGTGACAGAAGATATCCCCTCGACGATCAGGGTGATCCTAGTTGTGGATCTTCTTGATCGCACCCCATGTCGACTCTTCTGTGCCTATTCCGCACAGAGGACAGTCGTCCCCTACGTAATTGTTCCAGTGGTCCACCCACGGAATCAGGTACACGGGACCGGAATCATCGATCGTATCCATTCTGTTACCGACAGATTCCCAGTCAACGCAGTCGTTCCACCTGTACTTGTACTGGATAGCGGGATTACCGCCAGCAGCGAAGAGGATACCGACTTCGTAGTAGAGAGGGCTGAAGCCCGGGCAAGGCTGTACCATCGGTACGCCTGCGCCCCAGGCCGTAAGCTCAGTGGCATCTCCACTCACGCATACACCGAGAGGATCGGCATTGTACTCAGGATCCTCTGCCGGTGGCAGGCAGATGCGGAAATATACCATCACGTCCTGGCCGAGTGCCGCGGTGATGTTGAGCTTGAACGGAGGATCGTTGCTGTTCTGGTCCTGACCCTGAGCGGTCGACGCGTCGGTCGAATCGAAGACCTCGCAATAGAACCACAGTTCACTCTCGCCCTCGAGGGCAGCAGCGGGAATGTTGGCGCTGTACTCGTCGTTGTTACCGACCTCGCCAAGATAACCCATGACCAGAGCAGTGTACGGGCCGCCGTTGGGGCCGTAATAAAGCGTGGCGGCCAGACCGGCGCCCGCTCCCTCACCGGGAGTGACACCATCTTTCCAGATCTGGTAATAGACCGTGACATCGGCACCCTCTGTCACAACGGTCTCGTGGTTCGGATAGATGTTACCCGACCAGCCGACAGCTGCCATGGAGGCTCCTGAAAGGGCCATCAAGATTGCAACTGCAGTGATGCACGTTAGCACCTTTTTCATATTGTCCTCCTCCGGCAGTACGCCGATAAGACAAAACTGAAAGTGAATTTAGAAAATGTAATTGTCCGTATACCCTCATGAGAGTTCATAGGGAATCCAGACAAGCCATATTGTACCATAAAGTTGCGTAAAAGTCAATCAAAAGGAATCGTTCTTAATTAGGTTGCTTTCCGGCTGCTGTGTTCTTTTCATGGAATCGAAGGCCGGTTCGGCTGTAAAATCTATTATGGACTCAGGCAATCTCTTATAACCGTGTCATTTCTGTAACTAATCGGATTCCGGAGGAAGAAGATGAAAACGATGATCAGGTACTCTTTCCTTACTTTGCTCGTGTTAACCTCCCTCTCACTCTCATTTGCCTGCGCGGAGACAGGCTCGGAGACCGTGCCGGTGGACACCACCGATCTCGTCGAGGGGTACAACCGGTTCGGCATCGATCTTTTCATACGGGAGGCCGCATCGGTCGATGGAGACAACATCTTCGTCTCCCCCGTCAGTGTGTCGCTCTGCCTGGGAATGGCCTATAACGGCGCTGGCGGAAGTACGGCAACTGAGATGGCCGGAATTCTCGGTGCGGGCTCGTTCCCTCTCGCCGGTTATAACGCGGCAAACGGAACACTCGTCGCGGGGCTGTCCGAAACGGGCGCAGGCGTGACCCTGAATATCGCCAACTCGCTCTGGCTCAGGGAGGGCTTCCCCTTCAGGAAAGATTTTGTCAGCCGGAACGAGAAATATTTCGGCGCCGGAGTATTCAAGCTCGAATCCGAGAAAGAAATCAACCTGTGGGTCAGCGAGAGGACCAAGGGAATGATCCCCTCGATCATCGACTCTGTCGATCCGGCTGATGTCGCGATCCTCGTCAACGCGATCTATTTCAAGGGCGAATGGACCGTCGAGTTCGATGAGGACCTCACAACGGACAAGCCGTTCCATTCTCCGAATGGTAAAAAGGAGGTCCCGATGATGAAACGTACGGGGGACCTCACTTGCCTCGAGAACGAACTCTTCCAGGCTGTCCGGCTGCCGTACGGAAAAGCCGAAGGTGCCGGAGGCGCAGCCTCGATGTACGTATTCCTCCCCGCCGGCGAAAATACGCTGGCCGGCCTCATCGAGAAGCTCTCGCCCGAAAGCTGGGAGGACTGGACCTCATCCCTGTCAAAGCGCGAAGGTACGATCGAACTCCCGCGCTTCAGGGCGGAATACTTCTCGAAACTCAACAGGACACTCGCGGGAATGGGGATGAAGGAAGCGTTCAAACGCAGCGCGGACTTTTCCATGCTCTGCGAATGCAGTCCGGGCGACGTCTATATAAGCGACGTCTTCCACAAGGCTGTCGTCGAGGTGAACGAGAAGGGCACCAAGGCCGCGGCCGCGACGGCGATAACGATCAGACTTACCTCGGCGATGCCGGAAGAGGATCCGTTCCACATGGTCGTGGACAGGCCTTTCCTCATCGCGATAGTCGACGACAATACCGGGTTGATACTGTTCATGGGAGGGATCAGTGATCCCGAATAGGCAGTGTCACTCTTCCTCTGCCTTCTCTTCTTCGAGGACTGCAGTGTAGAGAGCGCGTATCAGTCCATCGAGATCCGTTCTGGCCAGTGCGGAGATGACATGTATCCGCTCCTCCCCTTCAGGGCTGAACTCGATATCATCTTTTCCACCCGGCAGAAGATCGACCTTGTTGAGGGCGATAAATCGCGGCCTCTCGAGCAGTGCGGCGCTGTACTGTCCCAGTTCCGATATAAGTTGACGGTATGCATCATCTGCCGAAGCCTCGTATGAGGCGACATCGAGTATGAAACAGAGTACCCTGCACCTCTCGACATGGCGGAGGAACTCGAGGCCGAGCCCCTTTCCCTCGTGCGCCCCTTCTATCAGCCCGGGGATGTCGACCATGCAGAACGAGGCCATCTCGTCTATCTTCACGATCCCTAGATTCGGTGCGAGGGTCGAGAAGGGATAGGCGGCTACGACCGGGTTCGCCTCGCTCACCGAACGGAGCAGTGTCGATTTGCCGGCGTTCGGGAGGCCGACGAGTCCTACATCGGCTATCAGCTTCAGTGTCAGGCGGAGATTCCTCTCCTCGCCCCGCTTGCCGGGCATCGCCCTAGTGGGGGCCTGGTCCCTCGACGTCCTGAAGTGCCAGTTCCCCTGTCCGCCCTTTCCGCCGACGACCACCGTTATCTCATCGTTATCACCGGTCAGGTCGGCGATGGTCTCACCCGTATCTACATCCTCTACCAATGTCCCTGGCGGCACCATGACGACAATCGGTGGTGAGCCCTTTCCCGTCTTCCGTGCCCCTTCTCCCTGGCGGCCGTTTTTCGCGAAATATTCACGCCTGTACCTCAGGTCTAGCAGCGTCCTCATCTGTGGCTCTACCCTGATGATGACATCTCCACCCTTACCGCCGTCACCGCCGTCGGGCCCTCCGCGGGGAATGAATTTCTCCCGCCTGAAGGAGACGCAGCCGTTCCCGCCATTACCGGACCTTACGAGCATCTCCACCTTGTCAATGAACATCGCTCTGCTCCTCCCGGTCGAAATACTTCCCGGGATTGAAAATATTATCCGGGTCCATCGCCCTCATGATCCCGTACTGAATATCGAGCTCGGCCTGAGAATAGACCATGCCGAGAAACTCTTTCTTCGTGACTCCGATCCCGTGCTCACCGCTCAGGGTCCCCCCCATCCCGGCGACATGACTGAAGAGGCGCCTTACGAATACCATCGCCCTCTCCATCTCCGCGGTGCGGCGCCTGTCGGTCATTATATTTACATGCAGGTTCCCGTCCCCGCAGTGTCCGAATACGTAGCAGTCGATCTCGAGTTCCGCTGCCTGGGCATGTATCCAGGAGACCGCTTCTCCCATCCTGCCGAGAGGAAGTGATACATCCTCGTTGACCTTGGTGATCCCCTTGCGCGCAAGACTCGGGCTCACAGACCGCCGAAGTTCCCAGAGGATCTCTCTCTCCTCTTCGTCGCGGGCCGTCAGCATCGTCAATCCCCGCTTCTCGCAAAAGGACGACAGCAGGCCGAACTGCTTCTCGACATCATCGGACGAGCCGTCCATCTCGAAGAAGAGATAGCTGCTTCCATCGACAGTGCCTGAAAGCTCCCTGTATTCACTGACGCAGCGCATCGTCTTCGAATCGATGAACTCGAGGACACTAGGGGTGAACCCTGTCGCGAGAAGGGCCGACGCGATGTTCATCGCCTCGCCGTCCTCACCGGCCGCAACCAGTACCGTCCTGAACGCCTCCGGCTTCGGAAGTACGCGCAGTGTGGCCGAATATATCGCGCCGAGAGTCCCCTCGGCCCCGATCAGGAGGCCGGCAGGGCCGCGCGGCTCCGATTCTATCAATTCTCCATCCGAGTCGATCCAGACGATCGACTTGACGTACCGCCTCGTCACCCCGTACTTGTACGCCCTCGGGCCCCCGGCGTTCTCGGCGATATTGCCGCCGATCGTCGAGACCCTGAAACTGGCCGGGTCGGGCGGATAGAACAGTCCGTGGACTGAGAGATGCTCCTGAAGATCGTTGTTCACGATCCCCGCCTCGACCGTAACAGTCAGCGCTTCCCTGTCGAGAGAGAGCACCCTGTTCATCTTCTCTGTAGAGACTACGATCCCGCCGTCCGGGACAGCCCCCCCTGAGAAGCCTGTGCCGGCCCCTCTCATGAAAAGAGGCACGCCTGCTGAGCGCGCCTCGATTACTGTCTTTCTGAGCTCTTCGAGGGACCGCGGGAAGACTACCGCGCCGCACTGGCCCCTTTTGCCCGTAGCGTCGAACCCGTACGACACTATGTAGCGGGCCTCACTGTGGAACGGTATACCCTGCAGCCTCTTACCAAGTTCTTTTATTCTGTTTTCGAGCTCCATCTACGAATAATCACTCACGAAGCTCTCGAACCTGTTGAGGGCCATCGTGAGAGTTTCCTCACTCGCCGCGAACGAGAAGCGGATCATATTATCCAGCCCGAAAGGCCCACCTGGTATCACGAGCAGCCCCTTCTCCTTGAGAAGTTTCTCGCAGAACTCCCCGCTGCCGCTGACGCCGCAGGCGGGATAGAGGGACGAGACATCGGCGAGGAAGTAGAAGGCGCCGCCCGGCTCGGGGTAGCTTATCCCCGGGATAGCTTTGAGGCGCTCTCCGAACATCTTCTTGCGCTTCTCGAACTCATCGCGCATATGGTCGCGGTCAGCCGCGCCGTTCTTTACTGCCTCTAAGGCCGCCACCTGGGAGATCGCGTTTGGGCAGCCCGTCGCGTGAGCCTGATAGGCTCCCATCCTGTAGGCGAGCTCTTTCTCAGCCAGTGCGAATCCGATCCTCCAGCCGGTCATCGCGTAACTCTTCGAAACGCCCGTGACCACGACTGACTGATCCTTCAGTGCGGGCAGGAGCTTGACCGGTGAATAATGCTCCACCCCGTCGAATGTCAGGAACTCGTATATCTCGTCGCTGATAAGGGCGATCCCCTCTTCGAGGAGGACGTTCCCTATAGCTGTCAGTTCTTCCTTCGTGTAGACGATCCCCGCCGGGTTGTTCGGCGAGTTGAAAAGGAGCGCCTTCGGCTTGCTCTTCGCGATCTCCTCTTGGAACATCTCGACCGTCATCTTGTAGCCGGTATCAGCGCCTGTCTCGACGTTCCTCGGCACCGCCCCGACCAGTTTGACCATCTCGGGGTAGCTTACCCAGTAAGGTGTGACGAACATGACCTCATCGCCCGGATCGGTCAGGGCGTAGAGAGCGTTGAAAATCGAATGCTTCGCGCCATGGGAGATCACAACATTGTTCCACTGGTAGTCGATCCCCAGGATCTCCGAATACTCGGCCGCTACCGCCTCGCGAAGAGGCTTGATCCCTGCAGCCGGGGTGTAGCGGGTCTTCCCCTCACGGATCGCCCTGATTCCGGCTTCTTTTATAATATCCGGCGTCTCGAAATCGGGTTCGCCGGCTGCGAGCCCTACGACATCCTCGCCCGCTTCCTTCAGGGCATTGGCCTTTGTATTGAGGCTCAGGGTGATGGATGGTTCGATACCCGCGGCTCTTTTACTGATGAATCCTGCCAAGAGGTCCCTCCCGGTATTACCCGCTCTGCAGCGGCTTCCACTCTTCCAGTCTTTTTACCATCGCTTCCGGGACGAGGCATGTGATATCCCCGCCGAGCCTGTAGATCTCCTTCACCAGTGAGCTGTGAAGGTAGATATACTTCTCACTCGGCATGAGGAACACCGTCTCGAACTCCGGCTGAAGCTTCCTGTTCATAAGCGCGATCATCAGCTCGTACTCGAAGTCCGATACGGCCCTCAGCCCACGGATGACAACGTCTACTTCCCTTTTCCTGAACTCATCGACGAGCAGACCATCGAAGGTGATGACCTCCACCCCTTCGTATCCGGCAAGGCTCTCCCTTACCGCTGTCTCGCGCTGCTCCAGGGTGAGAAGCGGGTCCTTGTGATAGCCCGCCGCCACCGCCACGAAGACCTTGTCAAAGAGGCCCGAGATCCGTTTCACAAGATCCACGTGGCCGTTCGTGATCGGATCGAATGTACCCGGATAAAGGGCGGTCTTTCCTTTCACTACTTTCCCTCCGCATTATATTCAAGATAGGTCACTATCGTTTGTCCGAATTTCCTCGTCCTGATCTTCTCGAGCGAGCCTCCCGGCGGGATATCATACTCCTCGCCGCTCTCTGTTATGAGAAGATCGCACACCTTCCTCTTCACCGAACTGATAGCAACTGCGATCTCCCTGGAGAGGCTCGAAGCGTAAGGCGGGTCGGCAAATATTATATCGAATGATTTCTTTGACTTGATGACGCGCTCGAGGTATTTCATCGCGTCGCCCCGTACCATCTCACCTCTGTCGGCGAGTTTGCACCTGTCGAGGTTGGTCTTGAGGGCCTTGAGGATCTTCGGGTCCTGCTCGACGAAGACCGCTTTCTCCGCTCCCCTGCTGAGGGCCTCGATACCTATAGAGCCCGAACCGGCGAAGAGGTCGAGAACGACGGCTTCCTGCACCCTGCTGTACAGGGTATCAAAGACCGAGCCCTTGACGATCTGTGCCGTCGGTCTGAACTGGGGTCCATGTCCGCCCCTCAAGGCGACGCCCCTGCATATTCCGGCTATTACTCTCATAAGGCATTTCAGGATAAGTAATCGGGGGGCCTGCGGCAAGCGAAAAGGGCACTGAATCGGGCCGGGACAAAAAAAGCCCCCGGGGGTCAGGGAAACTCCCGGGGGCACGACGTTAATGGAGGGGCAAGCCTATTCCACTATCGTCGGTGTTACAAAGATCACGAGTTCCTGCTGTTTCGACACCTTCGACTTCGAAGAGAAGAACCA
>CAYWGA010000026.1:0-32986 GCA_964457905.1 uncultured bacterium | reverse complement strand
AAACGCCTGCGGTGTCGTGATGAGGATCAGGGAAGGCAGGCTGCTCAGCTCAGAAACCTTTATGATGCCTGTTCTCCTATCAGACGTAATTTCTGATACATACGAAGAGTTCTTCAAGTTGTACTACAATACTTCGCGCGATATCCCCCCGGGGATCCTGACGCAGTACAGGCTTGTTGACGGCCATATAATATCAAAATGGCTGAAGAAGCGTACCGGTAAAGCGGTCACTATAACCGTACCGTCCAGGGGGCATCGCAGGAAACTTGTCGAACTGGCCGAAAAGAACGCGGCTTCCAGGCTTCTCACTCTCCGGGGCCGCAAGGCATCTGCCAACCTAGAACTGGCTGCCCTCAAGAAGGCGCTAGGCCTCACGGCCACGCCATCCAGGCTTGAAGCCTTTGACATATCAAACGTACAGGGGACAGGAGCTGTCGGTTCCATGGTCACCTTCGTAGACGGACGGCCCCTGAAATCAGGATACAGGCACTTCCGGATAAGGACAGTAGAGGGTCAGGATGATTTCGCGATGATGAAGGAGATCCTTCTCAGGCGGTTCGAGCGCCTGAAGGACGGAAAGAGCAGGAGGCCCGACCTCATACTTTTAGATGGAGGGAAGGGGCAGATCTACGCTGCTATGAAAGCGATGCATGAAAGTGACCTCTCACCTGTCAATGTGATCGGGTTGGCAAAGAGGAACGAGGAGATATTCGTTCCCGGCCGGAAGGATCCGGTTGTCCTTTCACGAAGAAACCCCGGCCTCAAGCTCCTGCAGAAGGCGAGGAACGAAGCTCACAGGTTCGCCGTCGAGTACCACAGGAAGCTGAGGAGTCTCGGGCTGGTCCGGTCCGGGCTGGACGGGATACCCGGAGTAGGGGAATACAGGAAGACCCAGCTTCTGGTACGATTCGGAAGCATCGAAGGATTGAGGAAAGTATCCGAAGACGATATCGCGGCTGTTCCGGGGATCGGCCCGGCTACAGCAGGGAAGATACATGAGTACATACACAGGAAATGACGGCCCCGGTCTTTTCGCGATCCTCGGAGAGGCCTATATCGATCATCTTGCCGTTGAAAAAGGACTCAGTCCCCTTACTATCGATGCCTACAGGAGCGACCTGCGCGAATATTTTACCTGGCTCTCCTCAGAGAGGATAATCTCTCCGGAGTCGATCGACCTCGACTCGAGTCTCCGCTTCGCCGCCGGGCTCGAGCAGGCAAAGAGCCGGTCCTCAAGATCGCGCCTTCTCAGTGCCGTCAAGGGCTTTCACAGATATCTCTACCGCGAGGGGGAACTCCGGGACCTCGATATAACATCGATATCGGCCCCGAAGATCAGGCGGCACGTTCCGTTCGTCCTCTCACAGGAAGAGGCAGCGGCCCTGCTGAACCAGCCTGACCGATCGAAATCCGGATTGAGGGACAGGGCGATGCTCGAGCTCGCATACTCGACAGGAATGAGGGCATCTGAACTCTGCACCCTTCGTTTTGAGTTGCTCGACCTGGAATCAAGACTGATACGGATAAGAGGCAAGGGAGGGAAGGAAAGGATTGTTCCCGTCGGTTCGCATGCTTTAAGGTCCCTTGACAGGTACGTAACGGATTCCAGACCTGAATTCCTCTCCGATTCTCCGACCCCCTACATATTCCTCAACTATCGCGGGGGCCCTCTGTCGAGGGTCAGTTTCTGGAAGATCCTCAAGAAATATGCCGCCATGGCAGGCCTGCCTGCCGACGTCACGCCGCATACCCTGCGCCATTCCTTCGCGACACATCTGGTCGAGGGCGGAGCTGACCTCAGGGCGGTCCAGGAACTGCTTGGCCACTCGAGCATTGCGACGACCCAGATCTATACACGGCTCGATGTCGATTATCTCCTCGAGGTCCACAGGACCTTTCATCCCAGGGGATGACCGTTTTCCGCCAAACATCTTGTTGACACAAGCCCCTGTATCACTTAGCATTCCGTGGGATTCGCAGTCGACATTGAGGGGCTTGCGAGTATTTTCCAGAATCAACAGGAAACGGATCATTTATGAGTTACCACGTGCACCTGACTCAGTTCGAAGGCCCCCTCGACCTGCTTCTGCATCTCATTCGCAGGGACAAGATCGAGATCTACGACATACCTATATCCCACATCACAAAGGAATACCTCGCGCATATAGAGGTCATGCAGGAACTCAAGCTCGAAGTGGCCGGGGAATTCTTCGTCATGGCAGCCACCCTGATGAGGATCAAGGCGCAAATGCTCCTTCCCAGACGGCCCGACGAGGAAGAGGACGAAGATCCAAGGGAAGAACTCGTGCGGAATCTGCTCGAGTACCGAAAGTTCAAGGAAGCGGCCAATCATTTCGCCGAAAAAGAGAGCGACAGAAGGAAGGTCTTTACCAGACCGCCTTCGCCTCCACCTGAAGGAGCGCAGGAAGCGGCCCCGATGGAGGTCTCTGTATTCGACCTTGTAGACGCCTTCAAGAAGGTCATGGACGACCTGAAGAAACAGATCAGTTACAGGATAGAGAAGGAAGAATACACCGTCGATGAAAAGATCGATCTTATCCGCATCAAGGTCAATACCAGCTCGGAGGTCCTGTTCACAGAGCTCTTTTTCGGGAATTCTGACAGGCTCGAGATCATCGTCACTTTCCTCGCCATCCTGGAGATGGTCAGGCTGGGTGAGCTCTCAGCGAGGCAGATGACATCTGCTGGTGACGTCTGGCTTTACAGTCCGGGCGGAGCGCCCAGTGAAGGTTCGAAGGAGTTACCCGATGGAGTCAGGGAACAGGGTTGAGACCGGCAGGCTTGCCGCTGAAATAGAAGCTCTTCTTTTCGCCTCGGATACTTCGTTGAGCATCGGCAGGCTTTCAGCGATCACTGGCGAATCATCCACAAAAACTATCAAGGAAGCCCTTGCCGAACTGGAGGGATTCTACCGTACGAATCACCGCAGTTTCGGCATCGTCGAGATAGCCGGCGGCTACCAGATAGCAACACTTCCTGAATACGCAGGCACAGTCTCGCGGCTCTTTAAAAGCAGAAGGAAAGCCAAACTGTCGCAAGCCGGGCTCGAGACTCTTGCAATCATCGCATACAGGCAGCCTATCAGCAGAACTGCTGTCGAGGCTATAAGAGGAGTAAATTGCGACGGGGTCCTTGCGACCCTGACGGACCGGGAACTGATAGCCATTACCGGGAGAGGTGAGGGCCTAGGCAGGCCGTTCCTCTACTCGACGACCTCGAGGTTCCTTGAGTATCTCGGCCTCAAAGACATCAGAGATATCCCAGATATGGAAGAACTTGAGAAGAGTCTCGAGACCATCGACCTGATACCACCCCCGAAACATACTGAGAAAGCGGTCGAAGTTTCGATGGAACCGGAAGAAACCGATAACGGCAATGCCGAAGAAGACGATGGGAACTGATGAGCCCGAGGATGAGGATCAATCGCTTTCTTGCATCAACGGGAATCGGATCCCGAAGAAGGAGCGAGGACCTGATCAGGGAGGGGAGAGTTCAGATAAACGGAGAGACTGTCTCCGAGCTTGCCAGATTCATTGAAACAGAATCAGACATCGTTACTCTCGACGGGAACCGTGTAGATGAGGTCACCGGCAAATTGATCCTTGTGATCAACAAACCTTTCGGTGTGCTCAGCACGGTCAGTGACGACCGAGGAAGAAAGACCGTAATCTCTCTGGCCCGTGAAACAGGATTCAAAGAAAGGCTCTTTCCGGTGGGACGCCTGGACATGGACACTACCGGGATCCTTCTGCTTACAAACGATGGTGATCTGGCATACAGGCTGACACATCCCCGGTTCAAGATCGAGAAGAGATACCTCGTAAAAGTCGAGGGCATTATCAAGGACGGGGCGGTCGAAGCCATCAAGGCGGGAGTCGACCTGGGAGATTTCGTGACCATGCCCTGCGCCGTTGAGGTGATGGGCAGGTCGGACGGCACCTCGACTCTAGAGATAAGATTGAAAGAGGGTAAGAAAAGACAGATCAAACGGATGTTTGCCGCTGCGGGGCACCCGGTGCTTGAACTGAAGAGAGTCGCTCTTGGAGACCTCGAATTCAGCGACCTCAAGGAGGGCGATATCCGAAGACTTACAGAGGAAGAGGAATTCATGCTCAGGGAGCAGACAGGCCTGCAATGAAGGAGAAGACCGGATGGATTTCAAGAAACTGATGCAGCCTCATCTCAAGAACGTCAAACCATATGTACCAGGAAAACCTATCGAGGAACTGCGCAGGGAGCGCAACATAGAAGGCGATATCATCAAGCTCGCCTCGAACGAGAATCCTCATCAGCCTCTTGATGAGATCAAACGTTCCATTATCGAGGAACTCGACAGTATCAACCGGTATCCAAATTCAGGCAGCCACTACCTCTCACTGGAACTTTCCGAAAAACACGGACTGGACCAGAACCAGGTATTTGTCGGCAACGGATCGAACGAGATCATCGAGCTTCTCGTAAGAGCTTTTGTCAGGCCCGATGAGAACGTCATGTATCCCTACCCCAGCTTTATCGCTTACCCCCTGATCGTTCACCAGGCCGGCGTCGGCGAGATCAAGGTCCCCCTCAAGGACTATACGCTCGATCTAGTGGCCATGAAGGCAGCGGTCAATCCCAAGACCAGAATGGTATTCATCTGTAACCCGAACAACCCGACCGGTACTTATGTCACCGAAGGTGATGTGAGGGCCTTCCTTGAGGGTGTGAGAGAAGATGTGATAGTGGTCTTCGATGAGGCTTATTTCGAGTATGTGACTGCGGGGGATTATCCGGATTCGAAGAAACTTCTCGATAGATTCAAAAACATCGTCATCCTGAGGACATTCTCGAAGGTTCATTCGCTGTCCGGCGTAAGGGTAGGATATGCCATGGCACAGGCAGGGCTCGTAACGATCCTTCATATGGTCAGACAGCCGTTCAACGTGAACCGGCTTGCTCAGGCTGCTGCAAGAGCCGCCCTCAAATATGCCGATGATCTCAGCGACAGGATCGATGAGAACAACTCGGAGAGGACCCGAATCGCTGAAGCAATGCGCAAACTCGACCTCACGGTTCCTGACTCACAGACCAATTTCCTGCTCGCGATTCCACAGGGACCTGACAAGGACATCGTGGACAGGCTGATGGACCACGGGATCATAGTGAGGAGCGGGGCTCCATGGGGTCTCGGCGCTGAATCCTTCCGAGTCTCTATCGGTACTCCCGACGAGAACAACAGGTTCCTCGAAGGACTTCATGAGGTCCTGGGCCGATAAAGCAGGTGCCGGATATGAGCAATAAGAAACTCACTGATAAAATCCTCCGGGATATGATCGTGACAGTCGATGGTCCGGCGGGTTCGGGCAAGAGCACGACTGCCCAGGCCCTGGCGGAAAGACTCGATCTGACTTACCTCGATACGGGCGCGATGTACAGGGCCGTTACCTGGAAGGTCCTTCAGTCGGGCATCGATACGGAAGACAGAGAGGCAGTCACCAGAATAGCCGATGATATTTCCATCGAGATGGAGATAAGGAACGGCATCGCTGTCCTGATCGTGGATGGCGAGCCGGCCGGAAGCGAGATAAGAGGCCCCGAAGTATCCGGAGCTGTTTCGCCTGTAAGCACGCATCCCGGGGTCCGCCGTGCGATGGTACGGATACAGCGAAAGATAGGGAACAGGGGAGGCATCGTAGCTGAGGGGCGTGATACGGGAAGCACGGTCTTTCCTTTCGCCCATGTAAAGATTTTTCTCGTAGCCGATGTAGAAGCCCGCACACAGCGCCGTGTCAACCAGCTCCGCCAGATGGGTATTACCCAGACAGACGACGAGATCAGAAATAATCTTCTCAAAAGGGACGAGATCGATTCAGGCCGTGAGCACAGCCCGCTGGTACGAGCCGTCGGTGCCTACGTGGTCGATACTTCAGAAGTCACGATCGAGGAACAGGTGGCGATCATCGATGAGATCGTCAGAAAAGAAGCTTCCCGTCTAGGAGAACTTTACATCCCGAAATGGAAAAGAAATCCTGTCAGCAGGGGACACAGCTTCCTCTTCACCGTGGCCCGTGATCTGATCAGGTTCCTCGAGTGGTTCCTGTTCGGGATAAAGGTCCATGGTTTTGATAACCTCAGGTTCGCTGAGAACTTCTTTTTCGCCTCCAATCATATCTCATATTACGATCCACCTATGGTCGGTTCGACATTCCGCAGGGAACTGTGGATCGTTGCCAAGAAGGAACTCTTCAAAAACCCTGTATTTGGCTGGATCCTCAGAAAGGTCAACGCAATACCGATTGACAGGAAGGGGTTCGACAGATCGACGCTCAAAACGATAGACAAAGCGTTCGAGGCCGGAGATTCGGTCCTGATGTTTCCTGAGGGCACAAGATCAAAGACAGGAAGGCTGAAGGAATTCAAAGCTGGTATCGGCATGATCGCCTACAGGTCCGGGAAATCGATAGTCCCCGCATATATCAAGGGGACAGACTCTCTTATGGACTGTTTTCTGAGGAAGAACCGCCTCGAGGTCCGGATAGGAAGAGCCATACGCATACCGGCGGATTATGAATCTGATGACAGGAAGAGGGATTACGATACTCTTTCAACGATGATATATGAGGCTATGAAGATGCTCGAGGATGAGATGTATGCTTGAAGTGATCGTATCGCCTATCACAGGCTTCTGTTTCGGCGTCAAGAGAGCGATGAGGCTCATCGATGAGGGCCTCGGGGACGGAGGGAGGACGATCTACTCGATCGGGGACGTCATCCATAACTCGCAGGCGGTGGAAGCTCTCAAGTCACGGGGAGTGAAACCTGTATCCTCTATGGAAGAGCTCTCGGAAGGGGACACGCTCATAATCAGGGCTCACGGCGTCATGCCGGACCTGATCGATGAGGCCCTTAACAGAGGGATAGAGCTGATCGATACGACCTGCCCGTTTGTGCAGAAGAGCCAGAAATATGTCCGCGAGATGGCTGAGGAGGACAGAAAAGTCATCATCATAGGGGACAGTAGGCATCCCGAGGTACGTGCCATCTCCGGTCAGTCCGGCCCGGATCCCGTTATCCTATCCACACTTGAAGAGGCGAAAGCTGTATCCGGCATCGAGAGGGCTGGAGTCGTTATCCAGACGACCTTTTCCCGTGAAAAAGCGATGAAGATCATCGGACAGCTCGAAACCAACATCCCTGACCTGAGGGTCCACGATACGATATGCCAAGCAACTGTACTGAGAAGGGAAGCGACCCTTGATCTTGCCCGTAATGTGGACATGGTCCTCGTTGTCGGGGGCAAGGGGAGTTCAAATACGAAGAGACTCTTCCAGATGTGCGTAGACGAGGGAATCACATCGAGATTCATAGAAACGGCGGACGAAATCGACCCTTCCTGGTTCAAGGATGGAGACAGGATCGGGCTGACTACCGGCACTTCTACACCTGACTGGGTGTTAGAGGAAGTACTTGCCCGCCTGAGAGAGATTTCAGCCCGCTGAAACACCTCCGGATTGCCCCAATAATTTCCTTGCGAACAGTCTTAAAACCGCATATCATATCGTACTAATCCATTATGAAAGGTGGCGATAGTTCAATGCAGGATGAAACATTCGAGTCAACACAGCATGACCCCGGGACACCCGGGACAGAAACAAAGAAAGAGGGTGGAAACCCAGCGGGCAGGAACAACCTGGCTTATCTCAAGATCTTCGATCAGGTAACGCCGGAAGAACTCGAAGCGAAGGAGCCGACCGAGCAGGACTGGCTTGATATGGTGGACGCGCTTCCCAGCGAGATCCAGGAGCTCAAAGAGGGCAAGATCGTCAAGGGAACAGTCTACTCCGTCAGCGAAAAGGAAGTAATCCTTGACGTAGGATTCAAGAGTGAGGGAACGATCCCTATCGCTGAATTCGCCAATTGTGCCGAAGTCAAACACGGCGACGCTTTCGACGTTTTTCTTGAGAAGATGGAGAACCAGGACGGACTGATCGTTCTTTCGAAGATCAAGGCCGACTTCCTCAAGGCCTGGGACGAGATCAAGGACGCTTATGACAGCGGCAGCGTCGTAAGCGCGATCGTCGACAGGAGAATCAAGGGCGGCCTGGTCGTCAAGCTCATGGGAGTAGACGCCTTCCTTCCCGGATCGCAGATCGCTCTCAGGCAGGTTCCGAACCTGGACGAGATGCTCAACGAGAGCCTCGACTGCAAAATCATCAAGCTCAACAAGAGACGCCGCAACATTGTCGTCTCGCGCAGAGTGGTCCTCGAGGAAGAGCGTGAAGAGAAGAAGAAGACCCTCCTTGCCGAGCTCGAAGTCGGAGAGGAGAGGGAAGGAATCGTCAAGAACATCACCGATTTCGGCGCCTTTGTCGATCTCGGCGGTATCGACGGACTTCTTCACCTCACCGACCTCACATGGGGCCGCGTGAGCCATCCCTCCGAAGTCGTCGCGATCAGTGACAAGCTCAAGATCAAGATCCTCGATTTCGACCGTGAGAGGGAGAGGATCTCTCTCGGCCTCAAGCAGCTCACTCCGTATCCCTGGGAAGGCGTCGAAGACCGCTATCCTATCGGGAAGAAGATGCGCGGCAAGGTCGTGTCGATCACTGATTACGGCGCATTTGTCGAGCTGGAGAAAGGCATCGAGGGCCTTATCCATATCTCCGAGATGTCATGGACGAGACACGTCAAGCATCCCTCTAAGGTAGTCGCCATCGGCGATACCGTCGAGGCTGTCGTCCTGAACGTCGACAAGGAGCACGAAAAGATCTCTCTCGGCCTCAAGCAGCTCGAGCCGGACCCGTGGAAAGCTCTCGAGAGCAAGTACCCTCCTGGTACAAGGCTCAGAGGCAAGGTGCGGAACCTGACAAACTTCGGTGCCTTCGTCGAGATAGAAGACGGCATCGACGGGCTGGTCCACATTTCGGACATGTCATGGGCCAAAAGGATCCGCCACCCGTCAGAGATGGTAAAGAAGGGTGACGACGTCGAAGTAGTCGTCCTCGAGATAGACAGTGACAAGAGACGCATCAGTCTCGGCATGAAGCAGACAAGAGAGAATCCGTGGACCGAGCTTGCTACCGAATTCAATATCGGTACCGAGACCGACGGATTGATCACGCGTATCCTCGACAGGGGAGCGGTTGTCGAACTTCGTGACGATGTCGAGGGATTCGTACCTCTGTCGCACCTTGGTGTCGAAGGGATGAAGCAGCCAGCTGAATTCTTCGATAACGATATGAAACTTCCGCTTAAGGTCATCAAGGTCGATCCGCAGAACAAGCGAATCGTCCTCAGCGTTAATGCCTACTTCGAGGGCAGGCCGGCAGAAGAGATGACGGAATACAGGGATGCACATCCCCGCAGAGCCGTCGCCGAGCCTGAAGTGTCCGAGGAAAAACCGGCAGCTGTAGAAGCCGGCGCGGAAGCGGACGATTATGACGACATACCTGACATCGACGTGGCGGCCAAAGAAACCGCCCCGGCGCCTGAAGCCGAAACAGTGGCTGAGCCTGCTGTAGAGGAACCGGCCGTCGAAGAGACAGCTGTCGAAGAGGCAGTCGTCGAAGAGGTAGTCGTCGAAGAGACAGCTGTCGAAGAGGCAGTCGTCGAAGAACCGACAGAAGAAGAACCTGCTGTCGAGGCCCCTGCGGCTAAGCCAGTTGCCGAGGAACCGGAGACTCCGGTCGTCGAGGAACAGGCAGAGCTGGATGAGCCCGAAGATAAAAAGGGAACCGAATAGGCTCCCTGACTATCTCTGCAGATCAATAGACAGAAGTGAGGGTGGCGTTCCCACCCTCACTTCTTTTTCATCCGCATGGAGACAGGCCTTGACGGGAATCAGCGAAGGAACCAGACCCAGCTTCTCTATCACCACACTTGGCTGCAAACTGAACCAATACGAATCCGAGTGCCTCCGCCAGGCTCTTGTGTCACGGGAATGGGATTTCATGCCTTTCGGCGAAGAAGCTGACTACTACATCATCAATACCTGCACGGTAACCGGAAAAACTGATTCCAGGTGCAGAAACGCTATTCGAAGAGCCAGAAAAGCAGCACCGCATTCGACCATCATCGTTACCGGATGCTACGCTGAGACTCAACCCGAAATCCTTGAGAAGATGCCGGAGACCGATATGATTATCGGTAATGAGGACAAGGAGTCGATCGTAAATATTCTAGAGGACCTGGCGGGACGCAGGGGATCGCTTCCGGCAGGCTCCCTCGATATAGCGGATTTTCACGGGCATTCCAGGGCTTTTATAAAGGTGCAGGAGGGATGCGACGCATCGTGCACTTACTGCATCATACCGAGGGCCAGGGGAAAGAGCCGCAGCATATCCGCCGGCCGTGTTATCGACCAGGTTAAAAAACTGGAGGCTAACGGTCTTGAGGAGATCGTGCTCACGG
This sequence comes from uncultured bacterium, assembly GCA_964457905.1. Lineage (GTDB taxonomy): Bacteria > Krumholzibacteriota > Krumholzibacteriia > Krumholzibacteriales > Krumholzibacteriaceae > JAUWCL01. Next base: position 22,576 of record CAYWGA010000026.1, on the reverse strand, counting down.
GGATTCATATCGGACGTTATGGAAAGGACCTGGAGCAAGGACAAACCCTCGACAAATTGATAGAATCTATACTCTCCGAAACCGGACATCTACGAATCAGGCTGAGCAGTATCGAAGTCAACGAGGTCTCTGACGGCATCCTCCGTCTCCTTGCCGATACGGACAGGCTGGCACCTCACCTGCATATCCCTCTGCAAAGCGGCGACGATGATATCCTCCGTGCAATGAACCGGCCATACGACACTTCGTTCTTCAGGGAGAAGATAGAGAGTGTGCGGGCGATATCGGACCGAATCGGTATCGGCACCGATATCATCTCGGGATTTCCCGGCGAAGACGATTCGAGTTTCCGTAGGACCGCCGATTTCGTCCGGTCGCTTGCGCTGACCTATTTTCATGTATTCTCATTTTCAAAACGGCCCGGAACGCCAGCGGAGACAATGGCAGGCCAGGTCGATCCTGATACGAGGAAAGCGCGCAGCAAGAAACTTATAAAGATCGGCAAATCTAAAAAACGTGAATTTATGAGATTACGGACAGGAAGCAGGGAACTGGCCGTCATCCAGGGTAGAGCAAAGCGATACTCGCGTTTCTCGACAGCTCTTACAGGCAGCTACTGTGAGGTGAGCGTAAGCTCTTCTCCGGCGGACAACGGCAGACTCATGCCTGTCGATATCACTCACTATTCAAGAGGCAGGCTGTACGGAAGGATCGTGACATGAGCCTGAAACGGGTCTATATAGAATGCTTCGGCTGCCAGATGAACTCGTTCGATTCCGAGGTACTCGAATCGATGCTTGAGGGAGACGGCTTCACCATGTCGGCGGATCCAGCAGAAGCTGACGCCATAGTCGTGATCACCTGCAGCGTGAGAGAGAACGCCGAAAGAAGAGCGATAGGGAGGCTGAACGACCTGTCCCGGCACAAAAATGCTGTACTGACGGTATGCGGCTGCATGGCACAGAGACTTGGAGGCAGGCTGTTCGATCTCGTGCCGGCTCTGGATATCGTGGCCGGTCCGGATTCATACTCGATGCTGCCTCGGGCCATATCAAGAGCCATCGAAGGAGAAGAGAGGAAGGTCCTGGTCGAGGAAGACAGTTCAGTGACCTACAGGCTTCGCAGCGTGAAAGGCTCTTCACCGTCACGGTACCTTTCCATTACCAGAGGGTGCGAAAACTATTGCTCATACTGCATCGTGCCTTATGTCAGAGGAACAGTGCGCAGCAAGGGATCGGGCGCTGTCATTGAGGACCTGAAGCTGCTCGCTTCATCGGGAGCGAAGGAAGTAACTCTTCTCGGCCAGAATGTAATGGCCTACCAGTCTGAAGACTGCGGATTCACAGGATTGCTTGAATTAATACTGGAAGAGACAGATATCGAAAGGATCCGTTTCCTGACGACTCACCCCAGGGATGTAAACGAGGGGATCTTCAGGCTGATGGCGGAAAACAGCAGGATCTGCCCGCATATTCATCTCCCTTTTCAGGCGGGAAGCGATCGTATCCTTTCGGCAATGAATCGTGGATACACGCGCTCTGAATATCTGGACATCATAGCGATGGCGCGTTCACTTCGTCCTGACATCGCGTTTACCACCGATGTCATAGTCGGATTTCCCGGAGAAAGTGATGAGGATTTCAGGGAAACTCTGGGTGTCGTTGAGAAGGTACGATTCGATTCCGCTTTCACCTTCAAATACTCTCAACGGGAGGGAACCGAGGCAGCCGGGCTTGAAGATAACGTTTCATCCGAAGTCAAGAAATCCCGGCTGGAAATCCTCAATACGACGATTCAGCGGATCAGGAGAGAGATCCTGACTGAATGCATCGGCTCAGTAGAGGAAATCCTCCTTGACGCTAGGGTTAAAAAGGGAGAATATCAGTTCCTGAAAGGGAGGACTCCGCACTTCAGAAACGTGCTCCTCGGCAAAGATATCGGGAACCCCGGGGACATGATCAGCGTAGTTCTTAAGGAACTGAGCAACTTTACTTTTATCGGGGAAGAGTTCACCGGGAGGTAACTGGCGTGTGGATCATTAGAGGAATCATACTCCTTGTCGGCGTCGTAGGCCTCGTATGGCTGGGTACGCTCAATGCCGGGACGAAGCTGACATTCCATCTATTCAACTGGACCTACCATAACCTTCAGATCAACGTCATCCTGGTCGTATCGTTCCTGGCAGGGATGCTTGTCTGGGCAGTAGGAGCGTGGGTCAGGGAAGCGCAGCTTCTGCTTCGCGTAAGTAAAGAGAAGAAAAACTGCAGGAGACTTCAGGATGAACTGGAAGCCCTGAGGAACCTGCCGCTTGATGAAGAGTCGGTGGAGGTCCTGCCAGAGGATATGCCCTGACGGGGAGCGCTGCCGGATGGAAACAATGAACATCAGATTGATAGTCATAACGGTCCTTGCCTTAGCGGTTGTACTGCTTTCTGTAATAGTCCTTCTTCAGAGAAGGAAACGCGGCACGGGCAGGCGGAGTATGTATGTCGAGGCTCTGTACGCTCTGATAGAAGGAAGAAAAGATGACGCGTATTCTCTTCTCTCATCCGCGGTCCGTAACGGAGAAGATGATATAGACGCATATATTCAGCTCGGAAACCTGATGAGGGAGAGGGGACAGGCAGACAAGGCCCTCCAGCTTCACAGGGGCCTGACCGTCCGTCCCGGACTCGGGTTCGATGACGAGAAAGCGGTGCAAATCGCTATAGCGCAGGACCTGGCTTCTCTCGGAAAAACGGAACGCGCTGTTGCGGCTCTCGAGACCGTTCGGAGAAAAAGAAAAGACGCTGATGTTCTGGCAGCGCTTCAGGAGCTCTATCATACACGTGGAGATTACGAGAACTCATACGATACACTACGCGATCTTTCAAGAATAGATAATTCGATCACACCTCTCATGAGATCGTCCTACCTCACTTCAATCGCCTGTATGAAGATAGAATCAGGTGACATCGACGGAGCGGCCAAATATCTCGACAAGGCGAGGAAAGAGGATGCCTCATGTCCGGGAGCACTTTATCTCAGCGCCGGACTCGCGATGGACAAGGGAGACCTCGACAGGGCCGTCCGGATGTGGGAGGACCTTCTTTCAGTCGATATGGGCTCTTTCCCGGAAGTAGCAGCCAGGCTGGAGAAGGCCCTTTTCGAATCAGGCAGATTCGATGAGCTCGAGGGCATCCTTTCCAGATTACTGGAGAAATATCCTGCGGAATCCCTTCTGCTTTCCACCCTGGCCGGATTCTACGCCAAGAAAGGTGAAATATCTCGAGGTATCGACCTTCTTGAAGGCGAGAGGGGAAGAGTGTCAGGTAACAACAAACTCGCTGTTTCTCTGGCGTCACTGTATATTAAAAGCGGCAGGACCGATGAAGCTCTTAGCGTACTTGAGGAAAACGACAGAATACCTTCCGCGGCCGGGAGCTGGAAATGCGGCAGCTGCGGGGAAGCTTATGGAACCAACCTGGGATTCTGCAGAGCATGCTGCAGTTTCGATTCAATAACAAAAGATGAGACTACTTAATAAGGCAGTCATGATCATGGCCGTAATGGCGGCCCTTCCCACTTTGTCGCCCGCTGATTCAGGTGGGGCAGGCCTGAGGACCATCCGCAGCATGGTAAACCGCAAGGAGTATGCGAAGGCTGAGGAGAGCCTGCGCGAAGAATTGCCCGGAATGCGCGGCAGGACCCGGGATCAGGCGAAGCTGATGCTGGCCGATCTGAGGACCGAGCCCCGCAACGCGGTTTCAATACTCGAGGATATCATAAGGTCCGGGGAGAACAGAGAGGCTCTGAAAGCAAGGGTTGAACTCGCCAAGATCCACTACTCTACTGGAGAATATCACCAAGCCGTAAGAATACTCGATGGAATCCGCGCTAAAGGAAGAGGCGGAGACAAATATGAAGCCGTCTACTTCAGAGGATTGTCAAGACAACAGCTCGGCGACCTTGAGGGAGCCAGGAGGGATTTTGAGAGTATCGACAGAGGCGACTTCCTTCACTGGAGCTATATCTCTCTTGCCGATCTGGATATCCGATCGGGCAGAATAACTGAAGCTGTTGAAAAATACGAGACGATCGCCGCAGGTCACTCAAGCCCGATCGCAGGGTTCCGCCTGGGTGAATGTTATGAACTGACAGGAGAGAGAGAAAAGGCGCTCAAGACATACATGAATGTAGCGAGAAATTTTCCAGGATCTCCTGAAGCGCCTAAAGCGAGAGAAAAGGTTCAGATGATCGACTCGGCTCTGAAACGTACAGGACGCGAATCGAAGGTGGAGGGGGGTGAACAGGGAGAGACTCCTTCCGCTGTAACAGCCTCGCCATTAAATGGATCGCCGGTTTACACCCTTCAGTTCGGAGCCTTCGGTGAAAAGGAAAACGCCCATGCGTTCATCTCCGACCTCGAGTCGATGATAGACGACCTGCATATAGAAGTCGGCGAAAGCGGAGGCAGCCTCTGGTACCGTGTAAGGGCCGGAAGGTTTGCTTCGAGAGAAGAGGCCGAAGAGGCGGCTCTGAATGTTATGGAACGCACGGGATATTCGAGCAAGGTCCTCCCTGTAGAATAGATGTCCCCTTCGAAACTCACACCCCTCATGTCCCAGTACAAGGAGATCAAGGATCAATACAGCGACGGCATCCTTTTCTTTCAGGTCGGTGATTTCTACGAGACCTTCTATGATGACGCGCGTGAAGTCTCGCGCATCCTCAATATCGCACTGACATCACGAGACAAGAAAAACCCTGTTCCGCTTGCCGGTGTGCCGATCCATGCAGCCGACGCATATATCAGCCGACTTCTTGAGGCTGGACGGAAAGTCGTGGTCTGCGATCAGATCGAAAAGCCTGTCGAGGGACAGAAGATCGTCCGCAGGCAGGTCACCGATGTCATCACACCTGGAACTTCGCTTTCGCCTGCCACACTTCCCGATAACGAGAACAATTTCATCCTCTCTGTAAAGTCGGACGGCAGCCTTGTCGGATTCGCTTTCATGGATCTCTCTACTGGAGAATTCAATGCCGGTGTTGCCGACCCTGAATCGGTCGAAAGTATGATCGCCGGTATACCTGCGCGGGAGGCGATCGTCCCGGATGATTCTGATATATCGGCGGATTTTACGCGCGGCCTTTTCCCCGGTTGTCCCATAGACACTCCTCCTTCATTCGAATTCGGAGAAGGAGAGGCTCGCCGTATGCTTACCGATCATTTCGGTATCCCCGATCTTACTTGTTTCGGACTGGAAGAGGAACCTCTCGGACTTTCGGCAGCCGGAGCACTTCTCACATATGTGAAGCAACTCCGCAGGAGCGGGCTGGAACACATCACATCGATCCATCGGATCGTGCCGTCTGACACTCTCTTTCTCGATCAGGAGACCTTGAGAAACCTTGAGATGTTTGAGCCGCTGCGAGGTAATACCGCGGAGACTACGCTGGTACATCATATTGACAGGACAAAGACAGCCGCGGGTGGAAGAGAGCTTCGCGAATGGCTTATGAGGCCGTCACGAAAGATGAGGGTTATAGAGGGAAGACTTGATTCGATAGAATCTTTTATATGCCAGAAATCCGCTCTCAGAGGACTGAGAGGTCTGCTTACAGGTTTACCCGACATAGAACGTATCCTCTCCAGAATAGCTACAGGAAAGGCCGGGCCGAGGGAACTTCTCTCGCTTGCGTCAGCTCTTGAAAGAATACCGGGGATCGCCGATATCTGCTCGGGATTCAAAGCGGAAACCCTCATCGAAGAAGTGTCCCGGATGAGAACACCTGTTGAGTCGACCAGCCTGATTGGCAGGAGTATCGTTCCTGACTGCCCCGCGCATATGAGAGACGGCGGATTTATACAGAAGGGATTCGATGCTGAACTGGACCGTCTTATAGACGATTCAGAGGGGGGAAAAAGCTGGATCGCAGCGCTTCAGGAAACTGAACGTGAACGAACCGGCATACCCACCCTCAAGGTCGGATTTAACAGGGTATTCGGATATTATATCGAAGTGTCGAAGCTTCACCAGGAAAAGGTCCCCGACGATTACACAGCCAAGCAGACCCTCGTTAATTCGCAACGGTATATAACAGAAGCCCTGAAAGAGAGGGAAAGCAGGATCCTCACCGCTGAATCCCGCAGGGTCGAGATGGAGCGTAAGATCTTCGCCTCGATATGCGTCGATATCGCCGGTGAAAGCGCCGGGCTCAGAGCAATCGCTTCAGCTGTCGCAGTCGTAGACACTCTTTCATCCCTGGCAGATCTGTCCCTTGATAAAGATTACTCCAGGCCGGCTATGAACGAATCCCTCGACCTGGTAATAACCGGGGGCAGGCACCCTGTCGTAGAAAACCTTTCCGGCACCGGTTTCATACCTAACGATCTTGTACTCAGACCCGATGAACGTCAACTGCTCATCATCACGGGCCCCAACATGGGGGGGAAGTCGACCTATATCCGGCAGGCCGCCCTGATCTCGATAATGGCCCACATGGGCAGTTTCGTGCCTGCTTCCCGTGTTGAGATGGGGATCATGGACCGCATTTTCACACGAGTCGGATCTAGCGACAACCTCGCAAGAGGTCAGAGCACATTTCTTGTCGAGATGGCTGAAACGGCCAGGATCCTCCACGGGTGCAGCTCGAAGAGCCTTGTCCTGCTCGATGAGATAGGCCGCGGCACGAGTACGCTCGATGGCCTCAGTATCGCCTGGGCTGTTACGGAATTCCTCGTCGAAGATGAGACGAGAAGGCCGAAGACACTCTTCGCTACCCACTATCACGAACTCACCGATCTTTCCTCGAGATTCAGCAGGATCCAGAATACCAGGATCGCAGTCAAAGAATGGGGCGATTCTATCGTCTTCCTCTACCATGTAGAAGAAGGCAAGAGCGACAGGAGCTATGGTATTCATGTTGCGCAACTTGCAGGACTTCCTTCAAGTGTTGTCGAAAGAGCCGGAGAGATCCTCGAGATGCTCGAGAGAGACACCTCCGGACCTGATACCGGTGCTATCTCTACAGAACGACAGATGAATCTCTTTCGTCCTGCCGATGAGCTGCGCGACAAACTTAACTCATTAGAAATAGACCACTTGACCCCCATTCAGGCCCTTGAGTTCCTTGCCGGGCTGAAAGATATCATTTCCAGAGACAGGAATTGACCCTTAGTGGCTCGATATTTGCTGTTTTTCCCCTCGGAAAGCCGTATTGCGGGTATTATACCGGAGGGTAAAGTGGAGGCGGCAAGAATAGCCATCCTAGGCGGCGGTGAGGATGAACTGAACATCCTCAGCGAGTATCATCGTGACCCCGGATTCGAGATCCTGGGAATATATGATCGCGACCCCAGGGCAGTTGCCATGGAAGTCGCCGAGATCATCGGTGTACCCGTTTTTGCCGACAGGACTTTTCTGCAGGAATTCGAGAAGGCCGATTACGTGGTGGTAGCCGGAAAAGGCGGCCCCTTTAACGCCGAGATAGGTATGCTTACCCAGGCAGGGGTAAAGATCCTGAATACCTCCGAGGCTGCTTCAAGCCTCGCTGACTGCGCAGCTGAAAAGGAAGAAGAGAGTCCGGAGAAACCGCCCTGGCCCAGACACCTCGAACAGGCACTCCAGTACATTAACAGGATAACTGACCGTGACAGGCTGCTCAAATGGCTCCTTGAGATATCGGTCAGGTCTGTTGAAGCATCTTCAGGCTCGATAATGCTCCATTCCGAGAAGACCGGTGAACTATATATAGGCTATGCTATGGGGCTCAGCGAAGAAGTGGTCTCGAGTACAAGACAGAAGGTCGGCTCCGGGATAGCCGGTAAAGTCGCAGAGACAGGTGAAGCCCTGCTCGTACACGATCTGATCGACGACCCGCTGTACAGGGACGGAAGAGAGAGGGAGACGATAAGCAGTTCTGTTTGCGCACCCCTCTTTGTCGGCAAGACCCTTATCGGAGTGTTGAACGTATCAACAGATGAGGGAGAGAGAAAGCTCGACAAGAACGACCGGGACACGATAGATCTTCTCGCTTCCAAGATATCCCCGATCCTTGCGCAGCATCTCAGGATAGATACGGAGCAGATCAGGGAAACAGAATTCAAGATAAGGAACTATATAGAATCGCTCTTCCAGAGAGAGATAGAATTCCACGACAAGTTTCTCTTTCTGTGCAGGGCTCTGGCTGACATCCTGTCCGCGGATACCGTAACGATTTACACAGCGACAGATGAAGGAGACTGGCTGATCCTGGGCGGAAGCGATCAGCAGGTCCAGGACGGCGGAAGGGCTCCCCGCATACATTGTGTCAAAGGAAGCCTCGCACGTTCCTACGTGAACAGGGAAGAAGTGATGATGACAGAGGCCAGTCATGACGCGGGCCTCAAGATATCCGGCCGCAGGGATGCGCTGACCTCGATCTACATACCGCTGGAACACGAGGATCCCCTGGGGGTCGCCCTGTTCGAGTTTTCGAGCCTCGATTCTCTTGAAAGTTTCTTCAAGATCAAAGACGTACTGAGATTCCAGTTGGGCTTTTTCGTCTATACTCAGTTGAGGGAATTGCGGCAGGAACGGAAGATGAACAGCCTCGAGGACCTGTCCGGCCTGACGCCTTCTCTCATGGGAACACAGGCCCTCAAGGCCCGCCTGAAGATGCTCCCCGGACTTATCTCACCAATAATCGGTGCGAGCAGGGGTAGTTTTCATTTTATCGGTAACGCAATGGAAGAAGCAACGTACGACGGATTTCCCGAAGACAGCCAGGAATGGAGAACGCTCAGAGCATACGACGAGCAGATGATGGTTCGCGCGATGGAAAAGGGGAAACCTGAATGCATCAGTTTCCTTTCAAGAGATATAGGGACCTATGACAATCCGCCGCCATACAGGTCGCTTGTGATATACCCGTTCATTGGATCAAGCGAATTCAAGGCTTACTACATAGGATACGACCGGATACCGGGATCTCCTCTGGACCCATCCATATTCGGCACCCATGAACTCGATCTGCTTTCAAGGATATCCGAGATAATCACACCTATCCTCCTCGAAAGCGGAACAGACAAACAGGACAGCAAGGCCGCATCATTCGACGATCTTCTCAGATCGAACCAGAAGATCCTCATGGAAAGAGTTAACGAAGAGATAGAACGAGCAGAAAGATATCATCACGGATTCATCGTCACCCTGTACAGAATAACCGGGCTGAAGGATATCCTTAAAACCGATTACAATTCGACTCTCGACCTTATCAATGAATTGAGTATTGGGGTACGAAAGCAGGTCAGAAAGACCGATTATTTCTCATGGATAGAACCGGATATATTTGCTGTGATCTCACTCGAGAGCCATCAAAGGATCGAATACCTCGAGACCAGGCTCATGGAATTCATCGCCACCTCCCTGAAGAACCGAAACCTCTATCTGGAGGACAAAGTATACCCGTCCAGTTCCTTTGCCATTTATCCGGGTGGTTCTGATACTGCTCCGGAACTTATAACCGAGGCTAAAAACCGGTTCTGATAAGCCCCGTCCCCGTCCAGTCATTCCCCGTTGCCAATCCGTAAAACACTGTGTTATCTTATGCCTTCGGATGGTACTTGTCACAGGGATACCCATTCAGCGCTGACAGCCATAATCGTCTTAATAACAGGATATTAGATTGACGAGGATTCAAAAGCTCACACCCGAGACTACGGGAAAGATAGCGGCAGGCGAAGTCGTAGAGCGGCCTTTCAATGTCGTCAAGGAGCTCATCGAGAACTCACTCGACGCTTCAGCGACCAGGATCGTCCTCGAGATCGAGGGCGGCGGCAAACGATCGATCAGGATCGATGATGATGGAACGGGGATCGCTGCCGAAGATTTGACCAGGGCCGTTGAGAATTACTCGACAAGCAAGATAACGAGTATCGACGATATCTACAGGATTCGCTCCCTTGGCTTCAGAGGCGAGGCCCTTGCCAGCATAAACGCGGTGTCCAGGATGACAATAAGGTCCATGGAAGAGGGGGCTGAGGTCGGGCGTGAGATCCACTGGGTCGGCGGAGGGATCCGCAGTGACGGACCGTTCGTCAGGACTGTAGGAACGGAGATCCTTGTCGAAGACCTCTTTTTCAATCTACCCGCCCGAAAAAAGTTCCTCTCTTCGGATGCGTCGGAGACAAGAAGGATCGTAGCTGCAGTCCAGGGATTTGCCCTTGCCTGGTCGCAGACAGCCTTCGTAGTGAGGAGCAACGGGAGGGAAGTCCTGTCGTTTCCAGCCGGAACTCTGGAGGAACGTGTCGAGATGGTTCTCGGACCATCTGTCTTCCCTCACCTCAAGCAGTTTTCCATGACTGACGGCAATATCAAGGTTAGTGGATACGCATCTATGCCCTCTATGACAAAAGGCACCCGCGCAAGCCAGTTCATGTTTGTCAACGGACGGGCCGTAAAGGACAGGCTGCTCGGCCATGCCGTTCGTCAGGCCTACCAGTCCATAATACCGGGAGACAGGTTCCCTATCGCGGTACTCATGCTCGACGTACCTCCCGATATGTTGGATGTCAACGTTCATCCGACAAAAGCCGAGGTCCGGTTTGAAAATGACAGGGATATCCACAGGCTCGTATCTTCCTCCATAAGGGGCATACTCGAGGAAAAGACCGTTTCATTTCAGGACAAGGTGGAATCGGTCTACAAGTCCATATTTCCCCGTGATCATGGTTCCAGCGAGGTAGATGGTGTCAGTACTCCTGATTCATACACGGAGCCGGAAGCGGGCAGGTCTGACTGGCTCTTCCAGGAATCTCCGCAGCCGCTCTTCGAGAAGGATTCAGAAAAGGTACGGGGGCAGGTCTCAACCGGTCTTTACTGGCAGCTCCATGACAGCTATATCATGATACAGATAAGAGGCGGCATGGTCATCATAGACCAGCATGCGGCCCACGAGAGGATCCTTTACGACCAGGCCAGAAGAAATGTCGACGGAGAGAAGCCAGCGGTCCAGTCTCTTCTTTTTCCCGCTACGCTTGAGCTTTCACCTGAAGAATTCGACAATTTCGAAAAGGTAGTCGAAACACTTCCCGGGCTCGGATTCGAAGCTGAACCTTTCGGCATGAGGACCATCATCGTCAGGGGCATACCGGCTGGTGTTCGAAACTGGGACGATGGCAGGCTTCTGCGCACGATCCTGTCCGATCTCGGGCGAGGGCTCCCCGCTACTGATTCGATTCTCAGATCTTTTGCCTGCCATTCCGCGGTAAGGGCAGGTGAGCCGTTGACCCTTGAGGAAATGGAGAGCCTCACCGATCAGCTCTTCGCCACTGAATTCCCGTTTACCTGTCCACACGGAAGGCCGACCATGCTGCGCGTCGAGATGCGGGAACTCGAGAAAAGATTCCAGCGAACCCCCAAGACGGAGGGGTAGATGAACGGCGTTGTCATCATCGGGCCGACAGCCGTCGGTAAAAGCTCCCTCGGACTGATGCTGGCCGAGCGGCTCGACGGAGAGATCATCTCTATAGATTCAAGACAGGTCTATCGCGGACTTGATATCGGTACTGCCAAGGCGTCTGCTGAAGAACAGTCCAGAGTCAGGCATCACTGCATCGATATCCTAGATATCACAGAGAAGAGTAATGCCCGGTGGTTCGCCGATCATGCAAGGGGAGCGATCGGGTATACCCATACCGCTGGAAGATTGCCGATACTCGTCGGCGGTTCGGGCATGTATCTCCGGGCGATCACTCACGGCCTCTTCGATATTGACCTCGATCCTGCCGAGCGCGAGGACTTTGACAGAAAGATCGCTGATGTAACTGCCCTTGAACTGTATTCGAGGTTGAAAGTATGCGACCCGGAGAGCGCAGACCGGATACATGAAAATGACAGATACAGGATCGCCAGGGCCCTCGAGATCTTCGAACTTACAGGAATGACGATGAGCGAGCATATCAGGCTCCAGCAGGAATCGGGCGAGGGCGGCCTGGATGACCTGGTAAGGATCGGCCTCGATATGGACAGGGACGATCTGCGTTCAAGGATCGCTGAGAGGACAGGGGAGATGTTCGCTGCCGGATGGCCAGATGAGGCAGCTGCCATTCTTGACGCAGGAGCAGATGTGAGGTGCCCGGGCCTTCAGACTCTCGGGTACCCGGAGACGATAGAATATATAAGAGGAGAGAAGAGCCGTGATGAGGCCGTTGGAATGATTGCCACACTGACCAGCCAGTATGCCAAACGTCAGATGACCTGGTTCAGAAAGGAGCCTGATGTAAGGTGGCAGGACGCCGGGGATACGGGACTGTTCGAGTCAGTGCTCAACATCCTTGACAGCGCAGGTATCAGTTGATAACTTGGAGGAAACCGGAATTGTATGCGGGAGTAGCTCAGTTGGTAGAGCATCAGCTTCCCAAGCTGAGGGTCGCGGGTTCGAGTCCCGTTTCCCGCTCTTTTTATTAGAGCGCGCAACCTGGAACGGCAATACGGGTTGCGCGCTTCTCTGAATATACATATGTCAGTAAAGATCATTGAAATATGCGGCTCCAGGGGCTTCTTTCGCAGCGGTGACAGGATTACCTCCATCGATGGAAGGAAAGTAAGCGACCAGCTCGACCTGTATTTTCTACTGTCCGGCGTCGAATCGGCCATCTTCGGCCTTGAACGTGAGGATGGGAGGAAAGCAGAAAGAAGGATCCGGGTGGAGACTCTTGAAAAAGCCGCTCCGGTCTTTGAGGAGATGCGTTTTACCAACTGCGCCTCACGCTGCATATTTTGCTTCGTAGACCAGATGCCTCCGGGAATGAGGGATACGCTTTACTTCAAGGATGATGACTACAGGTTAAGCTTTCTCTTCGGGAATTATATCACTCTCAATGATATCTCCCGGCCTCAGATCAAAAGGATACTCGAATACAATCTCTCGCCGCTTTACGTCTCTGTCCACGCGACTGACAAGAAGGTCCGCTCAAAGATATTCGGCCGCCCGATGAAGAATGACATACTGTCGATCCTGTCGGAACTGGCCGAGGGTGGTATCTCCATACATGCCCAGGTAGTAGTGATCCCCGGTGTCAACGACGGCAAAGTGCTCACCCGGACCATCAAGGATCTGATCAGACTGTATCCGGCATGCAGGACCCTTGCCGTGGTACCGGTAGGACTGACCGGTCACAGAAAAGGCCTGACACCAATTAAAAAGATATCCGCATCTCAGGCAAGGACGCTGATAGACCTGGCTGATGTCATGAATTCACGGTTCAATGAAGATACGGGCGGGCATGATTTCGTTTTTATGTCTGACGAGTTCTATCTTCTCGGCGGACGGACGTTCCCCGAAGCAGAGAGGTACGGAGGGTTCGAACAGCTGTCCAACGGAGTAGGAATGTGCCGGCTGTTTATCGACAGCATCATAAACAGGCTGGACCAGTTGAAAGAACGAAAGACGCTCCCGGCAGGAAGCATGACACTTGCCACAGGGCGCCTCGGCGGAAGGTTCCTTCGAAAACATATCGTTCCCGTCGTCCGCAGGGCGCTCCCCGATCTTTCCATAAAGGTCGTCACTGTTAGCAACTCTACTTTCGGAAGCTCGGTGACCGTATCCGGACTCATTTCCGGCGCTGATGTATCCTCAGCTGTACGGAAAGCAGGAGGCGCCGAGGGAGTTCTTGTACTGCCCCCTAATACGGTCAATCACGAAGGAACGATGATCGACGATACCCGTCCCTCCAGGCTAGGCAGAGAACTCGGGACAAAGGTGCTTGTTCCCGAGGAAGATTTCCTCGAGGACAAGATCCTGCGAGCCTGCAGGAGGGTCGCCCGATGAAAAAGCGCCCAACGGTAGCGATAATCGGCAAGGCTAATTCAGGGAAATCGACTCTGTTCAACAGGATCGTTGGCGGCAGGCGTGCGATCACTCATGAGACACCCGGTGTCACTCGCGATACGATGGAGGGCGCCGCAAATTGGAATGGCAGGGAGTTCAGGCTGATCGATACTGGCGGATTCGGATTTGAGGCCCATGACCACCTTCAAAGCAGTATTACTGAACGGATCGAAAGGACCGTCAAAAACGCGCGCTCTATCATACTTCTCGTCGACGTTGATACAGGTCCGACAGATGAAGATGAGAAACTCCTGTTAAAGTTTCGCAACGACCGGGATCGGATGCTCCTCGTTGTAAACAAGGTTGAAACCGCACAGGACGAACTGGAAGCGAGCGAATTCTACCGGCTCGGATTCGACAGGATGTTCATGGTCAGCGCCCTCCACGGCAGAGGAGTAGGGGACCTGCTCGATGCTGTCACAGAGGATCTGCCTGACAGTGTCACCGAACCTGATGTTCCGGATGAAATAAAGATCTCTATTACGGGACGTCCCAATGTCGGCAAAAGTTCTCTTATCAACGCTCTTTCCGGCGAAGACAAGCATATCGTCTCGGAGGTTCCCGGCACGACGAGGGACACCATCGACATCAGGATAAAACATCACGGTCAGGAACTGGTCCTGATCGACACAGCCGGGGTGAAGAGAAGAGCGAGGACGGAGAAAGGGCTGGACTCGATCAGCAGCATGATGAGCATCAGAAGTGTTGAACGGGCAGACATAGTCCTCGTAATGCTCGACGCTTCGACCGGGGAGATCACGAACCAGGATACGCGGATGGCTTCACTGGCTCACAGGGCCAGAAAAGGAGCCCTGATCCTGCTGAATAAATGGGATATCGTCGAAAGGGAGACCGACACCTTCAAGCTCTTCGAAAGGAAGATAAGAGAGGAGATGCAGTTTCTGTCCTACGCTCCCATCCTGTCAATATCCGCCATGACCGGCACGCGCCTTTCGCGGATAATCCCTGCATGCCTGAGAATACACGAGCAGAGAAACAGGCAGATCCCGACCTCTGAACTTAACAAGCTTTTTCAGGGAGCCATCAGAAAGACTCCACCAAAATTCCATGACGGTGGAACAGGCAAAGTATTCTACGCTACCCAGACCGGCGTCGAGCCGCCCACCTTCACCCTGTTTGTAAATAAAGCATCCTATTTCCCTCGTTCTTATATACGTTATCTCAACAACCAGGTAAGAAAAATGTTTACCTTCGAGGGTACCGCGGTTAGAATCTCCCTGAGGTCAAAAGGAGAGTCTTGATGGATACCGCGTTTAGAGTCGCGATTCTGGTCGTTGTCAGCTATTTCCTGGGCGCAATACCCTTCAGCTACATTGCCGGAAAGCTCATAAAAGGTATAGATCTAAGGGAATACGGCAGCGGCAATCTAGGCGCGGCCAATACCTTCAGGGTCCTCGGAAAGGGCGCGGCCATCCCCGTGCTTCTCGCCGATATTGGCAAGGGATTCCTCGCGGTAAAGCTTGTCCAGTTGTACGGACCGGATGGATATCAGTACATTATAATCGCTGCTCTCATCGTGATTATCGGTCACAACTACTCCATATTTGTAAAATTCGCCGGTGGTAAGGGAGTTGGAACCACAGCGGGGACCTTCCTTGCCATGGCCCCGTGCGCTGTCCTGATATGCCTTCTCATCTGGGTCATCATCCTTATGATCTCCAGAATAGTATCCGTTGCGAGCATGATCGGGGCCGCATGCCTGCCCGTAGCGATCGCCCTCATGAACAGATTCACATCGTGTAGTTCTCACACCTCGGTGCTTTATCTTTCAATGGTGGCCGCCTTGTTCGTAATCTATAAACACAGATCAAATATCCGCAGACTCCGGGACGGTACCGAGAAAAGGATATTCTGAATATTATGGCGAAGAAAAAGGCATCTGTTCGCATAGCGGTACTCGGCGCGGGGAGCTGGGGCACGACTCTGGCGCTCCTGCTTAACGACAATGGGCACGAAGTCGTTTTATGGGAGTTCTTCGCGGATCTCGCTGACACGATCTCGAAAAAGAGAGTGAACACGAAATACCTTCCCGGCGTAAAGATCCCCGGGTCCGTCGTTGTCACCTCGGACCTCGAGCGGGCCCTGGATGGCTGTTCTCATATTCTTTTCGTTACCCCCAGCCATACAGCGAGAAATGTCGCATCCATGGTACGTTCGACAGCAACATTCACAAAATCCATGGTTATCATCAACGCTTCCAAGGGACTCGAAGAGAAGACATTGTGCAGGATGAGTGAAGTCCTCGGACAGGAACTCCCTCAGACAAAGGGCCGTATCGTAGGGCTGCTGGGACCAAGTCACGCGGAAGAAGTCAGCAGGAAGATGCCTACATCGGTCGTCGTCGCCGGATCCAATCTTGAAATCCTCGACAGGACCCTGACAATATTCATGAACGAGTACTTCAGGGTATACACCAATACCGACCTTATTGGCGTCGAATTAGGAGTATCCCTTAAGAATACGATAGCGATCGCCGCAGGAATATGTGACGGCCTAGGTTTTGGAGACAACACAAAGGCCGCGCTCCTGACCCGTGGACTTGCCGAGATCAAACGGCTCGTTTCCAGCATGGGCGGGAGGGAGGAGACCCTCAGCGGTCTCGCCGGTGTCGGCGATCTCATCGTTACCTGTATGAGCAGGCACAGCAGAAACAGATACGTCGGGGAACAGATAGGACGTGGCCAGAGTCTCCAGGAGGTCCTCGACGGGATGGTCATGGTAGCGGAGGGTGTCAAGACTACAAAAGCGGCAGTCGCTCTTTCCAGAAGAGCCGGAGTCGAGCTGCCTATCGCGGAACAGGTCTATCGCGTCCTTTTCTACGGAAAGGACCCAAAGAAGGCTATCAGGGATCTCATGGTCCGGAAAGCACAGAAAGAGATGTACCGCTGAAACGGAAGGGTACCAGAATATGAAGAAGGTTCAGAAACTATACTACTCGATCGGTGAAGTGAGCGAGCTTCTGGTCGTCAAGGCCCATGTGCTTAGATACTGGGAAACCCAGTTTCCAATGCTGAACCCGAAGAAAAACAGGGCCGGAAACAGGACGTACAAGGTAAGAGACATCAAGTTCCTTATGACAATCAAGAACTTGCTGTACGAAAGAGGCTATACGATCGCCGGGGCGCGTCAGAAATTAAGGGAATCAAATAATAATCCCGACGTCCTGATCGAGCAGCTGGCTATCCCGTTTGCCGATCCTTCCAGGAGAGAAAGGCTTCTTTCGCTGAAAGAGGATCTTCTCGAGCTTAAAGAGATCGTAAACAGTCTCTAAAGGCCTGAAAATCAACCTTGTAAATCGAGGGGAATCATTTATATTATCTTCTGGTCGGGGTGTGGCGCAGTCCGGTAGCGCACTTGCATGGGGGGCAAGTGGTCGCTGGTTCGAATCCAGTCACCCCGACCATTTTTTGTTTCCAGGGGAGTCGAACCACTAAGGCGCGCCCCGGCATCCCGAAACGGAGGACGGTCCTTGAATGAGGAATTCGGCGCGCTGATACCCGCTTTCAATGAATCAGGCCATATCGACGCTGTAATCCGCGGAGTAGCGGGGCAGATCCCTTCATCAAATATTCTTGTCATCGATGACGGTTCATCCGACTCTACTGTTCCCGAGGCAGAGGGGACAGGGGTCAAGGTCGTCAGAAACCCGGTCAATCTTGGAAAAGGAGCGACTCTCCTCAAGGGATTCGGGCTGATGGCTGAGAAATCCGGCATCGAGGCTGTATTTACCCTCGACGCTGACGGACAGCACGCCCCCGAGGAGATGACCTCTTTCATAACAGCATTCCGTGATAAAGACGCCGACATTGTCATCGGCAGCAGGATGGCCGATACGAGGGGGATGCCGGCTCTGAGAAGATTCACTAACTGGTTCACTTCGGCTATCATAAGTCTCAGGGCTGGTGTACGGATCGAGGACACTCAATCCGGATACCGCCTCGTAAGACTCTCTATGATGAAACAGCTTCACCTCGTCACCAGAAACTTCGATCTGGAGAGCGAAATACTCATTAAGGCCGCGAGGCTTGGCGCAGTTATCGTATCCGTACCGATCACCACTATCTACGGAGAGGAAAAGAGCAAGATCAATCCACTCGTGGACACCTGGAGATTTGTAAAACTGGTCTTCCGGAGTCTTCTCTGGTAATATCCACTCTCATATGGAAAAAACGATCCTTATAACTAATGATGACGGAATCAGGGCCGAGGGGCTGAAGACGCTTGAGAGAGCCCTTTCGGGCCTTGGCCGTATCATACTTGTCGCTCCCGAGAACGAACAGAGTGCAACCAGCCATGCGATCACGCTCGACCATCCTCTTCGCATCAAGAAATATTCAGACAATACATACAGTGTAAGCGGTACGCCGACAGATTGCGTGCTGTTGGCCATTCACGGAATCCTCGACAGCAAACCCGACCTGGTGGTTTCGGGAATAAACCACGGTCCGAATATGGGGGAGGATGTCACATATTCAGGAACTGTCGCGGCAGCGATCGAAGGAAACATCCTGGGTATCGATTCGATCGCGTTATCGATAACCTCATGGGAACCTGATTCTTTTACAGCAGCCGGCAATATATCGCGGTATCTCGTATCACGGATGCTCGATAGACAGGGCAGTGGAGATCCGTTCCTTTGGAACGTGAACATACCTCCTCTAGCGGAAGACGAGTTGAAAGGGCTGCGTGTCACAAGGCTGGGCTCACGAGTCTACAACGATTCTATTGTCAAAAAGACGGACCCCAGAGGAAAAGATTATTTCTGGATCGGCGGGGGAGAACCCGGCTGGAATTCAGACGAAAAGTCCGACTTTACAGCTGTCAGCAATGGATGCGTCAGCGTCACTCCTCTGAAGGTCGATATGACTGATTACAAGAGTGTCATTGAACTGGAGCAGTGGAAACTCGACTGGAGATCATGACCGACTACGTTATCGCAAGAAGGCGCATGGTGGAGGAACAGCTCATCGCTCGCGGAATAAGGGACGAGAGGATCATAGAGGCATTTCTCACTGTCCCCAGGCACCTGTTTCTCGACCCCGCGGTCAGGACGAGAGCATATGACGGATGCTCGTTCCCGATCGGATACAACCAGACGATCTCACAGCCGTTCATTCAGGCGGCGATGATGCAACACCTCGACATACAAAGTACGGACCGTATCCTGGAGATAGGGACCGGATCAGGTTACCAGACGGCTATCCTGTCGCTTCTGGCAAGGGAAGTGTGTTCTATCGAGAGGATCGAAGCTCTGAGCGCCGCGGCTGAGGTAGTCCTGAAAGAGATACCAACAGGACGAATACGACTCAAGGCGGGAGACGGATCGGCCGGATGGCCTTATTACGCCCCCTTCGACAAGATAATTGTATCGGCCGCCACTGATAAGCGGCCTGTGGATCTTCTTTCACAGCTTTCCGGAAACGGATGTCTTATCGCTCCAGTACAGGATGTAGAAGAACAACTCGTGCTATACAGAAGAAGTGGGGATGAGATCGAGGAACAGAAACTTTCCAGATGCTCATTCGTACCCCTCCTGAAAGGAGTTGGCTGAATTGGCCCCCTTATTCGCGATTGCCCTGAACCTGTCTCCAAAGGTGATGGCATTCATCCTGGCCATGCTGCCTATCTCTGAGCTGAGAGGGGCTATCCCCTATGCAATATGGGTCGGAAAACTTGACTGGAAAGAAGCCTATTTAATCGCTGTGATCGGAAATTTCATTCCGATCATTCCGCTGCTGCTCTTTATGGAGAGAGCCTCTGAGTGGCTCAGAAAATATCCCGCTGGAGACAGATTCTTTACCTGGTTCTTCGAACGGACGAGAAGAAGGGGTAAGCTTATAGAGCGATTTGAGGCGATAGGGCTGACAATGTTTGTGGCTATTCCGCTTCCTGTTACCGGGGCATGGACCGGATGCGCAGCGGCGATTATCTTCGGTGTACCGAAAAAATATGCCATTCCATGCATTTTCCTGGGAGTCATGATAGCCGGATGTATCGTCACTCTGGCCAGCATGGGGGTAATATCTTTCTGGGGAATTCATGGAGAGGGATAGCCGAATTAGTTTGTGTTGGACCACGAGAAATGATATTTTACCGTCTGGTCGGGGTGTAGCGCAGTCAGGTTAGCGCGCCTGCTTCGGGAGTAGGAGGTCGCTGGTTCGATTCCAGTCACCCCGACCACTTTTTCTTATGACACGTCATATCTTCCCATACCAAGCCATAACGATCAGCGTTCTGTCGTGTTTTCTGCTTGTCTCATGCACGCCGTCTCCGAGGTATCGCGGCGGCACATCAAAACCAGCCTCAGGAAGCAATACCTCCTCTCAAAAAGAGGAAAAGGATTCAAGGGATCTGGATATCGTTCTCAGAAATCCTCTCGGAGGAACCGGCAGTGTAAAGATAAACAGCCCCTTTGGAATGAGAACGCATCCTTCCTACGGAACACAGGAATTTCATCAAGGCGTTGATTTTGAGGCCGAAACAGGCGATGATGTATATGCGGCCGCTGCTGGCAGGGTTACCTATTCCGGCAGACAGAAGGGATACGGTAAGGTTGTGATCATAAATCACGGGAGGGATATCTCCACCGTATATGCCCACCTCTCTGAAACCATAGTGCGCAAAGGCGAACAGGTGACGGCAGGAGAGCGGATCGGGAAGGTAGGGGTGAGCGGGAACGCTACAGGCTCACACCTTCATCTCGAACTGAGGGTTTCTGGAAAAGCGGTCAATCCTCTCGACTACATGGAGATAAGATGACTCGCAAGCGCCTGAACGATGATATACAGCGACAGTATTTCCAGGATATCAGCAAGTATCCCGTTCTGACGGCGGAAGGAGAGAGAGATCTAGCCCGGAAGGCTCGTGACGGGGATGAAAAAGCCCGAAAAAAATTGATCGTAAGCAACCTCAGGCTTGTCATCACCATCGCCAAATCGTACGCGACATATGGCGTTCCCTTTCTCGACCTGATAGAGGAAGGGAATCTCGGACTGATAAAGGCGGTAAGCAGGTTCGACCCTGAAAAGGGATTCCGCTTCAGCACATATTCCTCGTGGTGGATCCGCCAGTCCATCGTCAGAGCCATCTCGAACTATTCGAGAACGATCAGGATCCCTATCCATGTCTTTCAGCTGATGTCTAAATATGTAGCCGTCGAGAACTCAAAAGAGCACAGTTCATCGGAAGCAAAGGCCACTGCGCTCGGTATATCAAAGAAACGCTTCAGGACGCTCGAACGCCTCATCCTGAATATCCGGGCACTTGATCTCTCAAGCTCGATCGATACGTACAGTCAGCTTGCCACCAACCTCGAGGCTGTCGACCCGTCAGATCCCGAGACTATTGTCCTCAGCCAGATTGAGCATGAAGAGCTGTCAGCACTTCTCGACAGACTTTCGGAGAGGGAAAAACTGATCATCAAGGTCCGGTACGGTTTCGAGGATGGTGCACCCAAGACCCTGGCCGAGACAGGCAAGCTTATACATGTATCGCGGGAGAGGGTGAGGCAGCTCGAGATGCGCGCCCTGAAGAAACTGAAAATTCTTGTAGAGCCGGAAAAACCAGGCACGACGAAATGAAGGAGCGTTGATGAACCAGGACATAAGTAAATGGATCAGGGATATTCCCGACTTCCCTCAAAAAGGAATACTGTTCAGGGACATTACCCCAGCTCTTCTCGATCCGTCAGCTTTCATCAGCATATGCGACAGTCTCATTGAGAGATACAAAGAACGCGAGATAGATAAAATAGCCGGTATCGAGGCCAGGGGATTTTTCTTCGCTTCTGTACTGGCTTACAGGCTCGGTAAAGGGATGATTCCTCTGAGAAAACCGGGGAAGCTCCCCTGGAAGACTGTTTCGCGCAGCTACAGTCTCGAATACGGCGAAGCTGCTATAGAAATGCATGAGGATGCTGTGTCGGAGGGCGAGAGGATACTCCTCGTAGATGATCTCCTGGCCACTGGAGGAACAGCCGCAGCGGCGGCAGGATTACTGGAAAGCAGGGGAGGGGTCATAGAGGAGATAGCCTTCGTCATCGAGCTTTCCGATCTCGGCGGGAAGGAAAAGCTCGGAGGAAGACCTTCATTTTCTCTCCTGACTTATTGACCGGAGAGCACAAACCATTTGCCTTTCAAGGCACTTATACATAATATACCCGTTGAGATTAATTCGCCCCCGTAGCTCAGGTGGATAGAGCACCGGTTTCCTAAACCGGGTGTCGCATGTTCGAGTCATGCCGGGGGCGCCATTGATAGAAGGGGAGCGGCAATACCGCTCCCCTGATTACATCCCCCAATAACACGTGATCCCGTATTTAGCATACATTTTCATCTATATCTCAATACGAACAGCGTTACCTGCTCTGCGAGTATTATATTGCACGGCAAATTGCATATATCCATCCACTATCCGGCAATATTCTACCCGGTCCTGTATACCCACCCCAGGGAGGTGCATCGCTTGCACGCATTCTCCATAGAGACTATCTCATATAATTGCAATAGATTAGAGGGGCTGATGATTTCCGCTGATTCCTCATCATATCTTTTGGCTAAAAGGCACGAGGTATGCAATTCCACCAGCAGCCGGACTTTCCGGCTCCGGGAGACTGAGAAATTTGCCATGGAGGTGATCACGGTGCTGCCGATACTACTGATTATTGATCTGTTCTGGTGGCTTCGCTGAAAAGACTCTCGCT